>CAZVRZ010000141.1:0-13294 GCA_964629965.1 uncultured Anaerolineaceae bacterium
CCGGTTTGCAGGTGGCGACCGATCGCAAGCTTGGTTATGGGGAAGGAAATCACATCCGCCCGGACAACCTGGTACGCCTGAATGAGAATATGCGGGCCATCTACGAATCAGAACAGGATGCTCGCTCTGATTTCATGGCGCGCATCCTGCGCAGCCTCGAGCACAAGCTGGGCTTTTTCCAGGGTGACCAGGCGGGGGATGTATCCAGGGTTGTGCGCATCCTGATCGACCTGCCGCGTGGCAAACTGCTCCAGCATACCCAGGGCATCTGGCGGCAGGCCGTAGAGATCCAGTGCGAAAAGCTGGGCGGCGAACTGCCCTTCCGTTTGTTGGCCATGCCGCTCAACGAGTTTTTGGCGAACCCCGACTGGAACCCTGAGCCAGAAGCGCCGGGCTGGGTAGAGTTGACGGGGCGTGAGAAGGCCGTCGCTCCGAAAGCCCAACCCCTGGCCGATGCGGCCCGCCAGCTGCCGGTGTTTACCAACCACGAGCAGCGCATGGTGCTGGCGGCGATGCTCCGCTACCTGCAGGAAAACAACCTGGCTGTTCGACGGACTCGGCCCGACAGTGAGTTTCTTTACCTGGTTCGCCTGATCTACCTGGCCTCGCACGACCCGTTCTTGCCGGCCCTGCAGCGCAGTGGTGTGCCTTATGCATCTCTCTACCTGCTCGACCAATATTTACGCATGAACCCCGGCCTGTGCCAGCTTGTTCAAAGAACCACTCAGATGGATGCCTGGCGCATCCACTGGAACCAGAGCACGGCGCTGCACCGCATGCAGATCGTGATCGACGCCTTCCTGGAATACCATGGCTGGCAGAGCGACGGCTCGCTGCGGGTCTACTCCTTCACCCCTGACTACCAGACGCGTGGCCCGCGCCGGTTCAGCGTCAACGTGGAGATCACCGACCCGGAAATCCTGGCAAGTGGGGATGCTGCTATTCTGCCGGGTAAGCAGGAGGTTGAAATCCTGGAGAAATCCCTGGCCTGGGTGCTGACGGCGCTGTTTGCATACACCCACCACCTGGGGCTGAAGAAGCCGCCGTTTTGGTAGGTTGACGCTTGCAGGAATTGGTGCGCTCAGTCCATCGTATTCCAGGCACATCTGCCCAGGCGGAGAGTGGATCGGGCATCCGTATGCGTAAGTCAAGCGCCTGCTCAAGGATAAGAATTGCTATTGCATTAAATAACAAAATTGTTATAATCAAAGGAGAATGTAATGTGGAAGATACGCTTTTATGAAGATCATCGCGGCAGGAGCCCTGTTTTAGAGTATCTTGACAAGCTGCAGGTTGGCGAGCGAGCCAAAGTATACAACGCATTACGCTTGTTGGAAGAGTTCGGGCCTGATCTCAGTATGCCTCACGCGAAGAGGATTGAAGGCCGTCTTTGGGAGCTGCGACCTGGAGCAAACCGGTTGTTTTATTTTTTGTTAGTTGACCAGACATTCGTCATCTTGCATGGTTTTCGCAAGCAATCACAGAAAACACCGGAGCTTGAAATCCAGCTGGCGCGGCGCAGGATGAAAGAATTATTGGAGGACTTGCGATGAGCCCACTATCGAAAACCAACCTACGAGATTGGGAAGCCAAACAGCTTCAGGATCCCAATTTCGTTGAAGCTGTCCAAGCTCTAGAACCCGGCTACCAGGTTGCCCGGCTGCGCATTCAGCGCGGCCTCACCCAGGCCCAGCTTGCTGAGCTGGTTGGCACGCGCCAGCCCTCGATTGCTCGCCTGGAAAGCGGGCAGAGCCGCCCCAGCCTGTCTTTCCTACAGCGTATTGCCGATGTGCTGCAAGCCCGGATCGAGGTGCACCTGGTGCCATTTGAGACGACTACGGCGCCAAAGGCATGAGCGTATGGACATGATCGATACTCAAATATTGCATGCGGTAGCTGCCTTTTCATCATCGACGTCTGCTTCTGACCTCGTTCCGGATGAGCAGGCTATACGGGATATGGCGAACGAACAAGATCGTTACGATCAAGTCTTGGGCGCTTATCTTGCCGGGGCGATCAGCCTGGCGCGTGCAGCAGAGCTGATGGGGCTGTCCGTCATTGACCTGCGCTTTCGTTTTGTCCGGTTGGATGTGCCGCTGCGCCTGGGAGCTGCGACTAAAGATGAAGTTATGCATGAGATTGAGCAAGCTGTAGGTCTGGCGCAGAAAACAAACCGGTAATCACGGCCGGTTTTTGTTTTGTTCCCTGAAAGAGATTTTCAAAAGAGTCTATCAGCAGGTTGCTGCTTATGCATTCGCCGCGGCCTGTATGACGCGAGAGCAGGGTGGGCAGGTAAGTCCGGGGAAAGAATGCGTTTTATGTTCCACTTGAGTTGGAAGGCGAATACAGGGGAGAGGAATTTAGAGGCCGAAGAGCCCAGCAGCTCCGTTTTTAAAATCCTATATCTTCTTTTCGGTACGGTTTTCTATTATGGAACTTATAGTGCGATACCTGATTTGTGCGTTAAAATAGATCCTTACATGCAGAGATTATCAGCCTCGCAAGGGTAAATAACCAGTAAAAGCCGCCCTCTTTGGAGCGGTTTGTTGTATACTCGTTTCAAACGGGATTATTTATTCCGGCCTGATTGCTTGGAACTCCGCCATTTTATTTAGACGCCGAAAATATCTTATCATTTATCTGTCCGCAGATATTGTGAAAAATCCATGCTAAAATATTATTGGAGAAATACGATTTGTGTTTCAATTTTGAAGGGAGAAAACATCTATGTCGTCCGAGCCACAACAAGAACAGATTCCAAATAAAACAGAGTCTCATGAAAATCAATTTATAACCCCTTCGGTTGCAATTACAAAGCCAACTCCTCTAGAAGTATTTTTAGGGCAATACTTTGATAGACTAAATGATTTGAAAGAACAATTGGCATTAGTAGATAAAAATCTTGCTGTATTGGAAGAACAAAATAACAACGCAGATAAGTCTCGCTTTCTTGAATACAGAAATAATTTACAGAAAGCTTTAAATGCTTATCAACTATCGCCAAAATTGTCGTGGATTTATCAATGGAGTTTATTGTTCTTTCTTTTGCTGATAGGCATAACCGAGGCTTTTTTTATCCATTTATACTGTCTTTGGCATGGAGCAAACTTTCTCTCATTGGGTTTATATAATCAGACTAACATAAATGTGCTTTCCAAAATTGGATTTGTAAATGGAGCTACAACAATGAGTATAGCGGCAGAAGTTCTCATGTGGAGTTCACTTGGTGCATGGGCACAAAAATCATTTGAAAATACAATCCTAATGAGAAAACGCCAATTCAAATTTGTTGATGATGGGTTAGGCTATATAGGCAACATGATGAGAACAACAAGCATCGCTGCTATTATTGTTATTATTCTTAGACTAACGAAGTTTAGTATTTTTGGAGTATCTCTGGATGAAGTCAATCCATTAGCTTTTGATGCCACCATTGGGCTTTCGTTCTTGCTAGGCTTTTTTGGAAACGATTCTTATAAATTGTTATCGAATGCGAGGCAGGCATTATTGGGAAAGATCTTTACAAATAATGATGAAGATAAATCATTATAAAATATTTATTTTCTTCTACTATAGCCAGATTCAATTAGTTCTTATAGCAGCAGTTTTGACTGCGACAACTAGCTCTGTGCTGTTAGGACAAATTTCGTGGGAAAGTTCTGCTATCGTAGGTATTTCTACGTTTTTCACTTATAGCATTGATAACCTTATCGATTGGGGAAAAGACACCACACAGGATCCAAAAATAATCGAGTTATTACCAATTTATCGCTTGCTTTGTTACGTTCTGCTTCCTCTTTGTACACTGATTATTGTTGTATTATTTATAAATAGCCCCGCAGGATTTCGAATAGCATTATTATTATTAGGAATTTCTACTATGATGGCTGTCATCCGTTTGCCTAAAATAAACAGTTTGGCTAAATCCTCATCACTAAAAATAACAATAATGAATAGATTATTAATCTCATGCGTATGGACGATTGTCTGCGTTTTTACCCCCATTTGGTACACAGAATCAAGCGCGACCAGGCCTCAGGTGTGGATGACATTTGCCTATCTTTGGCAATTAATGTTCATAAGTGCTGTTCTTTGGAAAATGGAAAAGGATAAGATAGATTTCCAAAATAACAGGTTTCAAAAAACAAAAATCTCCAGGATTCTAAAATTCATAACCATAACTACAATAGTTTTGACTATAGTCGATGTAGCATTAGGATATTTTCCGTCACACAATTTAGTAGTCTTATTGGTACCGGCAGCAACATTTGGAGTCCTTAGCTATTGGGAATCCTCTAAAACAAGCCTGAAGATTATTTTTACAATTCTTACATTATCTCAAATCAGTCTTAGCGTTTTATCAGCGATAATTCATCTACGATAGTCACAACTAATATGTCGGTAGAGACTGACAAGAATTATGTTGTATATTCATCTCTGACCTACGGGGCGGGTAATGACCAGAGATCATCAACTGGGTGGGCAGATAAGTCGGGGAGTGAGGGGATGGAAGCCTATACATCAGGTGATTATATTGGGGTTGAAGATAATGGTGATCTCCCTGAGGAGTTTGACCACGACATGAATGATGAGATTCAGGAATTTGCTGGGTGATAGCATCTCACCCAGTCGAAACGTTAAGATGGGCGGCCTTATTCTGAGATAAAATATAAACATATCCAGTACTCAGCCATCTTTTACCCCAGGGAGGTAACCCAGATGAACAGCCTTGCGATCGCTCGTGTCCTTTTCGGCATCATCCTGATCTCCACCAGTCTTTTCACTCCCATACCTGCTCAAAGCAGCCCCATGCGATATCCCGAACCCGCAGATGATGCGGTTGCTAATCAGCAGGCTGTTCAACCGGCTGTTCTCGAACAACCCCTTCTCGAGCAGACCGCCAAAACGGCGCCGGCTTATGTTCCCGACCGGCTGATCGTTCAGTTCCGGGCTGGCATTCAAGCCCAGGACTGGCAGTCGTCACAGGCGGAAGCGATTACCAGAGAAGGCGCCTCCTCCCTCGAAATCCGGGCAATGCGCCCGCTGCTGCCTTCCCAGGGTGTGAACACACTGAGCGACGACGCGCTCCAGCAGACCTACTTGCTCGACCTGGCCCCGGGCAGCGATGTCCTCTCTGCCGCCGCACAACTCTCAAAAGATCCCGCTGTCCTGTGGGCAGAACCGGACTACCTGGCGAAAGCCGCCCTGGTCCCCTCCGACCCGCTCTACGCCCAGCAGTGGGGCCTGGCTAAGATCAGCGCCCCCAACGCCTGGGACGTGGTCACGGGTACCCAGACTGTGGTTATCGCCGTGCTCGACTCGGGCATCGACTTCACCCACATCGACTTTACCGGCCGCTTGTGGACTAACCCGGGCGAAGTCGCTGGCAACGGCCTGGACGATGACACGAACGGCTACATCGACGATGTCAAAGGCTGGGACTTCGTCAACGCCGATAACAACCCCGCCGACGATATCGGCCACGGCACCCAGGCGGCGGGCGTTGCCGCCGCGGCTGGCAATGATGGTGCAGGCATTGCCGGGGTGTGCTGGAACTGCAAGATCATGCCGGTCAAGGTGATGCAGGTGAGCGGCAGCGCCAACTACTCCGACATCACTGCCGGCATCTGGTATGCAGCCAAAAAGGGCGCCAAAGTCATCAACCTGTCCCTGGGCGGCTACAGCTACTCCAACGCCATGCGGGAAGCAGTGCAGGCGGCAGTCAACACCTACGGCGCAGTAGTAGTTGGCGGGGCGGGCAACGACAACCTGTCCACGCCCTTCTACCCGGCAGCCTATGATGAAGTCATCGCCGTGGCCGGAACTACGAACACCGATACCAAAGCCGCCTTCTCCGACTACGGCAGTTGGGTGGATCTCTCCGCACCTGGAGAGGCGATCACCACCACCTTCCTGGGCGGCGACTGGGGGCCGGTCAACGGTACTTCCTTTGCCGCCCCCTTCGTTTCCGGGCTGGCTGGGCTGATCCGCGCCCAACGCCCGGACTGGTCGCCGGCGGTGGTCAAGGCCCAGATGGAACGCACGGCTGACCCGATCGAGGCCCTCAACCCGGGCTATGTGGGCATGCTGGGCAGCGGGCGCATCGACGCCGGGCAGGCCATCCTGGTGGAACCGCACCCCATTCTGTCCGTGCAGTCCACCGCGATTAACAACGACCCCTTGGGCCGCCCCACGCCGGGGGAGAGTGTCACTTTGCAGGTCACCCTGGCCAACGAATGGTGGCTGGCGCAGAGTGTGACTGGGACATTGACCACGACCGACCCCCTGGTGACGATCACGGCGAACCAGGCGGGCTTTGGGGATCTGCCGGCGGGAGACTCTGGCGCCAACGCGCCGGATTTCGCCTTCCAGGTCAGCAGTTCGGCGGGTTACAACCGCGCCATTCCCTTCCAATTGGCGGTCCGCGCCAACGGGGGCGTCACGACCGAGACCTTCGACTTTACCATCTACACCCGCAGCGCCAACGAGCCGGTGGGCGGCGTGCTGCTAGCAGACACCTTGTGGACCAATGACAAGACTTACCTCGTCAACACCGACGTGGGCGTAGCGCCGGGGGTGACCCTGACCATCCAGGCCGGGACGGTGGTCAAGTTCGACCCGGGAACCAGCCTGAACGTGGGCGGCGCGTTGATCGCTGATGGCACGCAGAGCCAACCGATCCGCTTCATCAAGAACGGGACCGGCGATTGGGGACGCATCTACTTCGATGACCCCAGTATCGACGCGGTCTCTGACATCACTGGAACCTACCAATCCGGCAACTTGCTGCGTTGGGTAAACATCGAGGGAGCGGCGAGTGGCATCGGCTGCGCCAATGCTACGCCCTATCTCAGCCGTGTGACCACGGATGGGGGAGGTATCACTTGTACAGCAGGTGGAAAACCGGTTTGGTTGGTGGATAGCACCATCCAGGGGGATGTGAGCATCGTTGCCAGCACTCTATCCGTTGAGATGTTGGGAATATGGATGACGCGCACCAGCATGCCTACCCCTCGTCACAGTTTGGGAGTAGCCGCGGCGAGCAATGGCAAGATTTATGCGATCGGTGGATGGAGTGAAGGACAAATTAATGTAGATACAGTAGAGGAATACGACCCGGCGACGGATACCTGGGCGACGCACACCAGTATGCCCACGCCGCGGTCTGGCTTAGGAGTAGCCGTAGCCAGCAACGGCAAAATCTATGCGATCGGTGGAGAGAATGGCGGACGATTAGCTACAGTAGAGGAATATGACCCGGCGACGGATACCTGGGCGACGCGCGCCAGCATGCCTACTCCTCGTTACAGCTTAAGAGTAGCCGCAGCTAGCAATGGCAAGATTTATGCGATCGGTGGAGATGAGGGAAGTGGCCCAATAGCTACAGTAGAGGAATATGATCCGGCTACAGATACCTGGATGACGCGCGCCAGCATGCCTACTCCTCTTTCTGGCTTAGGAGTAGCCGCGGCCAGCAATGGCAAAATTTATGCGATTGGTGGTACAGCAGTAGAGGAATATGACCCAGCTACAGATACCTGGACCACCCGCGCCAGCATGCCTACCCCTCGTTACGGCTTGGGAGTAACCGCGGCCAGCAACGACAAGATTTATGCTATCGGTGGATCTGTGGTAAGTGGCCAAGCAGCTACTGTGGAGGGGTATGATCCGGCTACAGATACCTGGGCGACGCGCACCAGTATGCCCACGCCGCGGTCTGGCTTAGGAGTAACCGTGGCCAGCAACGGCAAGATCTATGCGATCGGTGGGTGGAATTGGAATGAAAACGAATTAGCTACAGTGGAGAAATATGATCCTGAAAAGGATTTGGGTAATTATGCCTACCACGTTCAAGACACCATCATCAAGGGAAGTTTGAGCCTTCCCGAAAACTCTCAGGTAGCAGATTCCACAATCAACAACAGCCTCACCACCGGAGACAGCAGCCTCATCCAGAACACCACTGCCGGCGGCGCGATCACCCTCAACGGGGAAGGGACTGTCACAGACAGCACCGCCGGCGGAACGATCAGCCTGGGCTCAGGCGAGGTCAGCCAGACAACGGTGACCGGCGGCGGGATCAGCATCGGCAGCGGTGAAGTGCTCTCCAACACCATCAGCGGTGGGGGGATTAACGCCGGAGCAGGCAGCACAGTGCGCGGCAACAACATCGAAAACAGCTCCGGCTGGGGCATTTCCACCAGCGGGAGCGTCACGGTGGAGAAGAACCGCCTGGTGGGTAACGCCGGCGGCATCTACGCCACTGGCGGCGCGCTCCAGGGCAACCTGATTGCCAACAGCGCAGGAGTGGGCATCGAGATCCGCGGCAATACCACCGTGATTAGCAACACCCTGCACGGCAACGCTGGCAGCGCCATCAAGCTGGTGTCGGGGACGGCCTTCCAGATCAACGGCAATAACCTGGAGTTCAACACCGGAACTTACGACATCGAAAACCGGATCCCCAAGGCTACCCTGATGATGATCCCGGCCCAGGGCAACTGGTGGGGTACCACCAGCAACGCGACGATAGCAGCCCGGATTTATGATAATTCAGATGATGTCTCCTTTACGGTAGGCCAGGTGCTGTACGGCCCGGCCGCCGGTGGGCCTATCCAGACCGCCCCAGCTTATATACGCAGCGTGACCATCCTGCCCGAAAGCCCGGTGGGGATTGAGACAGCCACGTTTGACATCCAGTTCAGCCGACCCATGGATTCGGATATCGCCGATGTTCAGATGTATGTCGACATTTCTTGGACGACTCGCGCCAACCTTCCTACAGCGCGATCGGACCTAGGTGTGGCGGCCGCAAGCAACGGCAAGATCTACGCGATTGGCGGGGGATCAACAGTGGAAGAATATGATCCGGCTACCGACACTTGGACGACGCGTGCCAGTATGCCCACTGCCCGGTCCGGCTTGGGCGTGGCTGTGGCCAGCAATGGGAAGATTTATGCTATTGGCGGTGATATTGGTGCCATTGCTGTAGCTACAGTCGAAGAATATGATCCGGTCACGGATACATGGATGCCTCGTGCCAGTATGCCCACTGCACGCTTGGCGCTTGCTGTGGCTGCAGCCAGCAATGGTAAGATCTACGCTATCGGAGGATTGGACGAATCATTGTTAAACAGTTATACAACGGTGGAGGAATACGATCCTGCGACAAATACATGGACAACGAGGGCAAGTATGCCTACTTCCAGATGCAGACTAGGTGTGGTTGCAGCGAGTAATGGAAAAGTCTATGCTATTGGCGGATCAAATTCCAATGGTGTTCTAGGGACAGTGGAGGAATACGACCCAGTTACAGATACCTGGACGGCTCGCGCTAGTATGACCACTCCTCGAGCAGGACTGGGCGTGGTAGTAGCCAATAATGGCAAGATTTATGCGATAGGTGGTGTTAGTGGGGAAGCCACGGTAGAAGAATACGACACATCTACAGATACCTGGAGAACAACTGGTGCTGTTATGCACAGTCCTCGAATGGGCTTGGCGGCGACTATGGACGCCAACGGAATAATTTATGCCATTGGTGGATCCTATCAGTCTACTGCTCTTGCCGCAGTGGAAGTATGGTCAATACCATTTATCGAAAATGGTTATTGGGATCAAGAATGGATGCCCAATAACCTATACCGAACAAAATATGATATCACTTCGTTGGTTCCCCGTGGAGCCATGACCCTTACCGTTAGCGGAGCAAATGGTCAGGACGGAATGATGATCGCACCGAATTCATCCTTTGCTTTTACTGTCGATTACGCCGGCGCCATCGGCGATACCACCCCGCCCTCGATTCCCAGCGTCCAGGCCTGCGGCGCGGCCAGCCCAGATACGCTCTCGGCTCGCTGGTCGGCCTCCGACCCGGATAGCCCCATTACTCTCTACGAGTACGCCATTGGCAGCACGCAGGGTGGGGTTGATGTGGTCTACTGGACCGGCACGCAAGAGACTTCCTTCTTCCGCACCGGCCTCAACCTGACGGCCGGGCAGACCTACTATGTGTCGGTCAAGGCTCGCAACGCCGGCGGCATCTGGAGCGATGTAGGGATCAGCAGCGGGGTAGTGGCCGGCTCGGGTACCTGCCCAACGGCAGCCTTCACTGCTGTACCTTCCAGCGGTTATGCGCCGCTCACCGTGCAATTCACCGACACCTCCACGGGTACCGTCTCCGCCTGGCAGTGGGACTTCGGCGATGGCGCCACCAGCGCCATTCAGAACCCTACTCACATCTACACCACCACCGGTGTCTTCACTGTCAGCCTGCAGATCTCCGGCCCGAGCGGCAGCGACCTGCACATTGAGCCGGGTTACATCGCCGTGGAATCACTTCCCCCGCCGCCCGTGGCCGGTTTCCTGGCCACTCCCACCGCTGGCATCGTTCCCTTCACGGTCGCCTATACCAACACTTCCACGGGCACCGTCTCTGCCAGCCTGTGGGATTTCGGGGATGGCATCACCAGCACCCTGGACAGCCCGACCCACACCTTCACCACGGCGGGTTTCTATACCACCACCCTCACGGCTTCCGGACCCGGCGGTACCGGCATCTTTACCCAGGCCATCACTGCCTATGAGCCTGTGTCAGCAGGCTTCTCCGGAACGCCCACCTCTGGGATCGCCCCCTTGCAAGTGACCTTCAGCAATATCTCTATGGGGGATTACGATACCTGCGCCTGGGACTTTGGCGATAGCGGCGTTTCCTCAAGCTGCACGCCGGGTGTCCATACCTACAACAGCCCAGGGAACTACACCGTCAGCCTGACAGTCAGCGGTTTGGGTGGCACGGATACCGAAACCAAGGTCAGTTACATCACCGTGAACCATCCAGCCCCCATAGCAGCCTTCAGCGCCAACCCGTTGGCCGGGCAGCCGCCGTTGGCAGTCACCTTCAGCGATGCCTCTACTGGGAATATCACCTCCTGGCTGTGGAACTTCGGCGATGGCAGTACCAGCACTCAGCAGAGTCCAGTGCACGAGTACACCCAGACCGGCGTCTTCACCGTCACCCTGACGGTCACGGGCCCGGGAGGCTCAGACAGCGAAGAGAAAGTCGGTTACATCACGGTCAGCTATGATCCCCTGATCGCCAACTTCAGCGCCAACCCAACCTTGGGGACAGCGCCGTTGAACGTGCAGTTCACGGATATGTCTTCTGGGACGATCAGCGGTTGGTCATGGAACTTCGGCGATGGTTCCACCAGCAGCCAGCAGAACCCGACCCATAGCTACACCGCACCTGGCGTATACACGGTTGAACTCACTGTCACTGGCCCAGGCGGCAGCGACACGGAGACCAAGGCCGGCTACATCACCGTGAACCACCCAGCCCCCATAGCAGCCTTCAGCGCCAGCCCGCTGGCCGGGCAGCCGCCGTTGGCAGTCACCTTCAGCGATACCTCTACCGGGAACATTACCTCCTGGCTGTGGAACTTTGGCGATGGCAGTACCAGCACTCAGCAGAGTCCCGTGCACGAGTACACCCAGACCGGCGTCTTCACCGTCACCCTGACCGTCACCGGGCCGGGCGGCTCGGACAGCGAAGTCAAACAGAGTTATGTCCAGGTCAGCCACCAGTCAGTGATCGCCAACTTCAGCGCCAACCTGACCAATGGAATAGCGCCGCTGGATGTGCAGTTCAGCGATGCTTCTAGCGGGAACATCACCTCATGGCTGTGGGACTTTGGTGATGGCAATACCAGCACGGTACAGAATCCGTTGCATACGTACATTACCCCTGGAACCTATCCGGTGACGCTTACCGTCACCGGGCCGGGCGGCTCGGACAGCGAGACCAAAGCCAGCTACATCACGGTCACGCCACCCACGCCAGAATCGTATCCTGTCTTCTTGCCCCTGGTGGTGAAATCTCCTGCGCAAGTTGACTCAGGGCAATCCACCTGGATCATACCGGATTTCAAGGGTAGACTTCTGGAGTGGATTGGTTGGATTTTCAAAGGATGAAAAAGTAAGGGATCTAAAAAACAACCAGGTTTTTCAACGGTATTGCATTGTTTTTCTTGCAGTACTACTCCGAACCTCTCTTGGTGTACGTCCAGGATGTGGCTGTGAAGCTACCCTGCATATGGGTTCTCCTTGCGATAATCCCTGACCTTCGCAAGCTGCTCAATTATTCGTTGTGAAAATGAACGTTTTTTCAAAGTTGAAATTAATCTGGCCAGGGCCAACGTGGTCGACTTTGTAAAGTGGGTGGTTTTTCTTGACCAATTCACATCTCAAGCCAGATCGTTGCCCGGAACCTTCACCGCCAGTTCATCGAAACGGGCAAAATGGCGCCGGTCGAAGGTGCAAACGGTGGATAGGCCCTGCCGGTGCATCCAGGCCGCGTTATAGGCATCGATGAAATCTACGTTCTTCTCCACATGCCACAGGATGGCCTGCAGAGCTACTTCTCCGTCAACGACTTCCAGGCCGGGGGTGTTGAGGATTGCCAATACACCCTCCTGGGTTTGTAGGGGAGTGAGTTGGTAGAAGGATTCTAGCGTCCAGACGATTTCTGCGATCACCATGGCGTTTGTCACCAGGGTGATCTGTCCTTGGGCGGCCGCCTGTAACACCTGCTCAAAGGCGTCAGCCTGGTCAGGCAGATCATTCGTTAGATAGCGCAGGAATAGATTCGTATCAGCAAAGACGCGTTCAGCGTTCATGCGGAGCGCCTTTCCGGATGCCTGCCCCCAGCACCTGCCGGCGAATATTTTCGAAATCTTGCGGCTCGGTCACAGCCACACTGCCGCGTAAGTCGAGCAGCGTCTGTGTCAAGAGGCGGATGATGATCTGATCTCCCTGGGAGACGATGACGATGCGGTCACCTTCCTGGATGCCCGTTTGCCGCCGTACCTGGCTTGGCAGGGTGATTTGCCCGCGCCGACCGACTTTGGTGGTGATCATAATACTACCTCCTATGGATAGATCGTTGGAATGTAATCGACTTGACTGACATATTCAATAATATCAGTTAAAATCAATTGTATCCGTTTTATTCGCTCTTGTCAATTACATCCAGCCATTGCCCACTATTTCGATTACTTTATGCCTAAGGAAAATTCATTTATCACGCTGGATGCGAACAGGGGCGAAATTCCGCTTGACGATTTCGCAATTAAGATTATAATCCCCCTCAGATTTTGCGCACCCCATTGGGCGGGCGCGTTTTTGTTTAAGCAGTAGCAGCGCACATTGCCTTTCCGCGCACCATCCACCTGGGTGGTGCGCTTTTGATTCTCTGCTCAAGGAGTGTGCTGTGCGCCGAAAGCTTGCCCTTTTC
>CAZVRZ010000142.1:0-13284 GCA_964629965.1 uncultured Anaerolineaceae bacterium
GACAGCAGCGGCAGGCTCATCCGGAAGGGGTAATATTTCAGCACCAGCAGCCCGGCTTCGCCGCCGGCCACGTAGACATAATCCGCGTCCAAGGCCACGCCGTACGCCAGGCCCTGCATCTCATAAAACCCGGTCTCCACCGGTGCGGCCGGGTTGGTGACGTCGATCACGCGCAGGCTGCTCCCATCCGCCAGGTAGGCCTGGCTCCCCGACACAACCACGCCGTAAGAGGCGCCGAGTGTGTCCAGGAAGCCGGCTTCGAACGGCGCGGCCGGGTTGGAGACATCGACAATGCGCAGGCCGCTGTTCTGATCCGCCACGTAAGCGTACTTCCCCGCCAGGAACACTTCCTGGGCGTTGCCCGGCGTATCGTAAAAGCCCACTTCGACCGGCGCAGCCGGGTTGGAGATATTGACGATGTGCAGGCCGGTAGACCAGTCGGTCAGGTAGGCATAACTCCCACTGACCACCACACCGTTAGCCTTGGTGAGCGTGGTCAAAGATCCGGTTTCGACCGGCGCGGCCGGGTTCGCCACGTTGACCACCCGCAGCCCGCCGCCCCAATCGGCCACGTAGGCATAGCTGCCCGCCAGCGCCACCCCCACGGCCACGCCCGGCGTATCCAACACGCCCACCTGGCCCGGTGCGGCCGGGTTGGCCACGTTGAGGATGCGCAGACCGGCAATGCCATCTGCCACGTAAGCGTAATTCCCGCTCACCGTCACCCCGTTCACCACCCCGGGCGTGTCGTAGAAGCCCGTGCGCAGCGGAGCGATTGGGTTGCTGACATCGAAGATGCTCAGGCCGACCGCACCTTCCGTCAGGTAGAGATAATTTCCTGAGAAGACCAGTCCGCTCGGGAAGCCCACGGTGGCATATTGGCCGGTCTCGCTCGGGGCAGCCGGGTTCGAGACGTTGATCAGGCGCAGGCCGCCGTCGCGATCGGCGACATAAGCCAGGTTGCCGGCCAGTGCCAGCTCTTGGGCATGGCCGGGGGTATCATAGAAGCCAACGTCGCTCGGGGTAGCCGGGTTGGCGATGTTGATGATGCGCAGGCCGTTGGCGTCATCGGCCACGTAGGCGTAATTTCCGCTCACCGTCACGCCATAGGCCGTGCCCGGCGTATCGTAGAAGCCGGCCTCGCTCGGGGCGCTGGGCGTCTCGATATTGAGGATGCGCAGGCCGCTGGTCTTGCTGGCCAGGTAAGCATACTTCCCAGCCAGCGCCACACCCGCGTGAGAACCCGGCGGGTCAAAAGAACCCACCAGGCCCGGCGCGGCCGGGTTGGAGATGTTGACGATGTGCAAACCGGTATTGTAGTTGGCGAGATAAGCATAACTGCCAGAAATCTCCACGTCCTGCACCGAGCCCGTGGTCACATAAAGGCCAACCTGGCTGGGCGCGGCCGGGTTGGACACGTTCACGATGTACAAGCCGTTGGCAATATCGGCCAGGTAGGCATAGCCGCCGGCCACTGCCACGGCAAAGATCTCTCCGCTGGTGACAAAGCTGCCGGCTTCGAACGGCGCGGCCGGGTTGGCGATATCGATGATGCGCAAACCGCCGCTTCCGTTGGCCACGTAGGCATAATTCCCGGCCACAGCCACATCCCACACGATTCCCGGCAGGACGCTCGTTTGCGATACCATGTTCGGCTGGGCCGGGTTGGCGATGTTCAGGATTAGCAGGCGTTGTCCGGCGCCGGCGTAGGCATAGCTGCCCTGCACGGCCACCGTCTCGGTCGCTCCGCCTACCTGGGCGACCAGGCCCACCCCGGCCATCGCCGACCAATTCGTGAGCGGCCAATTCGTGGGCGGGTTCAAAGACAACGCCAGGCACAGGATCAGAGTGGAAAACTTAGCAATTCGGATTTGCATGGTATTTCTCCTTGGTGATAGATTGGATTTCTGCTCTAAGGATAATTTGCTACCTGGTCAGCAAAGGCAGGTAAAGCTCTTTCATGGCCGGCGCCTGCCCGGTCGGGGTGGGAGTGCGCGTCATGAGCGGCGTCAAAGTGGGCGTGTTGGTAACCTGCGGATTCGGCGTTGGCGTGGGTGTGGGAGTACCGGTATCTTTGGGAGTCGGTGTAGGTGTGTCGGTAAGCTCGGGCGTGCTCGTCAGCGTGGGCGTGGGGGTGCGGGTAGACTCAGGTGTGCTTGTCGCCGTGGGCGTGGGGGTGCGGGTAGACTCAGGTGTGCTTGTCGCCGTGGGCGTGGGAGTATCGGTAGGCTCAAGCGTACGCGTGGCCGTGGGTGTGGGTGTGAGGCTGGGCTCAAGCGTACGCGTCGCCGTGGAAGTGGGCGTGGCCGGAGCGGTAATCACAATGGTGTGCGTATCGGTGGCCTGGCTGCCTGCATTTGCCGCCCGCACCGTGATCGTCATCGTCCCACCGCTGATCCAGAGGTAAGTGGCCGAGGCGGTGCCTTGCCCGCTGGCTGGCTCCGGAGACCAGGTGTAGGTGATATGCGGCGTGGCGTTGGCAGGGGCAAGCGCAGCGGTGAAGGCCAGAGGCGTGCCGACCATGCCCGCCTGCGGGCCGGCGATCTGCACCGAGGCAATCGGCGTCAGGAGCCAATACTCGTCTGCGCCCAGGTCGGGTATGGAGGTGGTGGGATTCGGGCGCGGTTGGTTATCAATATCCAGGTCGATGCCGGCTTGAATGCCCTTATCCAGTGCGGTCGAGGCTGGCCCCAGGTGATAATCGCCCAAGCCCGGATTGATGAAACCAGGGTCGCCGTAATAGTCGTTGGAAAGGTTCAAGGTACCATTCACCAGGCTGACGCCATCCCAGAGCACCGATTCCAGCGTAAGCGTCGCGCTGCTGGCGCCAAAGATACCCGTGCCGTTATTCTGGATGATGGCGTTGGTAAAACTGCTGCTCGCCTGGTATCCGGCGTAGATTCCCCAGTTTGTCGAGCCATTATCCGCCAGGGTTGTATGCAACGCTTCCAGGGTCGATTCGTAAAGATAAACTGCTTCTCCGCTGCTGCCGGATTGGTTTTGATAGAACAATGAATTTTCTATGCGGCCCTGGGTGCTGCTCGCAGCATAGATGCCGCCGCCCATGCCCGCGGCAGTATTGCCAGAGACGGTGCTGCGCAGCAATCTCGGGCTGCTGGCCGTAATATATAAACCGCCGCCATCGCCCAGGCTGCCCTGGGCTGAATTGCCTGAGATCGTGCTGCCCGTGATCGTAACAGCCGTACAATTCGAAATTTGAATTCCCCCGCCGTATTCGCTGGCAGTATTGCCAGAGATCAGGTTGCCGTCCAGCGTAGCCGGGCTCGAAGATAAGCTCAGCCCGCCTCCCCCGGCCGCCTGGTTGTTGGCGATGATATTGTCGCTTATCTTTGCCACACCCTGCGCATACATCCCCCCGCCGCTCAGCGCCCGGTTCGATTGAATCGTATTCCCCACCACCCTGGCCGCACTGTTAATCTGCGACAATCCACCCCCGTAACGGTCGGCGTCATTGTTCGAAATGGTATTGCCGCTCAAAGTGGCTGCGCTCGTTTTTAATTCCAGCCCACCGCCGTTACCGCTCACAGAATGATTATAGGTTATGATATTTTCGCCGAGCACAGCCGCACTGTTGAGCAAGTACAGCCCACCGCCGCCGTAATTGTAGCTTGTGGAGGCTGTGTTTTCTGTAACCGTATTACGAGTGAGAACAGCCGGGCTGGCACTCAGATACAACCCGCCGCCATCCTGGACCACCCCGTTCTTTGAGATCGTGTTCTCGATCAGCGTGGGTGCGCTTTCCTGGATATAAACCCCGCCGCCGCTGATCCCGGCGGTATTCGAGACGATCGATGCGGCTTCCAGGGTTGCATCGCTGTAGTAAATGTACAATCCGCCGCCGTAACTGCCTGCCGTATTGGAAGTGATCACCGTCGCCGTAATCGTGACCGGGCTCCAATCCAACTCCAGGCCGCCGCCGTAAGAGGCGCTGTTCGAGTAGATCGCGCCGCCGCGCAGCGCAGCCGCGCTGCCGATCAGGTAACCTCCACCGCCAACGGCGGCCGCATTGCCATAAATCTCAACCTCCTCCAGGCGCGCGGCGGCATCATAGATATACACCCCGCCCCCGGCATCGCTATCCCATGGATCGCCGGCCAGTCCGGCCGCCTGGCCGCCAGTGAGGCGCAGATCCTTGATCGCCGGGTTGATTTTCCCCGTAATGTAAAGCACCCGCCCCAAGTCTTGGGCATCCAAGGTGGTGGGGTGCGCCGCCGGATCGGGCGGTTCGGCAAATTCGCTGTCATAGCCACCCTGCAAGGTGATGGTCTTATTAATGTAAACCACCTGGGTAACTGTGCCGGTGGTAATCACATCCAGGCGAGGCCGGACTTGAACACCCTGATAGGTTCCCCCGGCAATCTTGATCAGGTCGTCCTCGTTGGCCGCATCCACTGCGAATTGCACCGTCCGGCACGGAGCAGCAGGGTTGGAGCAGTCGCCCACATCCACCCCGTTAGCTGCCACATAGCGTGGGGCGACCTGTGGCCGGGCAGCGACGAGAATTACAGGAAACAATAGCAGACTACACAACAGAACGGTGATGATCAATTTCTTGCTCATTTTAAACCTCTTCGTTTCCCGGTAAACGGGGAGATTGCATCGGCATTGTTGGCGATGGTGAGTTATGTTTCGCTACCTGGTCAGCAGCGGCAGGTAAAGCTTTTTTATAGCCGGCGCCTGCCCAGTCGGGGTGGGAGTATGAGTCACGAGCGGCGTCAATGTGGGTGTGTTGGTCACAACCGGTGTCAGGGTAGGCGTGGGTGTGGGTGTGTTTGTGTTCTCCGGTGTCAGGGTAGGCGTGGGTGTGGGTGGATTGGTGTTCTCTGGGGTCAGGGTACTCGTTGGTGTGGGTGTATTGGTATTCTCCGGGGTCAGAGTAGGTGTCGGTGTGGGTGTGTTGGTGTTCTCCGGGGTCAGGGTGGGTGTCGGTGTGGGTGTGGAGGTGGGTGCAGAGGTGGGCCCGGGCCTGGCATGATAGACCTCCACCGGCGTCCATCGATCCTCATTGGTGCCGTCGCCCAGTTGTCCATCCGCGTTACTTCCCCAGCAACTGATCCCGCCATGGGTCAGCAGCGCGCAGGTGTGGTACCCGCCCGCAGATATGGCGCTGACCCCGCCCGCCAGCCCAACCACATCTACCGGCGTCCAACGATTTTCGTTCGTGCTATCGCCCAGCCGCCCGCTGCCATTCGAACCCCAGCATTTGACCCCGCCTTCATCTGTCAATGCGCAGGTATGGAAACATCCGGCAGAGATGGCGCGGACCCCGCTTGCCAGCCCGCTCACCTCCACCGGCTCCAGGCGGTTATCCGCCGAATCATCGCCCAGTTGGCCACTTTGGTTACGTCCCCAACATTGAACCCCGCCTTCGTTTGTCAACGCGCAGGCATGGTAGCAGCCGGTGGAAATGGTGCTGACACCGCTCGCCAGCCCGCTGACATCCACTGGGAAGGCATAATTGGTGGTCGAGTTATTGCCTAATTGGCCATACTCGTTATTCCCCCAGCACCTGGCCCCGCCGCCATCCGTCACCGCACAGGTGAAAGCATAACCGGTAGATATGAAATCGACGCCGCTGGTCAACCCGCTGACATCGACCGGCCTGTAGATCCCTTTCGTATCTCCATTTCCAAGCTGGCCATATTCACCCCTTCCCCAACACTTGGCTCCGCCGCCTGTGGTCAGCGCGCAGGTGTGCGCCCCTCCAGCCGTCACCGCGCCGGTCCCGCTCTCCAGGTCCTGCACCTGCTCAGGAAAAATAACGGCATCCGTCAGTTGATTAATACCCAGTTGACCGCTCGTATTAAGACCCCAACACAAAGCGCCGCCGCCCGCCGTCACCGCGCAGGTGTGTGCTCCACCCGCATCGATTGTATCTACTCCGCTCGCTAATTCATATACAGCGGCCGGCCAGGGGCGTGACAGGATGCTGTAATCACCCAACCGGCCGTATTCATTCAAACCCCAACACAAAGCGCCGCCATCCTGGGTTACTGCACAGGTGTGATCGTAACCAGCCGAGACAGAAGCCATGTTGAGCAAGGGAGACACCATCGTCCACACCTGCCCGCCGGCAGCCTCATTGCGCGTCCCGAAATATAGATCGTCTTGAAAAATCACCGTTCCGTTCGCCAGGATGGTGCCAAGGTTTTGTCCATCGCCAAAACCGTCCTGGTTGATCTGCTCCCAGCTATCGCCGGTGTAGCTGCGCCAGACTTCGATCCCAGTGGCCTCGTTCGCCGTGGCTGCATACAGCCCTCCATCGAAGGCCACCAGTGATTCGACCTTATAATTGTTCGCATCGCCAAAACCGTCACCGTTCGCCTTCGCCCAGGTAGTACCATTGTTCGTGCGCCAGACCTGGCTGCCGGTGGCATCATTGCGGGTGCCAACATACAAGAAGCCGTTATAGATCGCCAGTCCGCCCACCTGGCTGTTTCCGCTGGCGTCAAATCCCTCGCTGGCAACCGCCTCCCAGGCCAGGCCATCTGGTGTGCGCCAGATCTCGGCGCCATCCGTTTCGTTCTCCACCGCGGCGTAAAGATACCCGTTGAACACCATCAGGCCGACTCCGCGGCTGTTATGGGCATTGCCCAGGCCGTTATCCACCACCCGGGACCATTCAAAGCCATCCTCCTTGCGCCAGATCTCCAGCCCGGCGCCGCTTTGAGTGGTTACGTAGAGCGTATCACTGAAGATGCCAAAACTGATGATGGCCATGTTATCTGGGTCGCCAAAGCCGGCCTCTTCCTCCAAGACCCAATTCCCCATATAAGGAGCGTTCGAACGCCAGATCTGTCCCGGCCCGCTCCCCCAGCCCGTGCAAACGAAGAAATCATCATTGAATTGGATCATATCGATCAAGGCCGGATTGGTCGCGGTATACTCACTCGCAAAACCGGGCTGGCTGACCTGTTCCCAGGTTGAGCCGTTGTTCGAATACCATACTTGCCCGCCGTATATCCAATTGGAGGCGCCCGCATATAAATTCCCCTGGAACACTTCCAGCGAGGTTACGTGCGTATTGGCAGCATCGCCAAAACCGCTTTGATTCATTTGCGCCCAAGCCTCCATCGCCTGCGCAGTCGCAGGCGAGCCCGGCTCGGCCGGATTCCCCAATGACTGAGCAATGACAATCACAGGAAACAGCAGCAGTCCACACAAGAGTCCGGCGACGATCCATTTTGGGTTCATATCATCCTCTTTCTTCTCCAGGTTTATGGGGAAACGACATGGGCGGTATCAGCGATATGAGCTTCGTTTTTTAGATTCTCCTATGAGTATACGCGAATTTTAAAAATAATCTATATCACACCCCCCCGGATTGGCGCGCCAATCAGGTTATCTTGTAGATCAGATCGTTTGCCCTTTGAATTGGCTCTGGTACAGTTGATGGTAGAAGCCGCGCTGATCCAGCAGCTCCTGGTGCGTGCCCTGCTCGACGATCTCGCCCTGGTTGATCACCACCACCCGATCGGCGTCGCGGATGGTGCTCAGGCGGTGGGCGATGACGAAGCTGGTGCGCCCTTCCATCAGCCGCAGCAGCGACTTTTGGATGCGCGCCTCGGTGCGGGTATCGACCGAGGAGGTGGCCTCGTCCAGGATCAGAATGGCCGGGTCGGCCAGGATGGCGCGGGCAATGGATAAAAGCTGCCGCTGTCCCTGGCTGAGGTTGCCAGCGCGCTCGGTCAGCAGCGTCTGGTAACCCTGGGGGAGCTGGCGGATGAAATGATCGGCGTCGGCCAGCCGTGCGGCCTGCACCACCTCTTCGTCCGTGGCCTCCAGCCGCCCGTAACGGATGTTTTCCATCACGGTGTCGGCGAACATGAAGGTGTCCTGCAGCACCAGGCCCAGCATGCGCCGCAGGTCATCCTTGCGCAGGCTGCGCAGGTCGATTCCGTCGATGGTGATGCGCCCCTCCTGGATCTCGTAGAAGCGCGTCAGCAGGTTGATGATGGTGGTCTTGCCCGCGCCGGTCGGTCCCACCAGCGCAATCGTCTGCCCGGCCGCGGCTTCCAGGGTCAGGTTCTTGATGACCGGCAGGTCCGGCTGGTAACCAAACGTCACCCCCTCCAGGCGCACCGCGCCGCGCATGGACTCCAACGGCCGGGCCTCTGGGGCGTCTTGCACTTCGGGCGGCGTGTCGAGGATGTCGAACACCCGCTCGGCGCCGGCCAGGGCAGCCTGGATGGCGTTGTACATGTTGGCAAGCTGCTGCAGCGGCTGGATGAAGTTCTTGCCGTAGTAGATGAAGGTGGCAATCACACCCACGCTGGCCAGGCCTTGCAGCGCCAGGTAGCCGCCCAGCGAAGCCAGCACGATCACGAAGAAGTTGCCCAGCACGCTCGAGAGCGGCATGAGCATCATGGCGTACACGTTGGCCGAGATGGCCGCCCGATAGACTGCCTGGTTGCGTTGGCGGAACGCCTCGATGACCGACTCGTTGCGGCGAAAGGCCTTGACCACCTTCTGTCCGCTGATGGCTTCTTCCATCACGCTGTTCATCCCGCCCAACTCTTTCTGCAGCTCGCGAAAGCCCTTGCGGGTGTACCGGGCAATGAAATTGGTAAAGATCGCCATGAGCGGTACGAACAGCAGCGTCGCCAGCGCCAGCCAGCGGTTCAGCAAGAACATGGCCGCCACAATGCCCACCAGCGATAAGGTACCAGCCACCAGCGAGGTCACGTTCTGCGAGACGGCCTGGTTAATGGCATCGATGTCGTTGGTCAGGCGGCTCATCAACTCGCCGGCAGTGTGCGTGTCGAAGAAACGGATGGAAAGGTTTTGCAGGTGCTCGAACAGGCTGCGCCGCAGGGCCTTGAGCGCCCGCTGTGAGATGCGCGCCATCGCCCAGTTGGCCAGGGCGGTGAACAGGTTCGCCAGGAAATACGTCAGCAGCATCCACAGGACAATCGCCAGCAGTCCCTGCGGGTCTTTGCCGGCAATGAAGCGGTCGATCGCCTGGCCGATCAGGTAAGGCCCTGCCAACCCTAAGAGCGTGTAAGCCACCACGCACACCAGCACACCCGCCAACAGCCAGCGGAAGGGCTTCAGGTAAGGTAGCAGGCGTCCCAAGGCCTGGCGGGGGTTGCGCGCCTTCTCAACCGTGCGCCGCATTGGCCCGCCGGCGCGCCCAGGAATGCCGCCGCTCAGGCGCGGCTGCTCGTCACGCGGCGCAGGTTGCCTGCCAGGGTAGCTGCTCATGCGGCCTCCCTGGCAGCCGCCAACTTAACGCCCTCGCCAAGCTGCGACTCGTAAATTTCCTGGTAGATCGGGCTGGCACGCATCAATTCGGCGTGCGTGCCCTGGGCGGCGATGCGGTCGTTGTCGAGTACGATGATCTTATCCGCCCGCAGCACGGTGCTGATACGCTGCGCCACCACAAAGCTGGTGCGGCCGCGCATGATCTCCTGCAGCGCCTCCTGGATCTTGGTCTCGGTCTCCACGTCCACCGAGCTGGTGCTGTCGTCCAGGATGAGGATCTGCGGCTGGAGCAGGATGGCCCGGGCGATGGCAATGCGCTGCTTCTGCCCGCCCGACAGGTTCATACCGCGCTCTTCGATGTGCGTGTCGTAGCCCTGGGGAAGCTGCAGGATGAAGTCGTGTGCCTGGGCCGCCCTGGCAGCCGCCACCACTTCTTCATCGCTGGCCTCGGGCCGGCCGTAACGGATGTTATCGCCCACGCTGCCGGAGAATAAAACGGTCTCCTGCGGCACGATACCGATATGCGCCAGCAGCGAATCCTGCTGCAAGGTGCGGATATCCACCCCGTTGATGGATACGCTGCCGGCCGAAGGATCGTAAAAGCGCGGGATCAGGTTGACCAGCGAGGATTTGCCCGCCCCCGTCGCCCCCAAGATGGCAACGGTCTGGCCGGGTTCGGCGGTCAGGTTGATGTCTTGCAGCACAATGTTTTCGCTGGAACCGTTGTAGTGAAAAGAAACATTGCGCAAGGCTACCCCGGCCTGGGCTACCCCGGCCTGGCCGGCGAGGGGCAGCGTTCCCGCCCCGGGCAGGTCTTGCACTTCGGGCTGCGTATCCAGGATCTCGTTGACCCGCCGCGCCGAGGCCAGTCCATTGGCCCAGGCGTTGGCCAGCATGGTCATCATCAACAGCGGGCCCATGGTGGTCGAGAGATAGTTGATGAAGGCCACGATCTGCCCATCGGTCATATCCCCGCGCATCACCCGCAGCCCGCCGGCGTACATTACCAATACGATGCCAATATTGACGAAAAAGGTCAGCACCGGAGACATGGTCGACATGAAGGTCATCACCTGCACATTGCGATCGGTGAGGTCTTCGTTAGCGGCCTCAAAACGCTGGTTTTCGTAATCCCGGCGCACGAAAGCCTTCACCAGTCGCACCCCGGCAATGTTCTCTTGCAAAACCGTATTGAGCCGGTCGAGCTTTTGCTGGACGCTCAAAAAGAGCGGCTCCATCTTGATGCTGAATAAAACGATGATCACCGAGGTCGCCAGCAGCAGAGGCAGCATGGTCAGCGCCAGGCCGCGGTTGGTGTTGAACATCAGGATCAGGCTGCCGATCATCAGCAGCGGGGCGCGCGTGCCAATGCGCAGCGAGATCTGGAAGACGCGCTGCACCGCGCCGCTGTCGGACGATAACCTGACCATCAAGCGCCCGGTGGTGAAATGGTCGATATCGCCATAGGAGAGCGATTGGATCTTGACGAAGAGAGCTTCGCGCAGGTCGCGGGCGATGCCCTCGCCCACGCGGATGGAATAGAGGTTGTTGCCCAACGCCAGGGTGAACTGCAGCAGCGACAGCACCACCATCAGGGCCGAGGTTTGCAAGACCACCTGCATGTTCATCTGGTTGACTCCCTGGTCGATGATGCGCTGGATCAGGCGCGGAATAGACAGGTCGATGAACAGGACAATGGTCAGCAGCGCCAGGGAGACCGCCGCCAGCTTCCAATACGGCCTGCCAAAAGGCAGCAGTTTACGAATATGACTCATCTGCCTGCAGCGTGCAGGTCTTTGATCACGGCAAGCTCGCCGGCATGGCCGGCGGCATGCGTGATCATGATCGCCAAGACAGTTGCCACCGGAAACTGGTTGCCGAAGAAATCCACCGTGCGGTCCAGTTCATCTGCAGACAGGCCGTCCAGGTAAGCCCGCGTGGCCAGGCGCAGCGCGTCCCGGTAGGCAAAGATCGGCTCCAGCGAAACATGGGTGGTCTTAAGCTCCTCCCAGCCGCGGTTTGGACTGGGCGTTTCGACAATCCCGATCTTGGCCGCCCATCCTTGGGCGTCGAAAAAGCGCGGCGCGCCCTGCAGGATCCGCTGGACAAACAGGTCCTCGGCCGCCAGCAGGTGAATGAAGGTGGCGCTGATGGAATTAAGCTTGCCGGGGGGCGCCCAGTTCAACTGCTCGTCGGTCAGGTTCTGCGTCACCCCATCCACGCTGTTCCACATGCTTTCTACCATGATTGCAATCGTTGTTTTGCTATCCACCGGTTACTCCTTGGCAAATGCATTCTTTCCCCATTAAGGGGCGTAGGTTTTGGCCAAATACTCGATCAGGATTGTTTTCTCGGCGTCCGTCAACTGCGCCCCCTTACCGATCATGCGCGTCACGGTCCTTTCCCACTGCTCACCGGTTTTGGAGGCGCCGGTAACTTTCGCTGCGCTGTGACATTCCGTGCAGCGCTGTTCTAGCAGTACGCTGCCTGGCGCGGCTTCCTGCGGCAGAGATGACTCAGGCGTGACGCCCTCTGGCGCGGCTTCCTGTGGCAGAGCGGTCTCCGGCGTAACGCCCACCGTGGGAGAAAGAGTGGCAGGCGCGGCATCCTGGCAGCCGGACAGCAGCAGGCAGGTTGCCACCATGATCAAGGCAAACAAGAAGATAGTGGTGGGCCCGGCCATCACGGCCGGCTTCTGCGCGGGGCGCTTCTGCATATGGAAAGCTCCTTCCGGCTCGCCACCGGTAATGAAATAAACTAACCGCCCAGGGTGATATCCAGCCGCCGGGCCAGCGCGTCCAGGTGCTTCGCCAGGATATCGTCCAGGTCGGCGCCGGGCTGGCTGAAGATGTCCCGCCAGATCTGGGCAAAGGTCGCAGTCAGCTTGTCTTCCACCATGCCCCACAAAGAGAAACGGGTGGCCGCACGCCCTTTTTGCAGGGCTTCGGCCAGCACCTGGTAATACGGATCGCCGGCATAGAAAGAATCCGCCAGGGCTTCCAGGCGGGCAGGCATCATGCCAATGCGCGGGCAATAATCGACCTGCGCCTGCGGGGTCACCAGGTGGCGGATCAGCTCGACGCACTCCTGCGGATAGCGTGAGTGCTGCCAGACGACCAGATTCATGCCGCCCACGAAGGAAGGTCCCGGCGCCAGGGAGATACCCAGGCGCGGCAGAAGCTCTTCCGATTCCGCCAGCGTGCGCAGGTTGAAGGGAACCCACGGCCCGCCCAGGATGGCAGCCACCTTGCGCTCGCGGAACAGGCGCAGCGCCCCGCCATCGCTCATCGGTTGGCCTTCCCAGGGCATGTGACGGCTGAGGCCAAAGAAGGTGTGCAAAGCCTTGTGCACTTCCGGCGTGGTGAATTGGGTCTTGCGCCCGTCCGGGCTAATATAGTCGCCGCCCACCGCCCACACCCAGCTCAAAGAGTTGTACAGGCTGTCGTGCGTAGAAGCGTCAGCAGAAAACGCCCACGGCGTGGGCAGAACGCTCTTCAGCCGGCTCAGCGTTTCTTCCATAGACTCAAAGGAAGTGAACGCTTTCTCTTCCGGCACACCGGCCTGCTCCAACATGTCACGCCAGTAATAGATCACGCGCACATCGGTCATGAAAGGTATCGCCAGGACGCGCTCATCGCCCACCAGGGAAGTGGTCGCCCAAGCCGCCGGCACGAAGTTGCGCTGCCCGCCGATCTGGCTGATCTCGAGGCGCTTGAAGGGACGCAGCGCCTCCATCGAGATCAAGCTGCCCATCCAGGTGGTGCCGACCTCGGACACGTCCGCGCCGCGTTTATAGATGCCGATATTGACCAGGTCTTTCCAGATCGTGTCCCAATCCTGCAAGGTCAACTGCACCGAGCTGCGCCGGCTTTGCTCGAAACGTTCGATGTGGGTGCGCAGGGTCTGCGCGATCCCAGCATGGTTGGCCAGGGTAAGGTCAAGTTTTGTAGGCATACAGATATGATAACCGAAATATTGAGAGGATGCAAGATGGCAGCTAACCGGGGGTGTGATTCGTTTTTTCGGAGAAAGGGGGTAAGATAGCGGGGAACCAGGAGG
>CAZVRZ010000143.1:0-13131 GCA_964629965.1 uncultured Anaerolineaceae bacterium
CTGTTTCTTTCACAGATTTTTCGCATGGTTATCCGCAACTTGTCCGGTAGTGAATAGCCTCGTATCATGATTCGCCATACCCAGAACTTGCCCGGCGACCTTAAGGATCGTATTCAGGCTGACGGGGGGAAGCTCGATATCTTGCGATGCTTTCAATGCCAGGTATTCCTCAGATTTTGATCGAATGCCCATGTGTTTGCATACCAGGTAAGATATTGTTTCAGCCTCGATCTCAACCTGTGCATCCGATAAAAGGCTTCGTACTGGCATATTTCCTTCCTTTAGGGCACCCAGGTGCCCTGAGTAAATATGTCCCAACTCGTGCACCAGGGTGGCATAGCGAGCGTTCGGAGCCAGTGCAGTGCTGATGTCGATTCGGAACGGGCATTTTATCACCTCCCCTTTCTTTGTCGTTACCATCAGCGGAAAAACGAGTCTTTGAGCTGCTCCTGCTTGCAATGTTGAGAATTCCTTGTGGTTCATTACCAGGATACCGTCTTTGAGTGCTCCGATTGCCGTCCGCTCAATGATTCTTGGGGGCACTTCGCCAATCGCAGCAAATGGATCGAGGAGCTTTTGTGGTAACGGGCGGCCCTCCGTATCTGCCAGGTCATAAACAAATGCTACTGGCCCCCTGGGAGCCAGGATTACCAGCGGGCGAGCATCTGGCTTGACCAGTCGACCGTGCCGCTTTTTCCACTGCCTGGTCGTGGCGACAAAAGAAACCTTTGGGTTTTGTACGTGCAGCAAGAAAGCATTATAAGGCGAATAGCGTGTGAATTTACCAATGAATTGAATCAACTCGAAATAGGCTTTGCTTCTGCGATAGGTGGCGACGCTGGCGAACAATTCATCAATCGCTTGCACATCTTCGTGAGGCCGATCATCCACGAGAAATTGCTGTTGTGTCATTTTCTTGCCCAGCCAATTACATTAACTAATAATAGTGGTATAGATTATTCTCATTACAGAGCACATTACCCTGTTTATCCAACTCAATATCCACGAGAATTCGATAACAATCTTTCATATATCGCCGTTCAGCCTCCATCCTGCCCGGATCCAACCCGTCCGCACCCTTAATAAAATCAGATGACCAGATTTCAAAACCCAGATCGTCATCAAAGATCAAGAAAACCTGAGAAACGGGTTGGCCACACAGACTTTCCTTGATGATAATGCCTTTTACCCGTTTACCGATGATTTCTTCGAGAACATCTATACGCCAGTCGCTCATGGTGTATCTCCATTCATTCTTTTTCTCTGTTACCGTGTTGTTCGCCCTCAATCTTCGCGTCGATCTCCGTGCGGTGAGCGTCATAGAACGATAATGCTTCGCTGACCTGCCGTGGAGACAGGCCGTATTCGCCGGCGATGTGTTCCAAATTGTAGCCCTGCCGCTTTTCCAGCACCAGGGTTTGAACTGGGATGCCTGCCCCGCGCAGCACCGGAATTGGTTGCCCTGTCGCGCCGCGTTGGTAGGTTACTCGCGCAAAGTGTGGATCGTCCAACCCGCTGCGCAGTTCGCCGACCTTTTCAGCCACTGCCCACAGTATGAATTGATTGAGCGAGATGCCCTGTTCTTCTGCCAGTCGTTCTGCCTGCAGCTTGAGTTCGGTGGGTAAATTCAATGCATATCGAGCCATAGACCATTCCTTTCTGCTTATAACATCATATACCACATCGTATACGATGTCAATAGTCAATTTTGCCATGCTGCGAAACCCTGCCGGCAAGTAAAATCTAAATGCGTTTATCCTGGCCAGGTGCGCAGGGCATTAACATTCTCATCTGAGTGGGGAGAAAAAAAGAGGTCTTCTTCGGTATACTTGTTGCGCTCAAACATCAAGAACCGGAGAAGACCAAAATGGATTATATCAGTCAGGCCCCCAAACGAGATATAGATGAGAACGGGTTGATCTTTGCGACCGACAGTTTGTACGAATATCTGCGAAAAATAACGGATACCCGGCAGCCGAAGGGCAAGCGGTATGCGTTGGCAACGCTGTTGTTGATCATGGTACTGGCGAAAATGTGTGGAGAGGATAAGCCGAGTGGGATATGCGATTGGGTAGGGAAGCGGGTGCGCTTACTGAGAGAGATGAAAATCTTGAAGCGGCCCCAAGCGCCCAGTCACATGACGTATCGGCGGGTGTTGCAACAGATTGTCCCGGTGGATGAATGGGATAAGCTGCTACACGACTATCATCAGCAGCGTCTGAAAACTGAGAAAGAGATCGTCATTACGATTGATGGAAAGACTGTGGTGGACCCATAAAATTTTATGGGTCCACCACACACCACACACGTCACCCCTTCTCCCATCTCGACTGCTGACACCTCCCCCCGATTCGTTCCTCTTCGTTTCATTCGTTCCTCTTTTTTGCCATCTAAACGTGCTTGCGCCGCCAGTTCTGCCCTACCAGCCCGCAGGGCTTTCAGGATTTGAGCCTTTATCCCGGCTTCCCTCCCCCTCTATCATCTCATCTGTTAGAATATGAGCCCAAATCTTTATTACAAGGATATGCCCATGATTCCTGTTCCCTTGGCTATTTTGAAACAGTTCGCCGCATTGTACGGAACCGAATCCACCCACCTGGTTCATTTTGGCGGCGGGCGTGATGATTCGGACGGCGTCCTTTATGCCTATCCCTACCAGGATCGCCGCCGCCTGTTAAAGATCATGGCTTTGTCGGCCGAAAACCCGCGCCTGGCTTTGCTCCACCTGGAAGAGCGCCTGCGCTTTATGGAATTCCTGGGCGAAAAAGGTGCTCCGGTTGTTTTTCCACAGCTTTCGCCGCAGGGTAATCTCTACGAATCGCTCCTGGATGTTTCTCACACCTGGGTGGGGTATTGCATGGAGCTTGTGCCGGGCAGGAGTATGCGTTTCAATACCTGGAAGCCAGATTTCTTTCGCCGCTGGGGTCGTTTGATCGGGCGGCTGCATCGCCTGGCGCAAGAATACCCTTCCTGGCAATCTTGCCTCGACCCTCAGACGGGCGCAGAATTTCTCACCTGGCGTGAAGAGTGGCAGGGTTTCTACCAGTGGTGCCCGGATGAGGAAGTCAAGCAAAAATGGGCCGAGATCGGGCAGCGCCTGGAGTCGTTCCCGATTGCTCGGAATGTGTATGGTTTTATTCATAACGATCCTCATCTAATGAACCTGCTCATCCAGGGCCGCCGCCTGACCCTGCTTGATTTCGACGTTGCCAACCACCACTGGTTCATCAATGATATTGCCATTGCCTGCCAGAGCACCCTGTTTGCTATGACCGGCGGCATGGAGCGACCGCTGCAGGACCGGGCGAAGCTGCTCGAATTCCTGGCGCTGTTCATGGCTGGTTACCGGCAGGAGAACGATTTACCGGCTGAGTGGCTGGATCACTTGGATACCTTCATTGCGTATCGGCGTATTTTATTGTTCACCGTTATGCATGGCTGGATCCAGTCGCAGCCCGCCCAGTATGCCTCCTGGAAGAAGATGATCTTGACCCAGCCGGAGCTGGCTGGGGCGCTCGCGGCCGCCTTACAATCTACCTGAAATTAATACGGCGATATGAAAAGAAACAATTCCCATGAATAAGATGCTCCTCGATATTCCCACCTCCTTTGAAAGTGAGCGCCTGCTGCTGCGCTCTTACCAGGCTGGTGACGGCGCAATGTACTTTGCCGTAGGCCAGCGTAACCGCCAGCACTTGCAACCCTTTGAGTCTGGCAATGTGATCCTTACCATGCAAGATGAAGAACAGGGCGAAGCACTGGTGCGCCAGTTGGCTGCCGAATGGGTAGCTCGCAACTGCTTTTTCCTGGGCGCGTTTGATAAGAAGAGCGCAGAATTTGTCGCTCAAATCTATATCGGGCCGGTAGACTGGAATGTTCCCGAATTTGAGATCGGTTATTTCGTCGATCGAGATCATGAAGGGCAGGGCTATGTGACTGAGGCCGTGCGCGCCTCGCTGGCTTTTATCTTCAAATTCCTGGGCGCCCACCGGGTTCGCCTGGGATGCAGTGATCAGAACGTTCGCAGCTACCGGGTGGCGGAGCGTTGTGGTTTCGTGCGCGAAGCGCATTATCGAGAAAATAAACTTGGCCCAGGTGGTGTTCGCAGCGGCGAGTTCATCTATGGGATGTTGAAAAAAGAATTTGAACAGCAAAACGCGGATACCACCCGGGGGTCCGGTGCGTGATTTTTTCAGTCGGTCGATTTGGATTTTACATGCTCCCTTGGTATAATGAATGCTCCGGAGTGAATGTAATTCCTGCTCAATAATGTGTTGAGAACCTGTCTATGTCCTGGGCTGTGGTCCTTTGGGACTTCGTTGGGTTCAAATCATGACTGAAAAGAGGATTGAAATGAAACAATCCACTATCTTACTGGTCGATGATAACCCTATGAATCTGGGTGTTCTGGCAGATTATCTTGAAAGCCAGAACTTTGTGATCCTGGTAGCCCGGGATGGCGAAAGCGCCCTGGAAAAGGCAGCCTATGCTTTGCCCGATATCATCTTATTGGATGTGATGATGCCTGGGCTCGATGGCTTTGAGACCTGTCGCCTCCTGAAAGAAAATGAGCTCACTCAGAAGATTCCTGTGATCTTTATGACTGCGTTGGCTGAAACGACTGATAAAGTGCGCGGTTTCAATGCTGGCGCGGTGGATTATGTAACCAAGCCTTTGCAGCAAGATGAGGTGTTGGCGCGTGTGAATACGCACCTGCGCCTGCGCGAATTGACCGATCACCTGGAAACGCTCGTGCAACAGCGCACGGCGGAGTTAGACGCAGCCTATCACCGCCTGGAACGCCTGGATCGCGCTAAGTCTGATTTTATTACGGTCATTTCTCACGAATTGCGGACGCCTCTAACGATCATTGATGGTTACACCCAACTGTTGCGCGCCTATCCTGAGATTTCTGGTCACGCCGAATTACAAGAGCGAGTCACGGGCATTTTGCGCGGAACGCAGCGAATGCTGGAAATCATTAACCTGATCATGGAAGCAACGCGCATCGATCAGGGCAGTACGCCTATCCATACTGCCAAAGTAACCCCATTTGAGTTATACTTGCAGGCCCGCATGACATACAATTCTGCACTGCGTGAGCGCAATATCTCCATTACTCCGGAAAATGTGCAGGAATTACCTGAGATCGAGGCCGATCCTAACCAAATCACTCGTGTGTTAACCCACTTGCTTGGTAACGCCATCAAGTATACGCCCGATGGAGGCCAGGTTTTTGTTCGAGGCTGCCTGGTTTCCGATCTGGATGAACCTGCCCAGATTGAAATATCCATCCAGGATTCGGGCATTGGAATTAACCCGGATGAACAGGATTTGGTTTTCGAAAAGTTTTATCATACTGGGCAAGCCAGCGCCCACTCGTCAGGTAAAACCAGTTTCAAGGCGGGCGGACCAGGCTTAGGATTGACCATTGCTCGCGGCATAGTTCTGGCTCACCATGGCAAGATATGGGTTGAAAGCCCAGGCTACAACGAGGAGACTCTCCCAGGCAGCACCTTCCACGTCCGTTTACCATTGAAGCAACCCTGAAGGCGGCGTTATGTTGGCATGGATCCAAGACAAGTTCAAATTACCCGATTTAGGCGACCCGGAAGTTAACCACAAAGCCAGGGTATTACAGGTGTTGTTGTTGGCGGCTGCTGGAATAATGCTGCTGCTGGCGCTTCTGGAATTCCGTGCTTCCTCCCTCTCTTTGGTTTTGGCGGCTTTTTCTGTGGCTACCTTGTTAGCGCTGTGCCTTCTCTATCGGGGCAAGCTGCTGTTTCTCTTCTATTACCTGCCAATAGCTGTTGCTATCCTGGTTACATACTTAATTGCGACTGGCGGCGGTCTGCACCTGGCTGCTTATCTGGGATATGTTATCAGCCTGATCTTGGCTAGTTTGCTGCTCGGGCGGCGCGGTTTATTCATTTTCCTGGGTTTGATCATCCTGACGATCATTTTGCTTGGCATTGGCGCCATGAGCGGTATTTTTCCACACGATATGTATGGCGTGGATAATGTTAAAGATATTACGATCGCAGTCTTGCTGATGCTCAGCGCCGGTCTGGTCCTTGATTTGCAGATTGCTCTGATGATGAACAGCCTGATCGAGGCCAATCGCAGTACAGAAAAATTGACCTTGAGCAATCTCGAATTGGCAGCTTTGAAGATCTCTTTGGAAAAACGAGTAGCTGAACGTACTGCCGAATTGGCCCAGGCCAAAGATATGGCCGAAGAGGGCTCTGCTCAGCTTTTTACCTTGAATAACATTAACCAGACGATAATTTCCGCCACCAGTCTGCGTACGGCCTTGAATTGGGTGGCAGAGCAGATCGCCGGCTTGTTCCAGGCTTATTCTACCTTGATCGTTCTACAAAAACAGGCCGGTAGCTCGGAGATGGTTGTTACCGGTAGTTTCGATATTAATACAGATTTGAGCGGTATGCCGGCCAATGATCTGCCGGCTGCCGAGCGGGCTCTGGCAACCCGAGAGACGATCATCATATCTGCTGAGAACGCCGAAACAGAACTGCATGGCTTATACCCCATGTTGCAAAGCGCGCGAATCAGGTATACGCTGCTGGCGCCGTTGGTTGCGCGTGGTCGTTCGACCGGTATCATTGCAGTGAACCGAGACTTGCCCAACTTGTCTTTCACGCCTGATGATATTCGCCTGGCAGAGACGCTTGCTGGGCAAATAGCCGGTGTGATCGAGCAGTTCCAACTGCTCGAACAAGAACAGCAGGCCCGCCAGTCTGCAGAGGTCGCCAGCCGGGCCAAGAGCCAATTCCTCTCAAACATGAGTCATGAGTTGCGCACGCCTCTCAACAGCATCCTCGGGTATGCGCAAATATTGCGGCGGGCTGCCAACCTGACGCCCAATCAGCAAGAGAACATCGATGTGATCCGCCAGAGTGGCGAGCATTTATTAATGTTGATCAATGATGTCTTGGATATGTCGAAGATCGAAGCAGGCCGCATGGCATTGCACCCCGTCTCCGTCAACCTGCCGGTATTTCTGAAAGGCATCTGTGCCATTATTCAAGTGCGCGCCAGGCAAAAAGGACTGCGCTTTTTCTACGAAGATATTAACCCTTTGCCAGAATATGTTGAGATTGATGAAACCCGTTTGCGGCAAATCTTGCTGAATTTATTGGGGAATGCTGTAAAATTTACCGATCGGGGTCATGTAGTCTTACGAGTCAATGCTATCTCCGATAGCGAGATCGTTTGCTTTGAAATCATCGATACCGGGGCGGGTATCCCGCCGGATCAGATCCAAACCCTCTTCCAACCTTTTGAGCAGGGTGGGGATATTCAGCACCAGGCCGAAGGCACAGGCCTTGGCCTGGCGATCACCAACCAGTTGGTACAGATGATGGGCGGTGAGGTTGAAGTGACCAGCAAACCGGGGGAAGGAAGCCGGTTTGCTTTTGCTATCCGGTTGCCAAGAGCAGCCAGCGAGCATGTAAAAGAACAGGTGCAACCCCAGACGGTCGTTGGATACCAGGGACCGCGCCGTTGTATCCTGGTGGTTGATGATAATCAACAAAATCAACTGGTGGCGCAAAATATCCTCGAGCCGTTAGGCTTTGAAATCCTATTGGCAGAAGATGGAGCTCGAGGGGTAGAACTGGCCCGCCAGGCGCATCCCAATATGATCCTGATGGACCTGGTCATGCCCGTCATGAACGGTTATGATGCTGCTCAAGCGATTCGCCAGATCCCAGAGCTTGCTACTACGCCCATTATTGCGGTCTCTGCCAGTGTTTTTGAGAGGGCACGCGAATCTAGTCAATCTGCCGGTTGTAATGATTTCTTGGCGAAGCCAATCCATGAAGCCGAGCTTTTGAATAAGCTGCAGCAGTATTTGAATCTTACCTGGAACTATGGCCGAAAGGAATCGAATAGGTTCACAGAAGCGCCCTCTTCGCTAGATGCTGAAGATGGCGCGGCCCGCAGATCGCAGGCTGCCATAACTCCACCATCCGCTGAAGAACTCAGCTCACTGCTAAATCTGGCTATGCAAGGTAATATGCGCGCCATTCGTCAGCAGGCTGCTCATTTGCGCGAGCTGGATGCAACTTATGCAGCTTTTGCTGACCGCCTGGAAGAATTAGCCCGTGCTTATGACGAGCATGGTGTTTTGGATTTGCTCAAAAAATTTCAATCCTGATTTGAATTGGAGGTAGTTATGTCAGACGATACGTTCCGCGCAATAGTGGATATGGTTGTGTATGGTTATGTCGAAGAAGGCGATGAGGTTGTACACGAGATTATTTTGTACGAGGGCGAGACATATGATGTTGATTTAGAATCCAGTGATGAAGAAGATGTTTTGCTCCTCAAGATCACCGATGAGGCCGATCAAAAGATTTTCGAAAGTAAAGAAGCCTCTGCCAGCGAAGAAACCACTCTGGAACCCAAGGTAGATAATGTATTTCGCTTTTATGTGCGTTCAGAAAAAGGCGATCACGAATACAGTATTACGATTGAAGAAGAAGTAGAAGAATAGAATCTCAAGGATTGTCTTTGCGTACTTGCCTGCCTATGATACAATCCTGACAATTAAATAAGACAACGAGGCGCCTGATCTCCCGGATGGGAGGGCTAAGGTTGAAAGACCAAGGCGAAGCCGGTGCTGTGGTTATGTTATACCGCAAAGTCCGGCGCTGTCGCGCAACTGTAGGCCAAGAGATTGGCAAGCCAGGTCGCCCACCTCGTTTGTCGTTTCCACTCAACTCGCGGAAAGGAGGTGGGGACACCGTTATGGTATCCAACGGTTTGCGTCCATACTAACTGCTCCGCTGCAAGGCGGAGTTTTCTTTAATCTGCACATGTTTTGAGTCTATTTGGAGAATCTACAATGATGAATAAAATAAAAACCTTTCTTGTTCTTATCCTGGCATCCACTTTACTGCTGAATGCCTGTAGCATTGCCACTCCTTCTCCCGCCACGCTTACGCCAGCGCCGGCTCCCTCTGCCACTCCTGCGTTCACTGCAACGCCTGCGCTTATTACAGCCACGGATGGATTGGGGAAGATCATCGTCCTGCAGTCTCCGGCACAGCGCATTGTCTCTCTGGCACCATCGAATACTGAAATTCTTTTTGCCATCGGGGCAGGCTCTCAGGTTGTAGGTAGAGACTCGTTCTCGGATTTCCCCGTGGAAGCTCAACAGCTTACCGATATCGGCGGCGGTTACGGCGAGTTGGATTTGGAGACCATTGTTTCGCTCAAGCCAGACTTGGTGATGGCAGCCGAAATCTATTCTGAAGAACAGTTGAAGCCGCTGACTGATCTCGGCCTGGTTGTTTATTGGCTGGGCAATCCAGATACGATCGATGGCATGTATGACAACTTGCGCTCCGTGGCCCGGTTGACTGGGCGCGAGCAAGAATCGGCCGCACTGATCCAGTCATTGCAAGCGCGTGTAGAAACCGTTACCCAAAAGGTGGCTTCTGTCCCAGAGAAACCTTTGGTCTTCTATGAATTGGATGGAACGGATGTGAATGCCCCCTGGACGGCGGGTAAGGGAACGTTTATCGATACCCTGATTTCCATGGCAGGCGGGCAGAATCTCGGCAATATGCAAGCAGACGCCTGGGCTCAGATCAGCCTGGAGATCCTGATCCAACAAGATCCTCAGATGATCTTGTTGGGTGACTCGGTGTGGGGTGGCGTCACTGCAGAAAGCGTGGCTGCCCGCGCCGGTTGGGACACTTTGTCCGCTGTCAAAGAGAATCGCGTCTATCCGTTCGATGATAACCTGGTCAGCCGTCCAGGGCCGCGTATGGTGGCTGGTTTAGAAGCGTTGGCAAGGTTGTTACATCCCGATTTGTTTAAGTGATGAAATCAGTATTCCGTCCTGTCTTGTTCAATCTGATCCTGCTCTGCCTGGCGGCGGTAGCCAGTGTTGCCATTGGACCTGTCTTTATCTCACCTTCGACGCTTTTGCGCATGTTGCTAGATGGTTTACCTGGTTTTACTCTCGCACCAGATTGGCCTGAGACCTTTGCAGCTATCCTGTTCAAAATACGCTTACCGCATACCATCCTGGTTATGCTCACGGGAGCAGCGCTTGGCGGCAGTGGCGCTGCCTACCAGGGTTTATTCCGCAACCCTTTAGCGGATCCTTATTTGATCGGTGTGGCTTCGGGCGCCGGCCTTGGGGCAGTCTTGGCAATGTCGCTGCACTGGCCCACCACGATGCCCGGTATGTTTGGGGTGCCTGCTGCGGCTTTCCTCGGTGCGATCTTGACGGTGGCCTTGGTTTATTGGTTGGCGCGTGTCGGTCGCAGCGTTCCGACCACCAGCCTGATCCTGGCAGGTGTTGCTGTCAGCTCTTTTGCCACGGCATTGACCTCATTCCTAATGTTGCGCTCGCAAGAAGAACTGCGTCGGGCGCTTTCCTGGTTGTTGGGCGGCGCCGCTTTGGGTGGTTGGGAGCCTGTCTGGGCCTCGTTGCCATATATCTTGGTAGGCCTGGGTGTTTTGACATTGTCTGGTCATGCCCTGAATGTGCTTCAGTTTGGTGAAGAACAGGCCCAACAAATGGGATTGAATATCACTTGGGTCAAGCTTATTCTCATCCTGGCAGCCTCCCTCAGTACGGCCGCTGCGGTTGCCTTTTCGGGCTTGATTGGGTTCATCGGTTTGATCACACCCCACCTGGCGCGCTTCTTGTGGGGTCCTGATTACCGGCGTTTGATCCCTCTGTCAATCCTGGGGGGAGGTTCGGTTCTATTGTTGGCCGATTTGATCGCGCGTAACCTGTTTTCGCCTCAGGTTCTGCCGGTTGGTATTGTTACTGCTCTGGCTGGCGCCCCATTCTTTTTGTGGGTGCTTAAGCGCGCCAAAGATCAGGTGTATTGGTAAAGAAGAAACACTATGATCCAAGTACAAGCTTTATCTGTGCGTTATGGTGCTTACCTGGCTTTACGTGAAGTCACGCTGAGCGTTGCTTCGGGTGAAGTCTTGGCTGTTATCGGTCCGAACGGAGCCGGAAAATCAACCCTCATCCGGGCTGCCTGCGGCGTACTGCCTGTTGGCACTGGCCGCGTTCTGATCGACGACGTGAATATTCATCATCTCTCGCCCGCCCAGCGCGCCCGGCGAGTAGCTGTGGTGCCTCAGGCCGCCTTGTTGCCTCCTGCTTTCACAGTACAACAGACGGTTCTGATGGGACGCACCCCATTTCTTAACTGGCTGGGACAGTCCGGCCAGGCCGATCAGCGCCAGGTGCAGCTTGCCCTGGATAGAACCCAGATGACTTCCTTTGTGGATCGGCGGGTGAGTGAGCTTTCGGGCGGCGAGCAGCAGCGGGTACTGTTAGCGCGTGCTCTGGCGCAGTCAACTCCGGCGCTTTTATTGGATGAACCAACCGCACACCTGGACCTGAACCACCAGACCACCTTTTTAAACCTTGTGCGTGACCTGGCGCAGCAAGAAAAGTTGGCCGTCATCATTACCCTGCACGATTTGAACCTGGCGGGTGAGTACGCCGATCGTGTGGCTGTTTTGAGTGAGGGGGTATTATGCTCGTTGGGCCGCCCTGCGGAAGTACTAACCCCTGAATTGTTAAGTCGCATCTATCAAATTCCCGTTCGTGTTATTCCAAATCCGATCAATGGTGTGCCATTGATCTTACCAGGTGGGCACAGCTAGCTTCCTGTCTTATCAGCCTGGAAACCTGAAGGGATGATCCCAAAAGAGGCGGCCGTCTAGCTTTTTTCGGTCAGCCCCTTTTTGTTGTTTTCTGCGACTATATAAGCAAATCACCAACGTGGTTTGAGGAGTGAGTTGGTATGGATCCATGCCCGGTATCGGTAATCGAAGAGATACAAACCCTGGAAGCGGCTGCCTGGTCTGTTACTGGCTGGAACCGCACCTTCAATGAGGATGCGGTTTTCGCCCAAACCAATCGTCTGAGCCTGGGATACGAAGTTGGTTTGTTTATGGTATGTGATGGTTTTGGGGGAGGCCAGGCGGGCGATGTTGCCAGCCAGCTTGCTATTCAAACGATAGCCGATGAGCTAGCCAAAGTTTTACCTTGGGTTGTGCAGAGTACACACGTGGAACCCGATAGTACCATTCCGAACGGCAGAGCATTACGTTATTGGACTGAACAAGCCATTATTAAGGCCAACCGGGTGATTCGGGATTATTCGGATCATCATCCCGAAATAGAAAAAGCTGGTTCAACCCTGGCCCTGGTGTTGATATATCAGGGTATCGCATATATTGCCAATATTGGCGACAGCCGCGTTTACTCCTGGCGTAATGGGCGCCTGGTCCAACTGACCAATGATCAATCCCTGGTGGGTGCGCTGGTACGTAAAGGTGTGCTGACTCTTGAGCAGGCGCGTTCTCACCCCTTGAATAGTGTGATCTTACAGGCGCTCGGCATACAGGATAACCTGGAAATCGATTTCTATACCCATGTGCTCATCCCAGGCGAACGTTTACTTCTATGCACCGATGGCTGCTGGTTTGCTTATGAGAGTCAGGCGCTTCTGGCTGAAAAAATGGGCACAGAACTGCCGGCCGGGGAATTGTGTGCTTCCCTGGTAAATGCAGCCAATATCTTGGATGGTTCAGACAACATCAGTGCTGTGGTCGTCTATGCGTAACCAACCGCGCTGTGCTGCCGCAGCGATCGCAGCTGCCCGCGAATCCACCCCCAGTTTGTTATAAATACTTGCCAGGTGCGCTTTTACCGTCCTCTCGCTGATTCCGAGATGTAGGGCAACCTCTTTGCTGCGCTCCCCCCGGGCCACAGCTGCCAGGATTTCATGTTCTCGCGCGGTGAGTTCCAAACCGTCCGCTGCCTTGGCGCTGCCTGGATCGTTTGCTTTTGTGATCACCCTGGTCATGAACTCGGGGCTGAGTAAGACCTCGCCGCGGGCCGCGGCCCGCAATGTGTTGAACAGGGTTTGACGATCGACATCCTTGAGCAAGAAGCCCCGTGCTCCGGCGCGCAAACCATTCAGCATAAGCCTATCTTCATTATAGGTTGTTAGTATCACCACCGCAATCTGTGGCATTTGCAAGCGCAGTTGTTCAATGGCTTGCAAGCCGTCCATGCCGGGCATATTGGCGTCGACGAGGGCCAGGGCGAAGCTCCCG
>CAZVRZ010000144.1:0-13088 GCA_964629965.1 uncultured Anaerolineaceae bacterium
GCGCCAGTGGCTGGGCAGCAGTTGGATGACACCCGCCGTGCTAAAAAATGCGGATAGCGTCCGGGCTTTTATGGCTGTTTACCTGCCATTTTGGACTTTTGACGCTGTGACAACTGCAGATTGGCGCGCAGAAGTCGGCCACTCGGTGACTGAGCAGTATTATGACGCATCAGACAAAAGCTGGAAGTCGCGTACCCGGGTCGAATGGCGCTGGGAATCGGGAAATGTGCAATTGCATATCGATGATCTCCCTGTACCTGGCACCCAACGGCTTAGCAAGCTCCATCTAAACAATATCCGTGAGTTTGACCTGCAGCAACTTGTTCTGTATGATCCGAACTACCTGGCAGGATTACAGGCCAAAGCTTATGATATTCCGCTGGAGGCTGCCTGGGAGATATCCCGGCAGGAGATGCGCGAAACCACCCGGAAATCCTGCCGCGAACAGGCAAGCACCTCCGATATTCGGAACTTCAGCATGAACCTTGATTTTAGTGAAGAAAGCTGGCGCTATGTTCTGCTGCCTGTTTACGTTGCAGCTTATCAGTATGCTGAACAGGTTTACCAGGTGGTGGTCAATGGGCAGTCGGGCAGCATCTCTGGACCGCGCCCGGTAGATTGGCAAAAGGTGTGGCTGGCGATTGCCGCTATCATGTCGCCAGGAGTTTTATTGGGCTTGTTAGGCCTGGTCACTTTGCCGCTTGCTGGGGCAGGTCTGGTGATCGGCGGAATTGGATTTGTTCTATTGATCATTGGCCTGGTTATCTCGATTACGATGTATATGAAAGCATCTCACATGGATGATGTATGAGTCTGTAGGAGGCGAGATGGTAGAAGTGAGCAGTCAAGATTCTATTCAAGCTGAAAACTTATGGGGATTTTCTTATCAGATCGCTATTTGTAAGCAGTGTGATGGGCGCTTTCTGTTTGCACCGGAGCAAGGTTTAACGCACTGCCCCTTTTGCGGGCCGGTAGAGCTTCAGCCGTTGGCTGGCAGTGAGCCTCTCCACAATCCTGAATTGTGCCTGCCTTTCCACGTTGAGCAGGTATTGATCGCGCAGAGATTGCGGGAATTTACCGAAGGGTTGTGGTTTCCGCCAGGCGACCTGAGCCCCAATCAGCTAAAGGCGCGGCTGCAACCGGTATTTTTCCCGGTATGGCTGGTTGATGGACAGGTACAGGCTCATTGGGAAGCCGAGGCAGGATTCAATTATGACGTTGTCAGCCATCAAGATCGTTATGATGACGCCCAAGGTGGTTGGCGATCGCGAGAAATCACCGAGCAACGGGTGCGTTGGGAACCGCGCCTGGGCCGGCTCAACCGCGCCTATCACAACATCTCTGCTCCCGCTTTAGAAAAGCACAAGGCATTGATCGATCGTTTGGGCGCGTATCGCTATAAAGAAGCAGTAAGCTACCAATCACGGTTTGTTGTGGGTGAGTTCAAACAAGGCCGGGTGCTCGTTCTCCTGCCCGATCGTTCGTCTGTGGATGCCTGGCCAGATGCACTGCCGGCTTACCAGGCCGCAGCCGCAGAAGAATGCCGCCAGGCGATAGGGGCAGACCATGTGCGTTCGTTTCGCTGGTCGGCGCAGTTCGATGCTCAGAATTGGACCTTGCTCTTACTGCCAGCTTATACTACATATTATCTGGATGATGATCATAACCCCCAAATGGTCTTCCTGAACGCACAAACTGGACGCTTGTGGGGTACGCGAAGATCATCCATGCGGCGAGCGCGCAATGCCTCCTTATGGCTGGGGGCAGCCGCATTTTTATGCTTCTTCTTGTTCATCGTGTTGGCTGGCATCTCCGCTATCGTTCCGCCGCTCATGTCTCTGGCTGGGATAGGGTTGTTTGTTGCATTAGGCTTTGGCCTGGCAGCGTTGGTACCCTTGCTGATCGCTTGGACGAATAACAGACATCCCAATGAATTTTGCCGCGATGGCTAGGGTACCAGGGTCATCTCAGACTATTTGAGATAAGGGGCCGCTTCTGATGTATTTTGGGGCCACAGTGCGCCAAATGGCTAAACATTAGACAATTTTGCCGCAAATTGGGCATCCAAAGCCGATTTATGAGATTGCAAAAGCTTTGGAAACACATGATTTTGAGCCGATTTCGCCTCTAAAATGGCGTTTTAGTGCCAAAATTGCGCTAAAATCCTTATCTCAATTTGTCTGCACCCTCATATCTCTACTTGACGGGTAAGGTTGGTAAGGTTAAAATGTCCCCTGTATTTTATTCGATAGTGTATTCTTTTTCTGCTCGATTTTCGATATTATGGAGCTGCGACCCTTTTCTAGAACTTCTAGCGACTAGTTTGTTTGTTCTTATTCTGATTTTTTCGATAGAATGGGGGTTGAAACCACTGTGTAGACGGAAGTAGCTGGGAATCTCGAGAAGATGCAATGTAGATGCTTCTCCGTAATCGTTATAGTTCACTGAAATCATACAGATTCTTGCCAGTCAACGACTGGATCGCCGACGAGAACCTAAGCCCCGGGTTACTTTCCCCGCTTCGACTATGAAATGATGTCGAAGTGGCGGAGCACGCCAATTCGATACACTCATCCACGTTTTCCTGGTAATTCATCTTTTCCTTGCCCGCAGAAACCTCCTCCAACAAACTTTCCAAAATTCAACTGTACCTGTCCAGGCAGGCTGCTTCGCCCATACGTTACTGGTGGGAGCAGAGCATATTGTTTCTTTTCGGTTGGATCCCTACGATTGTGGGGATTGGCCTGCGAGCCGTTTTTTATCGCCTGATCATAAAAATGGATGGGCAGGCAGCGATTGAACGGAGTGTGCGTTTACGCTTTGCCAGTCATATCCGGTTGGGGTCAGGGAGTTACCTGGATGAAGGGGTGTACGTTCATGCCTGCCCTGCTGGCGTGGAGATCGGAGCGAACACGTTGGTGATGCATGGCTCTGTATTGCATGTGTACAACTTCCGGAAGTTACCCCATGCGGGCATCCGCATCGGGCGCGATAGCTTGATTGGCGAGTATTCTGTCATCCGCGGCCAGGGCGGTGTGACCATTGGTGACCGGGTCTATACTTCGCCAATGACTCAGATTATTGCAGTGAATCATGTTTTCGATGATCCGGATCGGCCTTTTGTGGAGCAGGGGATCACTGCGAAGGGGATTGTTATCGAAGACGATGTGTGGATTGGCTCGGCAGCGGTGATTACGGACGGCGTGCGTGTAGGAAAAGGTTCGGTGGTCGCGGCTGGCGCCATTGTAACGAAGGATGTTCCGCCACACTGCGTAGTGGCGGGCGTTCCGGCTCGCGTGATCAAAGAGATCGACGGATCCTCCTCTGCCCAGCCAGCCGAGATTTACCATAGTAAGGATTATTCTTAGGGAAGGCGTGAAGTAATGTCCGTAAACGGAAAAGCCCAGATGCTTTCAGTAGTCATTCCTGCGTTGAACGAAGAAGATGGTATCACCACCATCATGGAACGCGTTATGGCGGTGAAACCTGCTTTGGCCAGCGTGGGAGTGGCAGACCTGGAATTAATCGTTGTGGATGATGGGTCAAAGGATCGTACTCCCGAGATCGTCGAGGCGTTTGCTGGCGCCCGCCTGGTGCGCCACCCGGTGAATCGGGGTTACGGTGCGGCCTTGAAAACTGGTTTCAACGCGGCGCACGGCGATTTGATGGCGTTTCTAGATGCGGATGGCACTTATCCTCCTGAGCATTTCCCCGATCTGTGTCGGGAAGCGCTGCGTGGCGCAGATGTGGTGGTCGGATCACGTCGTTCTGGCGCCAGCACTGAGATGCCATTCGTACGGCGCATTGGCAACTTTGTCTGGTCAACCCTGCTATCTTTGCTTGCAGGGAAACGTGTGATGGATCCGGCGAGTGGAATGCGTGTCTTCCGTCGTGAGGCGCTGGAAAGGTTGTATCCACTCCCAGACGGGTTGAACTTTACACCGGTGATGAGCACCCGCACTGCGCATGAGGGAATGCGAGTGGTGGAAGTCCCCGTCCCTTATAAAGAGCGGGTCGGCCGCTCGAAACTCAGCGTGGTGCGGGATGGTCTGCGTTTTCTGCAGACGATCCTATGGACCGCGCTGAACTATAACCCGGTGCGCATCCTGGGAGGCGTAGGGTTGTTCTTATTTGGCCTGGCTGCCCTCATTGGCCTGATCCTGGTTGGATTGCGCCTTTCGGGGATCACGGCATTGGGTCCATGGGGTGTGGCTAGCGCCTTTACCGCAGTGGTGTTTAGTATCGCTGGGGTTGATTTGTTTGCCTTGGGAATAACTTTCAATTATCTGGTTTCCTTATTTCACAAACAACCAATCCGCCAGGGTCTTTTTGGCAAACCGCTCTTCAAGACTCCCCTGGACCGGCATTTTTGGTGGATGGGACTGTTGCTGATCGCGGCAGGACTGGTATTGGGTTTGATCAGTTTTGGCCTGGCGCTGCAGCATTGGCCCATCGAGCGGCTGTGGCTTTATTTACTGGGTGGAACCATGCTGATCCTGGTGGGTTTCCAGTTGAATATTTTCTGGGTGATCGAGCGTGTCCTGGAAGAGCTGAGCCAGCGCGAAGTGATGGCGCAAAAAGATATGCAGCCCAGGTAGATCATTATCGATAGCAGCGTGACGTTCTCTGACTCCTAAAGGAGACAGCTTCTCAGGAAACGCTCGCCCCAGCGGGCCACGTTAGCTCCTGACCGCCTCGTCCAGGCGGGTTATCCAAAGCAAGTTTCAGGATGTTTCGGGCAGCGTTCACATCCCGGTCAAGCACTAAACCACAGTAAGGACATTTATGTACTCGAACGCTCAGGTCTTTCTCCACCATCTCACCACATCCACTGCAGCGCTGCGATGTGTAGGCTGGGTTCACAGCAACCACTTCAGCACCAGCTTCTTCCGCTTTGTACTGGAGCAGCAGCCGGAATTCACCCAACCCGGCATCGTGCGACGACAGGGACAGATGTTTGTTTTGGTTCATGAAGGCCAGGGGCAGATCTTCGATTGCGATGATAGCGTATTCTTGCACAAGAAAACGGGTTATCTTGTGCAAATAATCTCGGCGCTGGTTGGCGATGTGCTCATGCAGACGGGCTACTGCCGCAAAGCTCTTGCGCTGGCGCTGACTACCTTTCTGCCTGCGAGATGCCTGGCGCTGCAAGACTCTCAGCTTTGCCAACGACTCACGCAGACAGCGAGGAGGATCCACCACTTGATTATCACTCAAGGCAAGGAGGTGATACAGACCCACGTCTACGCCAACGGCTCTTTCAGGTTTTGCATGAGCAACCTGAACATCAGAACGTTCAAGCATCAGGCAGACATACCAGCGTTCATTGACCCGCTTGATGACCACGTGTTTGATCGCTGCCCCATCCGGGATATTGCGGTGAAAGCACATCCGCACATCACCAACGTTCTGGATGTAGAACGATCGCTGGCCTTGCGCATTGGTGCGCAGTTTGCAGCCATCCCCATAGGTGTACTCGATGCTCTTGAAACGGTTGCGGCCTTTGAAGCGAGGGTATCCTGGCGTTTCACCAGTCTTTACCCGCCGGAAGAAAGCCTGAAAGGCTTTGTCCAGGCGGCGCAAAAGCTGCTGCAGGCTGGAGGCGTTCAGCAGCCCGAATGTCTCTGGATTAGTGCGGCGTAGGTCACGAAAGTGCATCCACTGAGCGGCATAGGATATTCCCTGACCGGTCTCCTGGTAAAACCGGATGCGCTGCTCAAGGGCGGCATTGTAGATCAGTCGAGACTGCCAGAGCAGGAAGTCCAGAGTCTGGGCGTGCTGAGGTGTAGGGCGCAGCAGATACTTGAACGTGCGTATCATAGAACAAATGTACTACCTTGTGCGTTTGTTGTCAATACTCTCACAAACCTGTGGAAGGAGTTATGCGGCTTCCTTTGTCGCCTAAAGGCAACAGTCCCCGCCATAAATTATTATGGAAGAAAAGATGACCGAAACAACGCAAGAAAATACTCCTCGAGATAATCTGGGTACACGCCGAATAGCCCGGCTGCCAGACGCCCGCTTTCCTGTCGCAGATGCCATTGTCCGTGAACGGGCGATTGCTCGCCAGGCCGAGAGCAAGGTGGATGCGTTGTTGGTCAATCCTCCTTCGCCGGATGGCGGGATTTGGATTCGCACGCAGCACCGGGTAGGCCGCCGCAGCCGGGAGAACATGATCTGGGCTCAGGTCAGCCTGGCGCAAATGGCCGCTTTGCTTCACCCCGATTACAGCCTTGAGATCGTGGATGCCATTGCACTGCGCATGGGATGGCCGGAATTTGAGAAATTGCTGCGTGAGAAACGGCCGCGTTATTACCTGACGCAGGTGACCGCGCCTACGTTGACCAACGACATGTACGGTGTTTTTCTGGCCAAAAGCCTGGAGGCAACCACCATGGCCTTTGGCACGCACGTCACCCCGATGGCGCACGAGACGCTACGCGCTTATCCGGCGCTAGATTATGTGCTGCGGGGCGAACCGGAGATGACCCTGCGCGAGTTGGTTGATACGATCGAAGTTGCGCAAGGGCGTTGGATTGTAAATGAAGATGGGCACCTGGTGGATCGGAAAACCGAGGAATTCGCCCAGGGTCATAAGATCATGTGGAAGATGTGGAGCGAGTCCGACCCCACCTGGAAACCTGCCTGGACTTACCCGGCGACCGAACCTGGCAAAGAAGAACTAGCGCAAAGCAAAGTGCACCTGCCGCCTACGAAACAAGCCGCGCCAGATCTTCCTATGCCCTCGCACGAACAGCTGGGTTCGATCAAGGGGCTTGGCTGGCGGCGCGCCGGCGAAGTGACCGTAAATTGGGACCGGCTTTTCCTGAAAAACCTGGATGATCTGCCTGTTCCAATGCACCATTTGCTACCGCTTGATAAGTACCGCATGCCGATGATCAAGGGTCCTTATACCTTCATTGTTACCAGCCGCGGCTGCCCGGCCGGTTGCACCTACTGCATCAAGCATGTCAGCTATCAATATTCGGTGCGCCTGCGTTCGGCTGAAAAATTGCATGCCGAGATCCAGCAGCTTTACGATTTGGGCGTGCATCATATTCACATGTATGCCGATCTGTTCACTGTCAACCGCGACCAGGTGGTGGAGCTTTGCCGTTTGTTGATCGAGAAAGGCCCCAAGATCACCTGGACGGCCAACAGCCGCGTGGATTACGTGGATGAAGAAATGCTGATGTTGATGGGCAAGGCCGGCTGCAACCTGATCTCCTGGGGTATCGAAAGCGGCAACGAAATGGTGCTCAAGAAAGCCCACAAAGGTTACCGGATGGAGCAGGCTGACAGCGCTTTGCGTTGGGCCAAGAAGGCCGGTATCAAGAACTGGGGTTATTTCATCATCGGGCTGCCTGGTGAAACAGTAGAAACGATCAAGCAAACAATGGCGCTCTCCAAGAAGCTGCCGTTGGATATCGTTCTGTTCCACGTTGCTGCGCCCTATCCGGGCACGCCGTTCTTTTTCGAGGTGGTGGAAAATAACTGGTTCCGCCCCGGCACAGATTGGGAAGAGGTGGACATGGATCAGGCCACGGTCTTGGATTACCCTGATCTGAAGGCCGAGGATATCTTATACTGGCAGCGGCGTGCTTTCCGCGAATGGGCCTTCCGTCCGGGGCCGATCTGGACCTTCATCAAGGGAATGAATTCCTGGGAAGGTTTCAAGAGCGCGGTCAACATTGTCCTCCAGACGCTTGGCTGGCTGAAAGGTTAGATTGTTGCAAGGCAAGGTTCTGCTGCTAATCGAATGGCTGCTGCTCCTGGCCGGGTTGGCGCTGCCCACCCTGACCGATGTTTACCAGCCTTATGTCTTGGCAGCCCTGGCCTGCCTGGTGATTTCCTTCTTGATCCGTTGGCTGCGCACGCGCCAGTTCTTGCCGCATACCGGGCTGGAACTGCCCCTGGGGCTCTTCCTGGCAACGGCAGTCACCTCCCTCTATGCCGCCTACGACCGGCCCCTGGCGCTGCTCCAGATTATTCGATTTATTGCTGCGGCGGTTTTGTTTTACGCCCTGGTTGCCAGCAGTGAGAACCTGATCAGTTTTGCCGCCTTTGCTTTCCTGGTGGCAGCCGCTGTCCTGGCGGCATATTGGCCGCTTCAGCACGATTTTAGCCTGTATCCGGGCAAGTTCGACTTCATCACCTCGGCCGGCCTGTGGTTGAATGACTACCTTCCGGCGCTGCCAGGCCCGCACGTCCATGCCAATATTGGCGCGGGAACGCTGATCCTGGCGGTTCCCTTTGGCGTTGGCCTGGCATTGATCTGGCTGCGCCAACGCTTTCACCTGTTTGCCGGTATAGCCGTTTTGCTGACGTTGGTGATCCTGGCTGGTTTATTGATGACCAGCTCGCGTGGCGCCTGGTTGGGGCTGGCAGGCGCGGGCGGGCTGGCGGGTCTGGCCTGGGCGCAGCGCCGCTGGCTGCCCGGCCGCAACGCCCAGGTATTATATTGGGGCGGCTTGACGGTCTTGGGCCTGGCTGCCTTGGGCGGACTGTCGGCAGCAGGTTGGTTGGACCGCCTGCTGGGCCAGATACCCGACCCGAACGGCTCGTTGGTGATGCGCCCGGCTTTGTGGCGCCAGGCGCTGCCGTTGGCGCAGGATTACTTTTTCACTGGCCTGGGCCTGATGAACTTCCCGATGGTGTTTTCCACCTACGGCATCCTGATCCATGTTTTCTACCTGAGCCATATTCACAATACCTATCTCGAAATCCTGCTCGAGCAGGGGGTTGGGGGAGCATTGATTTTTGCGTGGTTGGCCTATATGGTGGCAAGTTGGGCCTGGCGCGGGCAAGCACGGCGTAGTGTTCCCATCCTGGGTTGGGCCGGGTTGGCAGCTTTGACTGCGGTCGCGCTGCAAGGCCTGGTGGATGTGACCCTGTATCTCAACCGCCCGATGCCGCTCATTGGGCTGGCCACGGCTTGCGCTTACCTGGTGTGCCGGGAAGAGAAGCCCCGGGTCAATCTGGTACGTGATTGGCTGCCCGGCCTGGTCGCAGTGGGCGCTGCAGTGATCTTGCTGGCGGGGGTGTGGGTTTACCCGCCTCTGCGGGCTGCCTGGCATGCTAACCTGGGCGCCGTTGAACAAACCCAGCGCGAGCTTCCCGTTTATGTTGCCGAAGGCTGGGGTAAAGTAACTTTAGACCAGCTTCGCCAGCGCCTGGACTTGAGCCAGGCCGAGGCGCAGTTCGAGCAAGCTCTGTCGCTCGACCCAACCAACCCAACCGCCAACCAGCGCTTGACGCACTTAGCATTGGCGCGCGGCAAATACGAGCAGGCGCTGGCCCAGATGCAAGCCGTCTGGGATGCGGGCCGCCGGGACGAAGTCACCCGCCTGCTGTATGCGGATGCCCTGGTCGCCAATGCTCGACCAGAGAGCGCCGCTGAGATCGTGCGCGGCATGGGTTGGGCCGAGGGCCGCTTGATGCTCCAGGCCTATTACCGCTACTGGCTGAGCCAGGATTACCTGCGCTGTGCAGATGCCTGGCGCGCTGTTCAGCTTCTCAATCCACAAAATACCCAGGCCGAGCAAGGCATTCAGCAGGTCCTGGATAAAATCAAACAGGAAAATAAGTGACCATCCAAAAGATGTTTTTCTTGACGAGGTTTCATTGCCCAACTTTTCTCCTTTTCGTTTTTTGATCTTTTTCCTCCTGGCATTGATCCTGGCTCCGGTCATGCCTGTCCGCCGCGCCGCCGCCCAGGCCGACTCGCTCTGGAGCAAGCCGGTCAACCTCTCCAAGAGCGGGTCGGCTTCCCAGCCCAGGATCCTGGTTAACAACGAGGGCGGGTTGCAGGTGTTCTGGATGGACGAATTCGACGGCTTGACCACGGTCGCCCTGCCGAGCGAATTCATGCCCGGCTATGATCCCGCCGGTTGGAGCGACCCCCGTAACGCCGCCATTCCGCAGGCCGATCTAACCACTGTGCCAGATTTCCTGATCGACTCGAACGGCCTGGTGCATGCCTTCTGGCAGGGGACGAAAGGCTCCCTGCTCACGGCCCGCACCCCGTTGAGCGCGCCGCTCTGGAACCGGCCCGAGGTGGTGGCCGAATCCGCCATCAGCTACCAGGCCGTGCTCAATGCCAGCGGCGAACTGACGGTGGTTTACGTGCGTACTGCCAACACCCCCGATACCCCGCCGGGCGTCTACGTGCAGCGCCGCCTGGCCAAGTTTTGGGGTTTCCCCATCCCTGTGTATACCTCGATCTACTTCCGCTCGCTCACCCGCGAACAGGCGCCGCTCAGCCTGGTCGACAACGGCCTGGGCACATATTTCCTGGCCTGGGACGAGCCGGTCCTGGGCAAAGCCTTCTATTCGCTCTCGGTCGATCCTGGCCAGGCTTGGAGCACGCCCGAGGCCTTTAGCCAGGCCGAAACGCTGCCGGCTAACCCCATGGTGGCGGTTTTACCGGATCACAGCCTGCTGCGTCTCTGGAAATCAGACCAGGCGCGCGGCTGCGGCCTGGTACAGCAAACCCTCTATCCGCTGGCGCCCGAAACCGTGACCGCCGTCCTGGCGATCACCTCCACCCAGCCCCTGGCTCTGTGGAGCGATCCCATGCCCGTGTTCGAAAAGGCGCGTATCTGCCCGCAGGGTGGGCGGCTGTGGCCCGATCCTGTTTCCGGTGGCCTGCTGTGGGTGTGGGGCCAGGGCACAGATACTTTGAACCTGTCTGCCTGGAAACCGGCCATGCAGGAATGGTCCGAGCCGCAAGCCCTGACCTTTTCCTTCGATGATGCCGAAACCGGCCGCAGCGTGCAGTTGGGCGATTTGCAGGCGGTCCAGGCGGGCGAGAAGCTGGTCGTGGCGGGCGTGGATGCCGAGCTGGGCGATGTGTGGATCATGGTCACCGCCTCCGCCGCCCTCGAGCTGGCCTACCCGCCCGAATCGCCCTGGGCTGCGCCGCAGCTATTGACTCAATCCGCACAGTACCCGGCCTCCCCTATCATGGCCGCCGATTCGCTCGGGCGGCTGCACCTGGTTTGGAGCCAGGCCGGCGCCTCCAGCGCGCCGGGAACTTCCCTGGCTTATGCCCGCTACGATGGGCAGAACCTGACCCGCGCTATCGAGATCGTGCGCGCCGCCGCAGGCGAGATCACTCGCCAGCCGGCCCTGCTCATCGATGCTCAGGATCGCCTGCACCTGGCCTGGTCCGGCGGTACGAAGGGCGAGATCTTCTATTCACGCGCCGCGGCCGACCAGGCGGCTTCTTCCGGTGGCTGGCTCCCTGCCCGGGTCATCAGCTACGCCGAGGGCGCCAGCCAGCCCCACATGGCGCAGGACCTGTATGGCCGCCTGTTCGTGCTCTACGCCGTGCCCTTGAACGAAGGCCGCGGACTGTACCTGCTGCATTCGCAAGATGGCGGCGATACCTGGAGTGACCCCGCGCTGGTGTTCGACGCGGCTGCGGCCGGCTGGGAGATGGTTGACCAGCCCTCGCTGGCGATCTCTTCCGATGGCACGCTGCACGCTGCCTGGGTCGTTTCCGGCCTGCCCGGCGCCGTCGGCTCGCAGGGCATTTATTACAGCCTGGCGCGCCCGCTGGCGTTGAATACCAACGAAAGCCAGGCCCTGTCCTGGTCGCCGGCGCGCGAGATTGCCCCCGCCGGCGCGCTGGACCCGCACCTGGTTGCCCTGCGCAGCGAGCTGCACCTGGTCTTTCGCGCATCCAACGGCCTGAGCCAGCGCTGGCTCGACCTGTCCACGCTGACTCCCGATGGCGGCGGCTGGGGCACCATCACCCGCATCCCCGGCTGGCAGGAGTTCACTTCTGCTTCTTCTGCCGGGTTTGCCCTGGCCGTGGATGCCGAGACCATGCACCTGCTCGGCGCGCTGCCCTCCGCCGCAGCCGATTATTCGCTGCCCGAGCTGCACTACACCGCCTGGAAGTGGGGCGCCGGGCGCTGGAACGCCTCCGAGACGCTGGCGCTTGACCTGGAGGCGGCCAACGGCGCGGCCGCCGCCGCGGCCATCCCCCTCACCGGCGGGCGCTTGGCGCTGGCCTGGCAGGCCCAATCAACTGAACCAGAGGGCTCTGCCGGCCTGTATTTCACCCACCGGGCTGCGCCTGCTGTCCAGGCCCCCTCGCTGGCCGAGCTCTTCCTGCCCACGCCCACGCCCGAACCCACCCTCGGCCCCACCCCCACCCAATCCCTGCCTACGCCCACCCCCACGCCCGACCTGAACCGGGTCTCGCAGCCCGCCGGCGAGGGCCTCTCCCCCATGATCGTAGGCGGTGTCCTGGCCGGCGTGGCCGTCGTGCTCCTCTTCGCCCTCATCCTGCTGGTCAATAGCCGCCGTCGGTGAGATCAATTCTGCCACGAATTGTACGAATAATTCGAATTCAGAATTTTAAAATAGAGAGTATCTTTTGAGCGAGATTTTACATAAGGAGCTTTCATACCGCATTGTAGGTGCAGCGATGGAAGTTCATCGAGTGCTGGGGCCTGGATTTTTGGAAACGGTTTACGAAAAGGCCTTAGCGCAAGAATTTGATCTGCAAGGCATTCCTTATGAAAAGCAAAAGCCGCTGCCTGTTATTTACAAATCCACCGTGATCGGCGAATACCAGGCTGACTTCGTGGTTGAAGAAAAGGTGATCCTGGAATTGAAAGCAGTTTCTGCTTTGAATCAGGCACACGAGGCTCAGGCGCACCATTACCTGGCAGCAACGGGTTTGAACCTCGCGATCTTGATCAATTTTGGCGCCGGCTCTTTACAATTCACCAGGATCGTGCGTTGAAGGTTTTTGCCACGAATTACTCGAAATAGCACGAAATATCAAAGTGATTTCTAGAGATTTCAATTGTATAATTTGTGATCAAAAGAGAAATTCGAAAAATTTGTGAAATTCGTGGCCAAAAGATAAATTCGTAGAATTTGTGCCAATTCGTGGCTAAAAATCCCGATTATTATGCAGACCTTAAGCGTTGTAATCCCTGCCTATAACGAAGAGCGCTACCTCGAACAAACCGTCCAGCGCGTTCTGTCCGCCGACACCTGCGGCCTGCAGCTCGAGGTCGTCATTGTGGACGACTGCTCCACAGACCGCACCCCCGAGATACTCGCCG
>CAZVRZ010000145.1:0-12944 GCA_964629965.1 uncultured Anaerolineaceae bacterium
TACCGAAGAAGGCCTCTTTTTTTCTCCCCACTCAGATGAGAATGTTAATGCCCTGCCCCGCTGACCGATACCCCATTTCCAAGGCTTTGGCCGGCGTTTACGGCCTGCCTATCACCACGCTCACTTTCCGCAATGACTATGCTTCCCTGCCAACCGTCACAAATCACCCGCCATTTTTCCGGCTGTTTCCAGGTATTTCTCACGCAAAGTGTCCAATACCAGCTTTTGGCCGCTGGCCTCATCACGGTAGTACCAGTGCTCCCAGCCATTGCAGGCAATATGCTTGAGTTCGCTGGCAATCTTATGAATCGATCCCGTCATCTCGTCACACCTGATCGATCCATTTGAAAGAATGACTGCCGTTTTTTCTGTTCCGTCGAAATAGAGCGCCTGCCCTGTCTTAACATACCCATTTTCCAAGAGTCTGCCAAACGGCACACGCGGGCGGTTCCGCCGGTTGGCAAAGACATGCAAATCTGCGCAATATGGCTCATCCGGGATGGAGTCGATCCTTTCCTGGGCGATCTTGATGTAAGCCGGGTCGCGCTCGATGCCAATCCAATGCCGGTGCAGTTTCTTCGCCACCGCCCCGGTGGTTCCACTGCCAAAAAATGGATCCAGCACAACATCGCCCGGGTTCGAACTGGAGAGGAGCACGCGATAGATGATCGCTTCCGGCTTCTGGGTAGAGTGCGCCTTGGAGCCGTTGAGCTTTACCCGTTCCTTGCCTGTACAGAGAGGAATTTCCCAATCGCTGCGCATTTGCAGACCATCATTGAGAGATTTCATGACATGGTGGTTGAACGTATAGCGGGCGTCTTTATCCTTTTGCGCCCAGATCAATGTCTCATGAGCATTGGTAAACCGTACTCCCCTGAAGTTGGGCATAGGATTGGTTTTGATCCACACCACATCATTGAGGATCCAATATCCCAAATCCATCAGCACCGTACCAACACGATAGATATTGTGATATGTGCCAATCACCCACAGCGTACCAGTATCCTTAAGCACCCGGCGGCAGGCGCCCAGCCAGGCGCACGTAAAGCGATCGTATTCCGCAAGACTGCCAAACCGATCCCAGGCATCATCTACTGCAGCTACCCTGGTATTATTAGGACGCCACAGTTCATTTCTTAATTGCAAATTATAGGGTGGGTCGGCAAACACCAGGTCAACCGACTTTTCCGGCAAGGAATTGATAACCTCAATGCAATCCCCTTGATAGATTTGATCCAAGAAAAATTCCTTATGACTCGTTCACCAGGGCTGCTTCGCCTGGTGTTGGGCTGGCCCTAAAGGGCATCCTGCATGGCTTGTGGCAACATCGCCTTTTTATAATTAGCCAGGCTCTACCAGCTAGATCAGCGCCAGCAGCTCGGCTGCAGTGTAAGGCTTGAGAACAATATCCTTCACCCCACGTTTGAGAATGGCTGTAGCATTCTCGACGCTGGGCGCGGCCGAAACTACCAGCACCTTTTTGGCCACACCGGCCTTCTGCAAGGCTGCCAATACCGCGTCCAGGGGCATGCCATCGATGGCTTCGTCCACCAAGATCAGGCCGGGAGTTACAAGATCGACTCCTTCCACAGCCTGTTGCTGCTCAAAGCTCACGCCGGCGTCAGCAAATACCTGGCGAGCAGAGTGCGCCCAGGCATCATCATCATCGATCAACAACACCACCGGCGCGGAAGATGGCACAGATGCCTGGACATCCGCCTTGGCTGCCACCGGAAGCAATATCTCGAATTCCGCCCCCTGGCCTTCCCGGCTGGAAGCCATAATTTGTCCATGCTGTTGAGCGATCACGTGCTGTACAGCCGTCAAGCCAAGCCCGGTGTGACCGGCGCCTTTGGAAGTGACAAAGGGAGCCCATATTTTCTCAAGCATCTCCGACGGAATACCCGGACCATCATCTGCCACGCGCATCAGTACATAGTTATCGTCTGCCGGCATGATCTCAACCGTTATATGTTTCGCATTTGCTTCCATCGCATTCGTATACAGCTTCCCCAAGGCGCGGGTGAGTTGAACCGTATCGCTCAATGCCAATGGTGCAGCCGGGTCACATTGGATGTCCAGTCTCTTTGCCGGGATTGAAGCGAAATGCGCAGCGGCCTGGGCCACATCCAACAAATTTGTTGGGCGCGGCTTTTGTTCGCGCGCCTGGCCCAGCAAGCTCTCTTTCACCGCCACAATCAAGTTGGCATTTTCTGCCACCATCGCCAGGTCTTCGCGCAGCGAGGCCAGGTCAGGTTTATCACTTTCCAGGTCGGCCTGCATGCGAGCCGCAGCGGTAGTAATCGGCAGCGCTTTGTTGCCGATCCAATGGATGGCACTGGTGGTAGCAGTGGTAAGCGCTTCAAAAGTCTTGGTGCGCACGATCTCCGCATGAGCTGCCTCCAGATCGCGCATCAATTGCGCGTTGGTAATCGCCACTGCCAGTTGATCTGCCATAGTTTGTAAGGTGAGAATATCATCGCTGCTAAAGGCGCGTTCTTCTACCGATTGAACGGTCACTGCGCCGAGCATCTTGTTGCCCACCCGCAGCGGCAGTGCCATCTCAGAGCGCGTATCCGGCAGGATAGGGTTCTTAAAATGCACCCGCTCTTCGCCCACATCTAGAGCAATACGGGCCTCACCCAGGGCAGTAGCCATACCTACCATAGAATGCCCGCCAACCTTCAGCCGGTGTTCCTGGGCCAACATAGAGCGTCCTGCCTCGCCATAACCAGCTCGCAGCACAGCCCATTCCCCGCTCTCATCCAGCAAGAAAACGCCGGCATAATAAAAACCATAGGCCTGACATATGATATCCACCATCTGCGGCAGCAGTTCGTGCAAAGAGAGAATTGAAGTGACCTGCCTGCCAACCTGGCCGGCGGCATGGAAAAGCCGGGCACGCCGCTCAGACTGGCGCAGCACTTCGCGGTTTTGGCGGTTCACGCGCGCATTACGCACCGCCACGGCTAGCTGAGCCGCCACCCCCTGCAAAGCAGCCACATCCTCTGGCGTAAAGGCATTGACCTTGGTACTCTGCATCGTCAATGCACCCACCACCTCATCGCCTACCACCAACGGTAGGGCCATTTCAGAGCGCGCTTCGGGCAGGTGCAACGCAGGGTTGCGTGCAGGATCCATTTTTGCATCGACATCCGCCGTAATGCGCGCCGCGCGCAAGCGAACAACCTGCGCAGCCAACGAATTCCCGCTCAGGTTCTGCTTGGCGCCGTCTTCCAGAATAGGTCGGTCGACAGGCTGGTGAGCAGAACGCAACACCAGCGCCCGGCCACTTTCGTCCAGCAATAAAACAGCGGCAAAGGGATAATCCAGATGCTCGCATATCAGATCAACCACGCGCTGCTGCAGGTCTTCCAGGGTTAGGATAGCAGCCACAGACCGGGCCACGCCGGCCGTCAGGCGTAATAAATTGGCCTGGTGTTCACGAGAAGCAGAAGCTAATGTAGTCATTGCATTTTCTCCTTGGTTTATTTCAGAATTTCCTGGATCTGTTCCAGCAAGGCCTGCTCGCGCCCCTTGACGGCATACCCCAGCGCCCCGCGCCCCATGGCATCGCGGGCCTTATTCACCTCGTCATAAGCCGTCAGGATGATAATCGCCAGGTCGGGCTGCGCCTGGCGTAGCTGACTGAGCAGGTCCAGCCCTGCGCCAGACGCCTCAATGCCATCAAAACCCGGCATATTCAGATCGAGCACCGCCGCAGCAAACGGCTCCAGAGCAACCAGCGCCTTCTGCGCCACGTCCAGTCCCTCCTGGCAGTTAGCAGCAATCTGCACATCAAAACCAGCGCGCTCCAACGTCTTTTGCATCGAGCGCAGCACCAGAGGTTCATCATCTACCAACAAAATCCTCTTTACTTGCATCGTTTTCTTCCTTTCACCTTGGATTACCATGTCTTCTTGCCGCTTATTCCCATTTTACTCAGGAACAGGGATAAGGACAATGAAAGTTGCCCCTTGCCCCACTTCGGTTTCCACCGTGATCCGTCCGCCCAATTGATTAATGATCTTCATACAAGCTGAAAGGCCAAGTCCGGTGCCGCCGTGATCACCTTTGGTAGTAAAAAAGGAAACCCAGATCTTGTCCACGATCTCGGGCGGGATACCCGGGCCATTATCGCAAATTTCCGTACGGATGAAATATGGATCATCATCCATAAAGGCCCGCACAATGATGAGTGGCTCGGATACCCGGTGAAGAGCTTCCCAGGCATTCTTGATAAGGTTGTTATACACCTGGCCCAACTGACTGGCATCGGCGCGCACCTTGGGCAACCCCGAGGCAAATTCAGTCTGCACCACATCCGCAGGCAGGTTCATCTGGAAGATCACTTGGTTGATCAATTCCGGCAAGCTCAATTCAACGAGTTTTTGCAGGCGCACCGGCCCCAGAAAATCTTCCTTCACTGCCAGGATAGCCGTTGCGCTCTGCTCAATAATCATCAGGTCTTCCAGGATGGACTCCAACCCGCCCAGGCGCTCGAGCTGGCGCGGCGAAAAAGCAGCCAGGCGCTGCGCTTCGGCTGCCAGGTCCAGGCTGGCAGATTGAGCCTGCGGAAGAATGCGCTGCACCAGGGCAGCCAACGGATGGCCTGCGCGCTGCTCGGGCGACAAGTTTTGTAATTCCAGGCAGGCAGCCAACAGGCCAGCCACATCTTCGCGCACGCGCTTGGCGCTGGAGGGGATAGGAGCAGCCTTATTGCCCACCCAATGAATGGTTTCACCGGTCGCCGCAGCGATTGCCTCGAAGGTTTTAGTACGCAGCAGTTGGCGGTTAGCATTGTCAAGGTCTTGCAGCGTGCGAGCGTTCTTAATGGCAATCGCCACTTGGTTCGCCAGCGATTGCAAGGCAGTCATATCATCTTCGCTAAAACCATCCTGCTGGGAGCTGTGCACCGAAAGGGCGCCCAAGACCACATCGTTGACAACCAGGGGCAGCGCCAGGCGGGAAATGCTATCTGGCAGGAGAGCGCTCAACTCAACGGGCAGCGGGCTGCGATCGAGCAGGGCTAGTTGCGGTTGGCGAGTGTGGATGACAGCAGCTATATTATTTTCATCACTCAGCAAAAACGTGAACTTCTGCGCGAGCAGTGCCGTCCCGGCACTACCGCTGCCGGCACGCAGGGTTACGCTCTCACTGCCGGGTTCGCACAAATAGATCGAAGCAAAGTAAAACTGATACTGGTCTACGATCGCGTCAACCGTGACGCGCAGCAGCTCATCCAGGTCAAGGATCGAGCTGATCACGTGGCTGACGCGAGAGGCCGCCTCGAGCAGCCGCTGGCGGCGCCGCAGCCAGGCAATCAACTGCTGGTTCTGAGAGTTCAACTCGGCGTTGAGATGCAAAGAGCGGGTGAGCTCGCGCAGTCTCAATTCCAACGTAGCCACGGTCTCCTGCAAGAACTCCTGGCGCGCTTTTTCCAGATCGGGCAAAGTCTCGCGTTTGCCATGCAAAAACTCGGCCACCTCATCCGGAAAAGTATCCACATCCAGCGGCTTGGTCATATAACCGTCGCAGCCAGCAGCCAGGGCGCGCTGGCGAGCCTCTGGAGTCAGGTCTGCCGAGAAAGCGACCAAAACCGCCGATGGCGCCAGCGCCTTAAGCCGGGCAGCCACCTGCCAGCCGCTCATAGTAGGCATATTGATATCGATCAGCACCAGGTTGGGGCGGAACTGCGGCGCCTGCTCCAGGCCATCCAAAGGATCGCTGGCAACGGCCACTTCATATCCTGCTGCCACCAACACGCGTTGGACCAGCGAGCGGGCTGTGGGTGTATCGTCAATATAGAAAATTCTGGCAGGTGCTGTCACGTTTTACCCATCGTATTGATCATTTATGCAAAAAATAATGCCAATCATCTTGATTAAAAATCAAATTATGATATACTATTTTTGTCTGCGCCCGACCTGCCCCCCTCAGGCCGGGTGCAGATATTTAACCCAACTTTTCTTCCGCGTTTTTCTCTTTTACACTCCTTCGATATACTTCCCGCTGTTGCTGCGTCAAGATGCCGCCTCTCACGTACGCTCTTTGCAACGCTTCTACGCACTGCCTGTCGTATTCGGAATCGATACCCTGGGAGATCAGATCGAGCGTTTCCTCCGCCGATTGTGATTTGCGATAAGGGCGGTTGGAAGTTAGGGCATCAAACACATCTGCCACGGCCACAATACGCCCGAAGAGTGAAATTTGCTCACCCTTTAACCCGGTAGGATAGCCCTGCCCGTCCAGCCGTTCGTGGTGTTCTGCCATTGCCGGGAGCTCAGCGTGCAGCATGCGCACCTGCCCCATGATGCGCGCCCCAATGGCAGGGTGGTTTTTCATGATCTCATACTCGGTCTCGGTCAGTTTGTCAGGCTTTGCCAGGATCGAATCAGGGATGCCAATCTTGCCTACGTCATGCAGCAGGCTGCCGATCCGCAGACGGTGGATCATCTCAGGCGGCATGTTTAATTCGCGGCCCATCTCCACAGCAAAATCACTCACACGCTGCGAATGACCTTCCGTGTAAGGATCCTTGGCATCGATGGCCGCAGCCAGCGCCTGGATCACGTCCATAAAGAGCTGCGTACTCTCGCTGTACAGCGTAGCAATTTCCAGCACCGTGGCAGCCTGGTTAGCCAACGTCTCCAACACCTGGGCGTCTTCCCCATCGAAAGTCCCCAGAATCTTGTTGACCGCCTCAAAACCGCCAATGACGCGCTGCTTGATAATGCCGCGTTCGCCACCCAGGATAACTTCGCGCGTGCTCAGCGGCACTGCCAGGATGGCGCGCGTATTGAAACCAATGGCCTGGTCCACCGAGCCGTAATGTCGCTCGTCACGGCTGACATCGGGCACCAACACCGTTTTTCCCGACTCGATCACATGACCAATAATACCCTTGCCTGCCGGGACGCGCACCTGGTCCAGGCTCAATTCGGCATTTACATTATTCGCCAGGTGCAAGGTGATGTCACCTTGTTTCTCATCCACCAGGAAGAGCGAGCTGGCCTCGGCATTGATCACCTCTCTGGCATACTTTAACATCATCTGCAAGATTTGATCTCGATCCAGAGTAGATCCGATCCGACCAAACATATTGATCAAGGTACCCAGGCGCTCACCACGCTGTCTCTCCGCCTCCAACTCAACAGTCTTATAGATATCGGAACTCAGCCGGTTCAATACAAGCTGCAAAGTTTCCCATTCAAATATCTGGTGATCTAGCAAAAGCACCACCCCAATACTTTCGATGCCTGACATCAGCGGCAAACACAGAGCGGTCTGCGCCTGGATAGAACGCAGCTCGTCCGGCATTTCTTGCCACAGCAGATCTTCGACCAAGCTGCCGACCAAGGTAGGCAGGTGCAGGCGAAACGCCGCTCCCAGGGTGCCCCGGTCTAGCGGCATACGTTGATCGACAGCCAGCGATGGGATATCCCCTCTTGCCACTTTGAAAACCAAGTGGCCGGTAGGCTTTTCCTGCAGAAAAATCATACCGCCCCTGGAGCAGCAGATATCCAGAATAAGTTCTAAAGTTTGGTCAAGCAAGGTACCCAGGTGAGTTGTTACAGCAATCTGGTTGGCCCGTTCCAGCAGCCGCGCCAAGTGAATGGTTGTCTCCCCCATCGCCTGCCTTTCGGAAGGAAGGTCTACTGGGGGCGGCATCTCAACCATAGGCGCCCTCAGGCCATGCAGCGCAATCACTTTGCAACAGAGGTAACTTGTAATGATTTTGCAAACTCAATATCCTCATTCTGAAAACGTGCGATGATTGCCAGGTTGATCGATTGTTGGATATCCATGTAGAGCGTGTAATCGGGCTTGTCCACAAAGTATACCACTTCATAATTCAATGAATAGTCACCAATGGATTGAAGATGTGCCCTGTCAAAAGTCACACTGACTTGCGCAGAGATGATATCTTGCAGCAAGGCGGGAATCATAGCCAGTTTTTCTTGGGGAGTCTGGTAATCGACGCGCAGCGAGAAAACCACCCTACGCCGTTCCAGGCGCTTGTGATTACGGATGCGGCTGCTTAGCAGGTCCGAATTGGAAAAGATAAGCTGCTCTCCTGAAACGCTGCGCAGGCGAGTGCTTTTCAAGCCTATCTTTTCCACCGTGCCCGAATACTCGCCCAACTGGATGGCATCGCCGATCATAAAAGGTTTATCCAGGGCAATGCTCAAAGCGGCGAACAGATCTCCCAAAATATTCTGCACAGCCAGCGCCACGGCAATGCCAGTGATGCCCAGGCTGGCGATCAGAGCATCCACCTTGATACCGGTGATGTTTTCCAACACCAGCAGAACGATCAGGCTCCACACAACGATCTTAGCAACCAGGCTAAAGGCGCTCATGGTTGTCTCGTAAGCCGCAGAATCCCCCTCGCCCTCCAGGCGCGCCTTGCGGCGGATGAAGTAATCGATCAACGCCAGAATCCAAAAACCGGCCTGGATGAACAACGCCGCCAGGAACAAAGTGCGGATTAACTGGCGCATTCCATCTGGCAGTATTAAAGTCCAAGAGGCTGCATAGAGAGCCGCTGCCAGCACAAAGAAAAAGCGCGTGCGTTCCAGCAAATCGATCGCCAGGTTGTCCAGGCTCGTTTTCGTATCTGTCGCCAGCGCTTTCAGACGGCGGGAAAGAGCACGCCTCCACAACCAGAATATCAACGGCACAGCGCACACGATCAAGAGCGCCGCCAGCCAGTTCTGCCAGGTGTTATCAGCTATCCACAAACTCATATCTGAACCTCCTTCAAAATCCTGTTCTGTTAGCCAGGTTTCAGATCCTCTCCTGGTACAGGTTATCCCTGAACCGGATCAGGCAGTTCACGCCCTGGTTGCCATCAAAAGTCACCGTACCCGAAAGTTGATGCGCCAGAGCCTGTACCGTCATCAACCCCAGCGTGCTGCTCTGCCCGACGTTGAACCCATCCAGGAATCCCACGCCGTTATCGCCGACACGGATCTCGATCTCGCCTCCTTCAATCCGATTCGCTCGCGCCCAGATCTCACCCTTTCGCCCTGCCGGAAAAGCATGCAGAAAAGCATTGGAGATCAACTCGTTCAGAATCAAGCCGCATGGGATCGCTGTATCAATCGAAACGAACACCTCTTGGGGTACCTCAACGAACAGTTGGATTTGATCAGGTGAAATACGATAACTATCCAGCAAAAGCTGCGCCAGCTCATGCACATATTCGCCCAGGTTAATGTATGAAAGATTCTGAGTCTGGTACAGCTTTTGGTGCACCAATGCCATCGAACGGATACGATTCTGCATTTCATCCAGCACCGCCCGCAGGCGCTCGTCCGGTAATGTGCTGGCCTGGATCTCCATCAACGCGCAGATCACCTGCATATTGTTTTTCGTACGATGATAGAGCTCACGCAGTAACGTCTCCTTCTCTGCCAAGGCTGTCCTGAGCACTTCTTCGGCCTGTTTACGGTCGGTGATATCGTGCACAATCGTCAGCATAGAGTTTTCCCCCTGGTACGATATGGGGGCGGCAGCAACACTCACGGAAATAGGAGAACCATCCAGACGCAAGAAAACTTCTTCCAGAACCGGTAAGTTCTTGCTCTCGGCCAACGCCTGGCTCACTCGCTCAGCCACCATTTTGCGATAATCGGGGTGCACGCGCTCGATCATGGCAGTACCCAGCAGTTCATCAGGGCTTTTTGCTCCCACGAGATTCAAGGCCGCCTGGTTGGCATATACCAATCGCCCGGCGCGATGCACAACGATGCCTTCAGGAGCCAGGTCCACCAGCTTGCGGTAACGTTCTTCGCTTTCGCGCAGTTCTCTGTCGACCCGCTTGCGCTCGGTAATATCGCGCGCCACGATGAGAATGGATGGCTTGCCCTGGTAAGTGATAGCAGCAGCAGCAATTTCCACATCGACAAAGCTGCCATCCATGCGCAAGAATATTTCTTCGCGGGGCGTTAAAACATTTTCCCCGGATAGCACCCGGTGTGTGCGCTCAATAGCAATATCATGATAGTCGGGATGTACACGCTCAAGCACAGAGGTTCCCAACAGTTCTTCGGGGCCTTTCGCTCTCAAGAGTTGTACCGATGCTCGGTTGACATACACCAATCGCCCATCTTGATTAACGGCGATCCCTTCTGGCGCCACGTCTACCAGCGTGCGGTAACGTTCTTCACTCTCTCGCAGTTCTCTCTCTACCCGTTTACGCTCGGTAATATCGCGCGCAATGGTGATCATAGAGACTTTCCCCTGGTAGGTAATCGCTGCGGAGGCAGCTTCGACCTCGATTGGGCTGCCATCCAGACGCAGGAAAACCTCTTCTTCAGGCGGCAAAAAACCTCCCTCTGCCAATGCCCGGTTCACTCGTACGCTCGCAATACCCAGGTATGCAGGGTGAACAAACTTCAGGACAGGTTTGCCCAGTAGATCTTGTGGACATCTTCCTCCCACCAGATGGACGGCAACCCTGTTGACGTACACGATCTGCCCATCCTGATGGATGACGATGCCTTCGGGAGCTAGGTCCACCAACGTGCGGTAGCGCTCTTCGCTCTCGCGCAGCTCGCTTTCCACTCGTTTTCGTGCGGTGATGTCACGCACAAATGCGAAGAACCGGTTGCCTTCACCAGGCAGGCGGCTGGCAGTGATCTCTACATCCAACAGACTGCCATCTTTTCGGCGATGGACCGTCTCCTCCAAACCTGCTCCTTCGGAAACCAGTCTTTCCAGGCGCGCCGCTATTTCTTCTGGAGTAAAGCGAGCATCAAGATGCCCAATGTGCATTTGCAATAATTCCTCGCGACTGTAGCCCAGTAACTGGCAGAGAACGTTATTGACTTCCAACAGTTCTCCGCGCACATTTGCCAGGCAGAACCCATCGCGGGTAGTCTGGGTGATCATCTCTACTTTGAGCTTACTTTCTTCCACCGCCGTAATGACCTGCTCGCGTTCCAAAATATAACGCTTCAATGGACGGTAGACCCCATAGAGTGCCACCAGGCCCAGCAGACTCAACGCTCCATAACCTACAGCAAGCGCCGCAAATGAGCGGCGATCGATGGCTGCATAGCGAGACATGGGGATGGACACACTCAGCCCGCCGCGGATGTCTCCCACCTGGTAACCTTGTTGAGCGTGGCACTTCAGGCACCTTTCTTCGACCAACAATGGGCGCATCAAACGCATGTACTTTTCGTTGTCCAACATTTCCACCGAGCTAACCTCGCTGCTGCCAGCTTCAAAGGCTTGCAAAGCCCGCTTCTCCCATTCGTCCGCTACGTTAGCCGGGTTGATGGGATTCAAGCTGGTAATATGGGATCGCCGTTCGAACTGCGCATCGCCCCATTCGTGCACCTGGCGGGTCATATAGATGGGATTCATCAAAGTTAGCAAGCGCCCGGCAGGTGTATTGATCTCACGCTCCGCCACATTCAAATAAGGGTTGGGTTGAGTTTCCGCAGTAACAGGCACGTAAACCCCGCCGTGCGTGGCGTTCCAAGAACGATAGAGCAGGTCATTTTCCAGGCTGGCGCCTGCTTCTGAACGCGCAATTTCACGGATCGTTTCTTTCTGCGCCAACACAATCGCAATAAACAATCCGAGAGCCACCAACAGCCAACCAATAGCCAACCGCAGGATAAAAGGTCGGATTCTTAGAACAGGTATTTTTGTGTTCATCATAGGCGCCTCACATGTGTGATTGGCAGTGGGTCTCCAATGCAGGCATTTTCATTAAGAAAGCGGATGACAACCTATCGACAAGGTATATTCATTATAGAGCATAATCTCATAACCTATAGCGCTTTACGATCATGGTGTAATCGAGGAAAATCGCGCCCCCAACCCGTATTTTTTAGGGATTGTGACTAGCCGGCCAAATTCTTGGCGCAATGGCTGGAAAGATGTAAGACCAACACAGGAGGATATCTATGCATGATGAAGCGCGTGGGACAGTTCGCAGAAAGTGAGCGTCTTATCCTTCCTACCTTTGTCTACCACCGTATGGCTGGCAGCATCTGTTTTTAATAGTCAGATCTAATAGCGAGGTTTCAGCTCGGCGGTGGGCAGCGCGATCTGCCCCTCTTGGGGATCGCCAAGCCAGGTAACCTGGCTTGGCTGGCGGACGACCAGCCAAGCCGTGTAAACAGCCACCAGCGCGTCCAATTGCTCCGGGCTGTACAGTTCCTCGGTTGGCAAAATACCTTGCAGCAGGCGATGACGAGTGATCTCCTCGAAGAACAACATCGGGTCCGGCACATTCAGGCGGGTCTGGTAGAGCGCCAACTGGCGTTGGATGCGTCCTTCCAGCGAATTTTTGCTGAAAGGGGTATGCTCTAGCAGGGCACAATAGCTGGCATGAGGATATACTTCCAGCCAGCTAAAAGCCGCTTCACTGGGATAGGGCTGGTACCCCATTTCCTCCAGGCGATGATGGATAACAAAACCGGTGCGCATCCAGGCAGGGCAATCCGCCTCATCGGCAGGCGTCAAAGGAATCGTGATGCGACGCTGACGCAGTAAGAATTCCACCAGGCGGCAGTTCATCCAGCGGGATGGGCGTGGGGGCGGGTTCAGGCTGGCGCGCAGTTCTTCCATTTTCATCAAGCCCTGGTTGGGACGCGGCGGAGCACACAGGGCCACCACCGCATGAGATTGGCCACCAATGAACGCCATTACATCGTTTAGATCACCCGATCCCAGCGCCACTAGGCCAAGATCGCCATCCATGGCCACATAGGTGATCGGCTTCCGGCCGGCCGTAGGGTCAATGCCAATATACGTTACCTGGGGTGTGAACATCGCTGCCATCTGCCACCTTTTCCTGCTGCCTGATGATCCTTACATTATCAAAAGTTTAGCCTAAAATGCTCCAAAGTGCAAATAAATTCGGTAAAGGGATTTCGAAGCAGTAGAAGAGATTAAAATCAACCCAGCCAAGAAGCCGA
>CAZVRZ010000146.1:0-12890 GCA_964629965.1 uncultured Anaerolineaceae bacterium
CTGTTTCGGGTCGCTTGTCTGCTCAATACTCTTCGCTACTGCTTCGAAATCCCAATAATTTTGAAAAGGGCTTTCGCCAACTCTGAAAATACTGCCGTTTGCGTTTCTCCACCCAGTGCTGCACGCGAGAGCACAGGCAGAAGATGTCGATAGGCAGCAACACCAAAAATCACCACGCGCACCGCCTGGGCTGCACCCTGCGCAGCTCTGTATTATAATTTACTCATGAGCTATAAAGTTTGCCTGGTCGAAGATGAGGTAGTCACTCGAAATGGGATTCGCGATAATGTGAACTGGCAAGCGCATGGGTTTGAGTTCTGTGGCGAGGCTACCGATGGCGAAATGGCTTTGCCCTTATTGCGAACGGTTAAGCCAGATGTCTTGATCACAGATATCAAGATGCCTTTTATGGATGGGTTACAATTATGTAAGATCGTTCGCGAGAGCATGCCCTGGATGAAAGTGGTCATTCTTAGTGGGCATGATGAATTTGAATATGCCCAGGCAGCCATTCAACTTGGAGTCTCCGAATATCTTTTGAAACCAGTCACCGTTCAAGATTTGCACAAGGTCCTTCAAAAGATAGCACAGCAATTGGGTCAAGAGAAGGCAGAGCAGGAAAGCTTGCAGAACCTACGAGCACAAGTAGAAGAGAATCAGACCGTTCTCAGAGAAAGGTTATTGTTGAAATTAGTTGTGGGGGCCATTTCTCCAACAGAAGTCGTTGAGAAAAGCCAGCTTTTAGGGCTAGACTTAATTGCCCGATATTATCTGGTGATCATCATGAAAGTCGAGTTAGGGGATCGATCCGAGCAATTCGATTATCAAGAGTACCAGCTTGTGCAGCAGATTGTCGCAGAATTAACGGCCAACAACCCGGATATTTACCTGATCAAAAAAGATTGGGAAGAACTCGTCTTGCTTATGAAGGGCAACACCCTGGAATATTTGGAAGAGGAGCGAGATCATATCATGGAACTGCTCAAACATGAAATTGGCAAGACAAGATATCACCCGATTTTTGGGGCGGGTTCCTCCCAAACACGTATTACCGATATCTATCAGTCGTTTGTAGATGCATTGGTCCAGATTCAAAACACCACGAATGAGGTCAAACCCGGCGCCCCTACAACTACCGCCCGAACCGATCTGGTCAAGTTGGATAGGGCCGCTGTGGACTGTTTTCTGCGGAGCGGCGCTAAGGAAGATTTTGACGATTTTTATAACACCTATGTTGGCAACTTAAGTGAGGCTGCGCTGAGATCATACTTGATCAAGAATTACATTTTGGTAGATGTTGTTCTAGCCACTGCGACACTGATTGATGAACTTGGAGGAGACATCGATCAGGTTATTCCCGAATTAAATTCAATCGAAGCGACCCTGGCAGATATCAAAACCATTGACCATCTACAAGAACAGGTTCATAGGATCCTGGTAAGTGCCCTGGCCTACCGGGATAATCGTCAGGACAACTCCTACACAGCCATCATCCGGCAAGCAAAAGAATATCTAGATCAACATTATATCGATCCAGATCTAACGCTCAATGAAGTAGCCGCGCATGTGTGTCTCAGCGCCAGCCATTTTAGCCTGATCTTTAGCCAGGAAGCCGGCCAAACTTTTAAGGAATACCTGACTGAAACCCGCCTTAACAAGGCAAAAGAGCTATTGCGCATGACTAATCTACGGTCTGCCGAAATCTCTTATCAGGTTGGCTATAACGACCCTCACTATTTCAGTTATGTTTTCCGAAAGAATACCGACATGTCACCAACCGAATATCGTTCCCAAACTCGAGGCCACTAAGATGAGCCAACCTGTCCAGACCGCACTAGCCGGACCGAAACCACGGCGGACAAATTATAGGCCACAACCGTGACTTCGAAATCAGAAGCCCTTGGTTTCAGACGAATTCTCAACCGAATTAAGATGGAAATGAGCCCATCCGGTAAGCCTCCCTTCAAGTATGTTGGGCGGATAATCGACATTTTCGCCGGGATCAATTTATCGATTCGCACGAAAATCCTGCTCTCACTCTGTATCGTGATCTTACTGATGGCCACGATCAATGTTGTTTCGATGCTGCAGGTTTTGAATTACAGCCGCCAATATGATGCGATCATTACGAACATTACCACAGCCAACAGCATTAGCGGAAATATTAAGTTTGATATCGATAGCGAAATGTGGAGAGTGGTATCCGGAAAAGTGGATTTCAAAGAAGGACGGCAATACGAAATCATCAATCTTGCCAACGCGAAAGTACAATCGATGATCAGCAATACGGATTCGCATCGGGCAAAAGTTAAGCTCGATGTCATTCTTAGAACCTTGCAATCTCTGCAAGAACAAGTTGATCTGATGGGAAGCCAGATCGAGCATAACAGCACCGCTGCTGAAAACGAAGCACAGATGGAAAATATCCGATTTATTACAGATGTGATCGAAGAAGTAGTGCAAGATTATGTGCTGTTCGAAGTCAAACGAACAGAAAGTCAATATCAAGTGATGCGTGAGAGTTATGTGCGTTGGCAGGTTTTATCTATCATCCTCATCACCAGCGCAATAGGCTTTGCGGTTGTGGCAGCCTGGGGATTATCCAGGAGCATTTATACTCCTATCAAGAAGCTGCATGATGTGACCACGATCATCACCAAAAATGATCTGCAATCGCTGGTGACCAGCGATAACGTAGACGAGATCACTGAATTAGGGATGAGTTTCAATATCATGATTGGGAAAATCAAAGAGCTCTTGGATTCTAAAATGAAAGAACAAGAGAACTTGAAAAAAGCCGAATTCAGAGCTCTGCAGGCCCAGATCAACCCTCATTTTCTCTACAACACATTAGATACCATCATATGGATGGCAGAAGCTAAAAACAATGAGCAGGTAATCGAAATTGTGCGCGCTTTATCAAGCTTCTTTCGCATTAGCCTCAGCAAAGGCATGGATTGGATCACCATTGGAGAAGAGGTCGAGCGCACCCGGAGCTACCTGACCATTCAAAAGATGCGTTATCGAGATATCCTGGATTTTAGGATTGAGATGGATGAGCAAGTATCCCGCTATACAATTTTGAAGCTGATCTTACAGCCGCTGGTAGAAAATGCCCTATATCATGGGATCAAGAACAAGAGGCAGGGAGGCGTTATCATAGTGAGCGCCGGGTTAAAAAGCGCAACCGAGGTGATGCTGGAAGTTGAGGATGACGGGATCGGGTTCACGCCAGATAAATTGGCCCAACTTCAAGCAGAGTTAGCAAACACATCGAGTGAAATTCGTTTGGAAAGCGGTTTTGGCATCGGAAATGTGGATAAGCGCATCCGACTGTATTACGGCAATCAGTATGGATTATCGGTAAAGAGCGAATATCATACCGGCACCCGCGTTACACTGGTGATTCCAGCCCGAGAGGGTATAGATAATGGAAGCACAGGACGTGAGGAGAAAACAACATGAGGCTCTCCCAAATACTGCGCGTGATGATTGCGTTCTTGCTAACCTTATCTATCGTAGCAGGCTGCAAGATAGAATCCACCCAAAGCCTGACACCATCTCAAAAAGCCAAGAAAGAATATGCAGACCTGGTTGTGGGCTTTGCTCAGATCGGAGCTGAAAGCGAATGGCGCACAGCAAATACATTATCCATTAAAAAAACTGCGCAAGAACTGGAGGTGGAGTTGCGTTTCTCAGATGCGCAGCAAAAACAAGATAACCAGATCATTGCACTGCACTCATTCATTGTTCAGAAAGTTGATATCATTGGCATTTCTCCGGTAGTAGAAACTGGCTGGGAGACTATATTCCGCGAGGCCAAAGATGCTGGTATTCCTATTATCTTAGTGGATCGGCGGGCAAATGTGCCTGATGATCTATATGTTACTCTGCTCGGCTCGGATTTTTTGGAAGAAGGCCGCAATTCCGCCCGGGTGATGGCAGAGATCATGAACGGTAAAGCAAACATTGTAGAATTAGTAGGAACAATAGGCTCAGCACCTGCTAACGATCGCGCCAGGGGGTTTCGAGAAGTGCTAGCGAATTACCCAGAAATGAAGATCATTGACTCCGAGTCGGGAGATTTCACTCGTGCTCGTGGTAAAGAGGTGATGAAGACCTTCCTCACCAGGCATGGCAGCGCGATTACAGCCGTATTTGCACATAATGACGACATGGCCCTCGGTGCAATCCAGGCAATCGAAGAAGTCGGCCTCAAGCCCGGTCAGGATATCAAGATCGTGTCCGTCGATGCGGCGAAGGGAGCCTTCCAGGCAATGATCGACGGCAAGTTGAATGCCACGATTGAGTGTAACCCCTTACTCGGGCCACAGTTCTTTGAACTGGCTCTCAAAGTGGTCAATGGTGAAACGGTTCCCAAGCGTGTCCCCTCCAAAGAGAGTATTTTCTTTCCCGATAATGCTATAGAAATCATGCCCACTCGCAAGTATTGAGGGTTCCATCGTAAAATAATTAACTTCCATCAAAAAAAAATCTGCCGCCTTATGCAACGGCAGGTTTTTTCATGTGGAACAACATGAAAATGTTACCTGGTCGCAAAAGAAAAAGCATCGACCTATAACCGAATTAATTATATTGTATAAGTACCATAGCATTACTTCCTGGGAAAATGCTCTTTCAATCTACCGATCAAGAAACCAAAGAGAAAATGGGAGATTGCGGCATCACTCTTGTCAAGAGTCAGATCGCAAAAACTGGGATGCCACTGAGAGCAAGGCCGTCATGGAAGCCTGGTCGAAGGAAACCAAGGATATTCAAGGCTGTTTGGCCATGATTGCCGGCGATATCAATACAGTTATTGAATGCAACCCGCTGCTCGCTCCGCAGGTATACGAAGCTGCATTGAAGGCAGTCAATGGAGAATCGCTGCCCAAGTGGACCCCATCCCTGGAAGGCGTTTTCTATCAGAAAGATACTGAAACAATTCTACCAACCCGCAAATGTTAATCCTCCAAAAATGCGAGTGGGGGAATGACTTCCCAAGAGTCATTCCCCAGGTAGGTGTACACATGAGAGGCTGTCTAGCAAAACTAGGCAGCCTCTCATAACACGGTAAAATCAATGGGACAATATTTCACCACGTTTTCCTATCAGATTGAGATTGCTTATGGCTGAACCTAACAACGCTCTAGTGATCATGGAAGGCATCTCAAAAGCCTTCCTAGGCGTACAAGCCCTCGAAAATGTGGAATTTACTCTCAGAAAAAACGAGGTTCACACCCTGGTGGGGGAAAATGGCGCAGGCAAATCCACGCTTATCAAAGTGCTGACCGGCGTCGAGCGTCAAGACACGGGTATCATCCAACTTGAGGGAAAAGAAGTCACCATCAAATCACCTCAACACGCGCAAGACCTGGGCATCAGCACTGTCTATCAGGAAATCAACCTGTGCCCGAATCTAACCGTGGCAGAAAACATTTTGATTGGCCGGGAACCCATGAAATGGGGACGGATCGACTGGAAAAGCATGAATGTCCAGGCCAGACATATTCTGCAGGGCCTAAATATTGATATTGATGTAACCCAACCTTTAGATTCGTACCCTATTGCTATTCAACAGATGGTGGCGATCGCACGGGCATTGGTGGTGTCAGCTATTATCCTGATCCTAGATGAGCCGACTTCCAGCCTGGATGTTCACGAAACAGAGCAGCTTTTTGCCGTCATGCGCAAACTGAAAAGCAAAGGAATGGGCATAATTTTTATCACCCATTTTTTGGACCAGGTTTATGAAGTCGCCGATCGAATTACTGTTCTCCGAAACGGTAAACTGGTAGGGACCTATGAAACGGCTGCCTTACCGCGCATGGAATTGGTAGCTAAAATGATCGGTCGCAGTCTGACCGAATTCGATGAGATGACGAAAATTAAACTTGAGAGCAGTAAGCATATTAAGGGGGAAGCACTGCTGCGAGCAAAGGAATTGGGACGTTCGGGGAATATCAAACCATTTGACCTGGATTTACACGCAGGAGAAGTTGTTGGGCTGGCAGGGCTATTGGGGTCAGGCCGTACTGCAGTCGCACAGCTTTTATTTGGCGTTCACAGACCAGACAACGGCTCGCTGACCATGAATGGCAAACAGGTACAGAATTACTCTCCGATTGGTTCGATCAAACGCGGTGTGGCGCTTTGCCCTGAAGATCGAAAAGCCGAGGGTATTGTGGATGATCTGACCGTGAGAGAAAACATCATCCTGGCCTTGCAGGCCAGCCGGGGCTGGTTCAAATACCTCAGCATGCCACAGCAGTACGAGATTGCCAACCGCTACATAGATCTGCTGAATATTGCTACTCCCTCAGCCGACCAGGTAGTCAAAAACTTAAGCGGCGGCAACCAACAAAAGGTAATCCTGGCACGCTGGTTGGCCACAAACCCGCAAATCATGATCCTGGATGAACCCACCCGAGGCATCGACGTGGGCGCCAAAGCCGAGATACAGAAACTAGTGCTTTCGCTCGCCGAGGAAGGTAAGGCCTGCATCTTCATCTCTTCAGAGTTGGAAGAAGTGCTGCGCGCGGGTCACCGCATTGTTGTATTGCGGGAACAGGAGAAAGTGGGCGAGTTCACTGGCGAGGTGGATGAACATACTATCATGCAAGCCATGGCAGGAAGTGAAGCATGACAAAAGCTAAATCTTCTTTCAACTGGCGAAGAATTATGGAGAACAAGTTGTTCTTCCCGCTTGTTGCCTTAGCGCTTAGTGGTTATTTTACTCTTTGATCTGATCTTTATCCCCGGTTTTTTAAAACTCGAGACCCAAGATGGCCACCTATACGGCAGCCTGGTCGACATCTTGCGAAATGGCTCCTGCATCATGCTGCTGGGCATTGGCATGAACCCTGGTGATCGCCACCGGCGGAGGTGGGATCGATCTTTCGGTGGGAGCAGTGATGGCAATTGCAGCTTCGGTGGCAACCATTTATCTTTACATCGTAGCGGTTGTGCTGGGTTCCCGCCATTGGGGCAAACAGGCCCAGGCGCTAAGCTAGCCTGGCCGAACAATCATCTTGAAGGAAACTCTCCAGAGTATTTGGATGAGGAGAGTAGCCCGTTTTAGAATTAGTCGAAAAAGCTATCGATACCATCAGATATCGGATCACTGTAGGGAAGGGCTCACCTAAAAATCGCATTACCGATATATCAATCTTTCATCGATGCATATACTGACCTGCAGAACGGGACTGCTACAGGCGAAGATGAATACCTGACTACTATCAGGGTCAATAAGGCTAAGGAATTATTTCGTGCCACGCGGCATAGGATAAATAAGATATCCAACTCAAAAGAAAATTAACCTCGATCCTAAAAAATTGACCTTATATAGGAAAGACAATTTTTCTTTCTCGATATTGGGGGATAAATTAACCTCGCCCCCAAAAAAATATATGGATATTCATTTCCCGGAGTGATACACTAGAGGTGATACACTGGGATTTAGTACAGTGAACGGTAACATATTCTCTTCTCCACATAATTGATTTACAATATTCTTATGGGAGGTGGCGCGAAGACAAAACATAACTTGTTTCCTTTCCACTCCTTCAGCTCTGGGATGCATCTATCCCATAAGCAAGCCTGAAGTTCTCAGGTCATATTGTCGTATTTGTTCAGCGAAGCTGGTTTCCCGTGGGAAAGCTTCCCCCTAGTCATGAATACATTCAAAAGGAGAGTACGAGATGAAAATCGCAAAGACCCTAAGTTTTATACTAATTGTAGCCTTTGTCCTTATCGCAGCGGGCTGCCAAGTTGCTACAACGGCGGCTCCTGCTACGGCGGTTCCGGCTGCCAAACCCACAGCTGCACCCACTGCTGCACCCAAAGCTTTTGGACAGGCTGACTGTGCCCCCAATTGTGCCTTCAAAGATATGACACTTTGCTACCCCCAACTCGGTGCCGAAAGTGACTGGCGCACGGCCAATACCGCTTCGTTCAAGGATACTGCAACGGAGAAAGGCATCAAACAGTTGGTATTTTCCGATGCTCAGCAGAAACAGGAAAATCAGATCTCAGCCGTACGCGCCTGCATCCAACAGGGTGTAAATGTGATTGCGCTGCCTCCAGTGGTTGAAGATGGTTTCGAAGCTGTTTTGACTGAAGCTCGCAATGCTGGTATCCCTGTCATCATTGTGGACCGCTCTGTCAGTGCTGATCAATCCTTATATGCGTCTCACATTGGTTCCGACATGAAATTGGAAGGCAAACGCGCTGCTGAAGAATTCAACAAGAAATTCCCGAATGGTGCATCCATTTTGGAACTGTCCGGCACCACGGGCTCCGGTGCAGCGGTTGGTCGGGCAGAAGGTTTCCGCGCAGCCCTCAATTCCAACATCAAGATCCTGGATTCCCAAACTGGTAATTTCACCCGGGCGGAAGCTCTCCCTGTGACGCAGGCCTTCCTGCAGAAATATAAAGCCGGTACTGATTTCCAGGGCATATTCATTCACAATGACGATATGGGAATCGGTGCCATTGAAGCCTTGAAGGCAGCAGGCATAAAGCCGGGCGATCTCTTTATCGTATCCGTGGACGGCACTCGCGGTGGCTTCCAGGCAATGGTTGATGGATGGTTCCAGGCTGACGTTGAATGCAATCCTCTGCTCGGACCACAGGTCTACGATATGGCTCTGAGTCTCATGAATGGCCAAACGATTGACCGGGAAGTGCTCACGAACGAGACAGTCTATTACCCAGACAATGCCGCCGAATTATTGCCAACTCGTAAGTACTAAACCTGATCGTCGCATGAAGTCTACGCACTTGTGCGTGTGCTGACTTAGTTGAAAGGGAGCGGCGGCGCTAACCAACCGCCGCTCCCTTATCACAAAATGCAGTGAATGTAAAACAGGGCTCATGGTTGCAGAAGTAATAAGTGGCGAAAAATTTATAGAAGAAGTATACTTCGAAGAAGCGATCATCATGCGTACTGTGCGATCATAAAAAGGTTGCTAAATATTCTGTGGTGTGGACGATCAGCCCTGATTTATACCATGGCAGGAGAATTATGAAACAGAAGTCATTTCTTAGGCGATTCCGTGACAGCCAGTTATTCTGGCCCCTTGTGGCCTGGATCATTATCCTGATATTTAATGCCATCATTAATCCGAATTTTTTTAAACTTGGCATCCTGCCAGACCCTGTGTATGGAAAGCATTTGTACGGCAATATCATTGACATTTTCAACAACGGGGCGCCGCTCATATTGGTGTCAATTGGAATGACATTGGTGATCGCAACAGGCGGCGTAGATATCTCCGTAGGCGCCGTGATCGCGATCTCGGCGGCAATGGGTGCCGTGTTGATAAATCCAGCGTTGGGAAATAAGTTGATCTCGAATGAGATTCTAACCAGGAATGCAACAAATACTCCATTACCGATCATCATTCTGGCCGACCTGGCAGCCGGCACATTATGTGGTTTATGGAATGGATTTCTCGTTTCCAGAGGAAAAATCCAACCGATGGTCGCGACGTTGATCCTTATGGTTGCAGGTCGTGGAATTGCCCAACTTATTACAAATGGGCAGATCATGACGATTTATTACACTCCCTACTTTTGGTTTGGAAATGGCTATATCCTGGGTTTGCCAGTCTCGATTTATATCGTTGCGTTAGTATTGCTCCTGGGTTGGGTATTGGTGCGAAAGACCGCCTTCGGCTTATTCATTGAGTCAGTTGGAATCAATGCCAAGTCAGCTTATTATAGCGGCATCGACGAAAAGAACGTTAAATTGTTAGCCTATACCTTCTGTGGGTTTTGTGGCGCGATCGCTGGCCTGATCCTCAGTTCCTATGTCCACAGCGCAGATGGGAATAACAATGGTCTGTACTATGAGTTGGATGCCATCCTAGCAGTCGTGATGGGTGGAACCTTGATGACGGGTGGACGGTTCTCCATGCTTGCCAGTGCGATCGGGGCAATCGTTATCTGGACCTTCACCGTTACAGTCTACAGCCTGGGTGTGCCGGCCAACGCTCTGTTAGCTGCCAAAGCAGTACTGGTCTTGGTGGTCACTCTGCTTTACTCCGATTATGCCCGCCGTTTGATAAATCGATTATTCGAGCGAAGAGGTTCAAAGTATGATACAGCGAGCTAAACTCACCCTCATGCGACACGGTCCGGTACTATTAACCTTTGTGGTCTTCCTCGTGGTTTACTTAATAGGTAGTTGGCTGTATCCCGTCATGCGAAAGCCACAGGTATTTTTCAATCTATTCATTAATGATGCCAGCCTGTTACTTGTTTCGATTGGAATGACGCTGGTGATTCTTTCCGGTGGGATTGATCTTTCGGTGGGAGGAATGATTGCCCTGGTCAGCACTGCTTCCGCAGCATTGCTTCGGAGCGGGATGAGCCCGTACATCGTCATTCCGCTAATGATCATCATGGGCATCGCATTGGGGGCTCTCATGGGTTGGATCATTCAGGTTCTCAAAGTACAGCCTTTTATTGCAACCTTGATGGGTCTTTTCTTCACACGCGGTATGGCCTACATCATCAGTCTGGCTTCGGTGAGCATTAAGGATGAGGTTTACAAGAGCCTGGCATTGACACCACTCTATATTCCGTTCATACCCAAAGCGTATGTCTACCTTACCACTTTGGTCGGTCCAATCATGGTGCTGGTGGCGATCTACCTGAGCTTTTTCACACGCTTTGGTCGCACGATCTATGCCATCGGTAGTAACGAACAATCCGCGATCCTGATGGGGCTGCCGGTCCCTCGTACAAAGATTTTGGTTTATGCAGTCAGCGGCCTTTGTTCAGCTCTGGCAGGAATTGTCTTCAGCATGTCGTTGTTAGCAGGCTATGGGCAATTTGCCTCTGGGATGGAGCTAGACTCCATTGCCGCTGTAGTGATCGGAGGAACTGCATTAACCGGCGGTGTCGGCAATGTCATTGGCACCTTGTTCGGCGTATTGATCCACGGCACGATTGTGTCTATTCTGCAATTCAACGGCACACTGAGTTCTTGGTGGACTCGAATCGCCGTTGGCGTGTTGACCTTGGTCGCTATCGGAGTTCAAAGCATATTCTATATCAGGCGAAAGCGTTCCTAAGAAAACTTGTAGTGCCAACCTTAAGTTCTTTCTAGAATGGAGAAGCGGCTCTCAAGCTGCTTCTCCACTGAGTATACTTAGCAAACTCCATCTTATAAATCGAGGTAAAGTATGGTCGAGTCAAGTAACGAAATCGTGATCATGAAAGGCATCCACAAATCCTTTCTGGGGGTGCAGGCGCTTGAGAATGTTGATTTCACCCTTTATCATGGCGAGATCCACGCCCTGGTAGGCGAAAACGGGGCAGGTAAAAGCACACTGATCAAGATATTGACCGGCGTGGAACAGCCAGATGCCGGCACTATCACGATTGATCGACAGAATGTAACCATTCGATCTCCGCAGCATGCCCAGGAACTCGGCATCAGCACGGTCTACCAGGAAATCAACCTCTGCCCTCACCTGAGCGTGGCAGAAAACATCCTTATCGGCCGCGAGCCGCATAAATTTGGCTTCATCGATAGAAAGGCTATGGATGCCGGTGCCAGGAAGATCCTGCACGGACTGGGGATCGATCTGGATGTAACCATGACACTGGGGGCATGCTCGGTGGCGATCCAACAAATGGCGGCCATTGCACGTGCACTCGACATTTCATCTGCCAAGGTGCTCGTACTGGATGAGCCAACCTCGAGTCTGGATACTCAAGAGACGGCACAACTCTTCTCCGTTATGCGAAGACTGAAGAGCGAAGGCGTCGCTATTATTTTCATTACCCATTTCCTAAATCAGGTATACGATGTTGCCGACCGGATCACGGTCCTGCGCAACGGGAACCTGGTGGGTACGTACAATGTCGAGACACTGTCGCACATGGATTTGATTACCAAAATGATTGGACGATCCCTTACAGAATATGATGAAATGGTAAAACTCAAAAAAGAGAGCAGTCAGTTCATTAAAGGTGAAGCTTGGCTGGAAGCAGATCAGCTTTCTCGGTCTGGCGCGGTGGAAGCATTCGACTTGGATCTATATGCCGGGGAAGTGGTGGGATTGGCAGGTTTGCTGGGCTCGGGACGCACTGAGATAGCCCAGCTTCTATTCGGGATCGATTCCCCCACCAGCGGATCCCTGCATATTGATGGCAAAGAGGTGAATGATCATTCGCCGCTCAAGTCCATCGAGCGTGGCGTGGCTCTCTGCCCTGAAGATAGAAAGGCAGCTGGGATCGTTAGTGAGTTGACGGTGCGGGAGAACATTATCCTGGCCATGCAAGCCAGCCTGGGCTGGTTCAGGTACCTGCGGTCAAAGGATCAATATGAGATCGCAGATAAATACATCAAGCTGTTGAATATTGCCACTCCCTCTGCTGATCAACCGGTCAAGAATCTGAGCGGCGGCAACCAGCAAAAAGTGATCCTGGCGCGCTGGCTGGCTACCAACCCGCGCCTGCTCATCCTGGATGAACCCACCAGGGGTATCGATGTGGGCTCGAAGGCTGAAATCCAAAAGCTGGTGCTATCCCTGGCGGAGGAAGGCAAGTCGTGCATATTCATTTCTTCCGAGTTGGAGGAAGTGCTGCGTACCAGCCACCGTGTGGCAGTCATGCGGGAACGGAAGATGGTGGCCGAATTTATCGATGAATCGGATGACAAGATTATGCAAGCAATGGCAGGAAACCCTTCATGAAACGAAACGCTGTTTCTTTATAACTGGGGAGGGGAAAGATTGCCGGGAGTAAGCACTTCATCCCGATTGCTGTCTTGAGACTTATTCTGCTATTTGATCTTAATCTTTATCGCCTGATAAACATAAATTAACCCAAGTTGCTACCTTACCAGGTAGTTGAGGCTGCAAGCCAGGGCAAAG
>CAZVRZ010000147.1:0-12854 GCA_964629965.1 uncultured Anaerolineaceae bacterium
GTTCCGTCGCTACCAAGCGTCCTTGTGTAGCTTTATTATCATACAAGCAGTTACCAAAAGAGTCTCTATCCTCTACCGTGCGCAGCCAGCCCGCCACAAGCCAGGGGGTCATGGCGAAGAAGCCGATCAGTGCCAGCCCGCCGGATACACCCACCAGGGCGGTGCTGATCATCCCCAATTCGGTGATCAGGTATCTGAGCACTGCCAGCCGGTCGAAGATGGCCGCGGCCGGGCGGGACTCCTTGCCCGCCAGCAGCAGGTAAAGGGCGTAGCTGGTGAAGGCGGTCAGCCACCATCCCAGGAAGTTTTGCAGTGGGATGCCCAGGTAGGCGCCTTCCACTTCCCAAACCCAATGCCCGTTCGCCACCATGATCGGGTCCATGATCACATCCCAGGCGGTCATCACCAGGGCGCCGACTGCCGCCACCCCCAGCAGGCGCGGCCAGCGCTGCCAGCCCGCCGGCACCAGCCAATCGGCGATCACGTAGGAGGGGTAACTCATCACGAACCAGGCCGCCGGGATGATGTAGGGCACCAATCCCAGGAAGCGCGGCCCGAGCTGGTCGGTGTAGTGGTAGGGGCCGTAGACCCAGCCGGTGGCTACTCCGACGGTCTCGAACAGCAGGCTGACGCCAAAGACCAGCCCGAGCAGCAGGAACGCCCGCTTCCAGCCCAGGCGCTGCCCGGCGTGCAAGATGGCGAAGGCCAGCCCGACCACCGTGGTGATTTGGGTCACGATGGGCAGGGGGGCCGCTCCCAGCCCATGGCTGATCGGCGGGTAGATGGCGAGCAAAGCGCACAGGATCAGTAAGAGAACGGTGATACGGCGTAGAGTCATGCTTCCTCCGAAAATCATGCTGGTTGGGGTTTATCCCCTAATTATAATGGATGCCACTCCACAACATGGGCACATTTGGCGGTATACTTGCTGCATGGACATCAAACGCCTCTTCCGTTCGTATTGGTTTCGTTTGGTATTTGGGGTGCTGTTTTGGTGGTCTGCGCTGGTGGGGTTGGTTTGGCTGCTCCATTCGCGATATGGCTGGCTGAAGCACCTGGCCTTCAGCGACGTGCTCTTTGTGGTCGGCGTGTTGGAGTGTCTAACCGCCAGCCTGGGGATGATGACCGATCGGTTGGATGTGATGCTTGGCGGCCCGTATGGCTCACCGGCGGTGCCAGCGCAGTCCTCTGAGGATGAGAAGCGCTGGCAGATGGTTGCCGGTTTCATGGAGCGCAAATCGTTTGGCATCCGCCTGATGGCCATTGGGCTGTTGACGATCTTTTTGTCTGCGGCGCTGACCTTCTTATAGAAGATTATTTACTTGACCCGTGCCGGTAGAAGCCGGTCAGTTTGAGTTGGTACTGACCGGCGAGTTGGCGCGCCTGCTGTTCGAGCTCTTGCCAGAAAAGGTTGTCTTTGGCGAGGCGCTGGCAGTCCGCCAACCGCTCGGGGTAGTGGCGGGCCAGGACGGCTTCCACGCCCAGCCAGTTCCCGCCGCGGGTGTTGATCGCTTCCACGCCCAGCTCGTCGATCGATCCTGCCAGCGCTTCCACCAGCCGCTCCAGGTCAGACAGCCCGGGCAGGTAAGGGCTGATGAAGGCCGAGGTGCGCAGCCCGTTTTCGTGCAGCGTGTGCAGGGCCTGCAGGCGCCGGCTGGGAGAGGATGCGCGCGGCTCCAGGCGGCGGGCCAACTCATCGTCCAGCGTCATCAGGCTGAGACCCACGTTGCAGCGCTCGAACTGCCGGAGCAGGTCGAGGTCGCGCAGCACCAGGTCGGACTTGGTGAGGATGGAGATGGGAACCTGGTATTCCAGCAGCACTTCCAACAGGCTGCGGGTCAGCTTATATTGTTTTTCCGGCGGCTGGTAGGCGTCGGTGACGCTGGAGAAGAACACCACCTGCTTGAGCGGCGCGCTTCGGTGGCTGAGCTGTTCTCTCAACACGGCGGCGGCGTTGGCCCTGGTATCCAGGTAGCTTCCCCAGGGTTCGCGGTGGCCGGTGAAACGTTTCATGAATCGGGCGTAGCAGTACACGCAGCCGTGCACGCAGCCCGAATAGGGGTTGATCACGTAGTCCGATTCGGGTAGTTTGCTTTTTTGCAGGATGCTCTTGACCTGGATGGAGTTAATTGCCATGCGTTTTTCCTCCGCTGGCGGCGGCCGGATCATGATCCGCTTGCCAGGCACTGAAGCGCCCGGCGATGACCTGGGCGGCCTCGGCAATGAAGGCTTCCACCTTGTCATAGGTGATGAAGGCCGGCGTTGACAGGGCAGCCTGGTCTTGGTCGTACCAACGCAGCGTGCGGTCGCGCCACCCACCAATTTCCCCGGCGGTCAGCAGAGGCGGGAAGCCCGGGGAGTTGGCCGCGGCCAGGTGCGCCCAAACCTGAGCGCGCCATGGCAGGCGGCGGTACAGCTCCAGGTCGATCCAATCCGTTTCCCGGTAGTACAAGCGCCGCAGGGCGGGCTCGGGCATATCCTGGGGATGTCCGGAGCGAAACGGCTTGATCAGCGCCTCGGCCCACGCCCGGTCGGCGAGCAGGTGGGCGGCATAGCCGGCCAGAAAGTCCGGGCCTGGCTGGCCTTCTGCCGGGCGGGTGAGCAGCTCGCGGATGGGCGCAGGATCCCCCGCCTCATTGTGGGTGCTCCATAGATGCGTGCGGGTTTTATCGTCCCGCTGGGCGCCGGGGCGCATGTGAATGGCGTCGGGCGCAATACTGCCCAGCAAGAAGGCGGGCGTCAGCGCCTGGCGGCTAAGCTGGCATACCTGGACTCCAACTGCCAGGTGGATCATGGGGAGCGGCATAGGGTCAGATCCTTTCGATTGGAGTCTATCAAGAGGATGATAAATACGTCAAGGGGCTGTGCTGGGCAAAGGCAGGGGCGGCAGGATGAAAGAGCGATTCGGCCACGAATTAGACAAAGAGGAGATTGCTTCGCTCGCGAAGGACGCTCACTCGCAATGACATGGTGAATGGGGTGGCTGATCTTACCAGCGGGAGAATACGCCTTTGGCGCGGGCCAGGTCGCTTGTCAGCCAGTAGATCCCCTGGTAGGCTAGCTGGCTCGACCAGGTGGGGTAAGAAAGTTCATTGGCGAAAATGACCACCACGCGCGCCTGGCCTTTCACTGGCCCGCTCTTGGGTACAGCGTAGGTGACCAGGTTCATGACGCCAGCCGTCAGCCCATCCTTGTCTCCCACGCGTCGATAATATAAGAGGCGCTGGATCCAATCCAGGGGCATGCTCTCAAGTTTTTGCTGCATCCGGGCGCTGACCTCGGCGGAAACCATCTGCCCGCCGTAAATATCTGCCATCAGCCGGGCGTACTCGCGCGCCGTCCCTGTGGGAAAGAGCCGGGCGGCTTCCACCTGCCCGTCCCAACCCAGTTGGTTGGCGGCTTCGATATACTGGTTGGACTGCACGAACTCGATCTGCTTACTGCGCCAGGTTTCATCGTTGAGGTACAGAGCCACCAGCTTGTCCAGGTAGCCGGTATCCCCTGCGGCGACCTCCTGGATGACCTTTTGGCGCAGCGCCGGGTCGGCCAGGGTGCTTTCGTGATTCAGCATTGCCAGGCTGATGCCGAGGATGGAGCGGATGGGAACGTGATTTTCCAGGCCGGGGGTGGAATTCGGTTTTTCTTTGCCAAGCCGGGCGACCAGGTAATCCATCTCGGCGTTGCCGCTGTAATGGATCATGAGGCGGGCGATGTCATCCAGCGTAAGGGTCTTCTCTCCGTCCAGTGCAAATCCCAGCGCGTCGGTCTTGATCCCCAGGCTGGCCAGCCCGCTTTTGTGGGCGCTGCCGTCCGTCACCGGCAGGTAATAGCGTTCCAGCTCGGCCATCTGCACCGGCTCGTTTGGGTCCAGCTCGCCGTTGACGACTGCGGATTCATAGGCGGCCAGCACGGCCACTTTCATGGTCGAGGCCAGCACCAGGGGAGTATCGGCGTGGTAAAAGATCGCCTTCCCATCCTCCACCGGCTCACCTTGCGCATCGATGGTGTAAGCAACCACGGCTGCATTCGAATTTGTGAGCAGGGCCTCGGCCAGCTCTTGCTTGCGCTGCTGGATCTGGCCGCTCAACCAGGCCGTTCCCAGCGCCATCATGAACAAGATAACGATGGTCAGTCCCAGCAATAGTTTTTTAATGCTTCTGAATTTAGACATGGGGATAGATCTCCTTTCGGATCGGGTAGGGAATGATATACAAATGGGGGAAGCCCGCGCCTTATTCTTCGATCTGGATCGCTATTTCCTGGGCAGGCGCGCCGCCGGCCTCGGTGGGGTACAGGCTGGCATTCAGGCTGTAGAATGTGCCAGTCTTGGCGGCATTCTTGCTGAACTCCTCGGCCAGCTTGACCAGCTTCTTTTCGAACTTCACCAGGTCGCGCGGGCTGATCTGCACGGTCCTCAACACCCCCAAAACGTCTTTCTCTTCTTTCTGGTATTTCAAAGATTGGATGGCGGCATTGAGGTTATCGCGCAGGATGGTTAGCGCCAGGACTTGTTTGTTGGCCGTTCCTTCGCCGGGATCGATGCTGAACTGGTAGGCCACGGCCCGGTAGAGCTTTTCCAGGTTCTTGCCAGTTTCCCTTTTTTCGACCAGCCGGATCAGCCCGGCTTTTTCCAGCAGCTTGAAATGGTGGGTGAGGTTGGCCGGGTGCACGTCGAGCTGGCGGGCGACCCTGGAAACCGACTGCTTCTCCTGGGCCAGCGCAGCCAGGATGGTGATGCGAGTGGGGTTGGTGTAGGCGCGGATCTGTTCGTCCGTCTTGAGGATCAGGCTTGGAGCGGGTGTGAGATCATAATTAGACATAATTCTAATTATATGAATATTTCTAATTATGTCAAGGGTTGGCGAATCTTTGTTTATGTAGAGACGTAAGATGTTACGTCTCTACGAGGGGAGATCATGGTCGTGCAGGTGCCCGATCAGCTCCATGTTGAGCTGGCTGAGCACCTGCGCGTTCTCGAAGGCGGCCGCGGGCAGGGACTGGACGAAGTCGCACAGGTCGGCCCGCATGGCTTCGAAGGAGGCGACGACACGCTCTTCGCTCTGCAACCTACCTCGAGCATGACACGATCCGCCTGCTGATCCAGACGTACACTCATAACCTGTACATCATGGTCAATCTCAACTCAGTGCCTACTTACACGCTGGAGGATATATTTGATGAAGCGCCGGAGTTTTACGAGCGTGTGACGATCAACGGTAAAGAGGTGATCTACTCTCCAGGTGTATGTTGGGATGAAAGTGGCAAGGCGTTCGTTGAAGGCTGTAGTGCGCCGCAGAGACTGACATGGTACGACGAGAATGGTAGGGCCTACTCGATCGAAGCGTTCACTTCGAAAGAGTTTTTGGTAGCAATTGCAGAAAGTATGCGGTAAGGGTTTATCAGGCCATTTGTAGATAGGATCGCCGATCCCGCCGGGCGAAGCGCACACATTCAATGTCGTCAACAATATGGCGACCAGGCACAAATGCATGATCATCTGTTTTTTCATAGACATTCCTCCTGATTGCCCATTTTTTCCACACAAAATCCCACTTTGTGGTATACTCCCGCCGCTCTGTATATAGAGCAGCGGTTTCTAACCGCCGGGACATTGTTTTGATATTCTCCAAATATTGCCCGATACACTGAAAGTCGGGCTTTTTTGTTGCAAATTGTACGAGCTGTCCAGTTTGGATAGCCCCACACAGGGACAATCCGCCCGCGAGGGCCGATTGGTGCAGGCAAGAACGTTCACGAGGTCATCAAAACAGTCCTTATTTTATTCGGGCCTGTGCAAGGCCACATATTGACGGAGTTTTGATGACAACTGAATTTGCTTCCCTTAACCTGCGCCCCGAGCTGGCGCAGGCCGTGGCCGCGCTCGGCTACGAAGAACCCACCCCCATCCAGGCCGGCATCATCCCGCTCATGCTGAGCGGCGCTGACACCATCGGCCAGGCGCAGACCGGCACCGGCAAGACCGCCGCCTTCGCTCTCCCCATTCTCCACAATCTACAACACGGGCAGCGTGCACCCCAGGCGCTGATCATGACCCCCACGCGGGAGCTGGCCCTACAGGTATCCGAGGCCTTCTCTGATTTGGGCCAATTCTGCAACGCCCAGGTGTGCGTCATTTACGGCGGTTCGTCGTACGGACGCCAGATCAACCAGCTCAAACGCGGCGTGGACGTAATCGTCGGCACCCCCGGGCGCCTGCTCGATCTGCTGAAACGCGAGCTGCTCGATCTCAGCGCCGTCCGCACACTGGTGCTCGACGAAGCCGACGAAATGCTCAGCATGGGCTTTATTGAGGATATCGAAGCCATCCTGGCGGCCACGCCCGCCGAACGGCAGACGGCGCTGTTCTCGGCGACAATGCCCAGCCCGATCCGCCGCCTGGCGGCACAATACATGCGCGAGCCGCAGGCGGTCACCATCCAGCGCGAGCAGGTCACCGTAGCGGCCACCGAACAACGCTTCTACGTGGTCCACCAGGCCGACAAAACCGCCGCCCTGGCCCGGCTCTTCGAGATGGAAGAAATTTCTTCGGCGCTGATCTTCGTGCGCACACGCGCCGGCACTGGCGACCTGACCAACGAACTGGCCCTGCGCGGCTTCCCGGCCGAGGCGCTCAACGGCGATCTCAGCCAGGAGGCGCGTGAGCGCACACTGAGCCGCTTCCGCCAGGGGCAGGTAAAAGTGCTGGTGGCCACAGATGTGGCCGCCCGCGGGCTGGATATTGACGGCATTACGCACGTCTTCAATTACGACATGCCGGGCGATGCTGAAATTTATGTCCATCGCATCGGCCGCACCGGGCGCGCCGGCAAGACCGGCATCGCCATCACGCTGGCCACCCCCTATGAGCGTCGCCGCTTGCGCGAGATCGAACGCTTCACCCGCCAGGCAATTACCCAGGCCGATCTGCCCACGATCGAACAAATCCAGGTTCACCGCGACGCAGAGCTGGTCAAGCAGATCAACGTATGGATCCAGCGCGGGCGCTGCCGGCAGGAACGAACCATCGTTGAGGCAATGGTGGCCGAGGGGGGCGATCCGCTTGAAATCGCTGTCGCCGCCTTGAAAATTGCCCGTGCAGACGAAAAACGCCGCCCGGTGGCCCAGGTGCAGGCAGTAGCCGAGGAAATCCGGCGCGAGTCCAGGTATGGCGATCGCGAACGGGGCGCTTACCGCGGCTCACGCGATACCTTCCAGCAGGACGATCGTTCACGCCACGCAAGTCGCGGGTTCGGTGGACGGCAGGAATGGGAAAGCCCACGTTCCCAAGGCAGAGACAACAAGCCCACACGCCGCGCTGGCTATTCTCGTGAGGGGAATGCCTCACACGAGCCGGGCATGGTGCGGCTGACGATGAATATGGGCCACGCCCACGGCATCCGCCCGGCGGATGTGGTTGGGGCGATTGCCTTTCACGCCGACATCCCTGGCTCGACGATCGGCAAGATCTATATCGAAGATCAGCACACGTTTGTAGATGTGCCCGAGCAGCTTATCGGCCAGGTGCTGGAGAAGGCCGGGCAGTATAATATTCGCAAGCAGGCGTTCAAGTTAGAACGAGCGTAAAACCGATCGAAATCCAGGCTTATATTTTCGGGCCTGAAGTCATGCGTCCCCAGCAGCGCAAAGCTGCCGGGGACGCATGCTTTTATATATCAGTTACCATACGGGCTGTCGCCGGGTGGTTTGTACCCGCTCGCACCCACAGTAGATGAAAATCGTGTGCTCTCCCTGTGGGGCCGGCTTGTGGTTGCGTAGAACAGGCTCTGACTGTACAAGATGTTACGTCTCTACGAGGGGAGATCATGGTCGTGCAGGTGCCCGATCAGCTCCATGTTGAGCTGGCTGAGCACCTGCGCGTTCTCGAAGGCGGCCGCGGGCAGGGACTGGACGAAGTCGCACAGGTCGGCCCGCATGGCTTCGAAGGAGGCGACGACACTCTCTTCGCTCAACCCTCCGACCTTGGCGACCGCGGCGGCGTTGAAGGCGTCCACCTCGTATTCCCCGGGCCGGGCCTGGGGATCGTCCAGGTATCTTTTGATCGATTGGAAGCCGACTTCCCACCAGGCCAAGATGTGCGCCAGCAGGTCGGCCAGGCGGGCATAGCCCTGGGCTTCCAGGAAGGCGGCTTGCGCCTGGGGCGGCAGGCTGTGGAAGCGCTGCACGTAGCTGCCCCAGTCTTCCTGGAGAACGTTCAGAACTTGTTGGCGGGTTAAAGCTGGCATAGCGTTTATCCTTTGGTCAGACCCTAAGGCAGGTGGTGTTGTAAGAGCCAATCATAGAAGGCCGGGTCGCGATAAGTGCCTGTCCAGGTGTCGTGATCGCCCCCTTCCAGGATGGTGAACTGGATATCACCGCCCAGGGCGGCCAGCGCATCGGCCGGCTTTCTCCCTTCCGCCAGCGGCACGATGGTGTCGTTTTCGCCGTGGATGGCCCAGACCGGCAAACTTTTAATGCGCTCCAGTTCGGCCATCTCGTCTTTATAGAGAAAGGCGGAAAGCGGGGCGATGGCGGCGAAGGTCTCCGGCCGGTGGATGGCCAGGCGGTAGGCGGCCTCGCCGCCCAGGCTCAGACCGGTCACATAGATGCGGCTGGCATCGACGCGGTAGGCCGTTTGGGCCTCGGCTAAGACCCCCTCCAGGTATTCGAGCGGGAAAAACTTGGCAATTTTCATGAGCGGGGCGACGATGATGAACGGCAGCGGCCCCTGCTCGCGGATCATCATGAACGGGCTGGCCTTGGCGAGCAGGTATTCGTTGTCTCCGCAGTCCCCGGAGCCGTGCAGGAAGAGGATCAACGGCCAGGTCTTGGCGGGGTCGTCTTCGTAGCCTTCGGGCAGGTAGAGCAGGTATCCCTTACCGTATTTGAGCAAATCATCGTTCTGATAGACCTGCGAAGAAATCCGTTTGCCGGCCAAATACTGGCTGTAATCTTTGTAAACGTAGAAGGACTGCTCCTGGCGAAGCTCGAGCTGGCGGTAGTTGTGGTCGGGATTCTTGAGCGTCTGCTGACCGGCGTCGTAGACCAGCCGGATGGTGAGGGTTTCTTTACCGAAGCGCGCCCGAAACTCGATCGCCGGAGACGTCCCTGGGATGACCGTGAATTGGATTTCCTGCACCACGGAGGGATACTGCAGGTTGGTGCCCAGCCACAGGTAGGCCCGCCCCTCTTGGGCGGTAATTTCCTGGACGACTAGCACGATCTTATAATCCTTTTGGACCGGCGGGCTGTAGTCGTATCCTTCCCAGCGGCCCAGGAAAGGCGCTAATTGGGCGGAAAGACCGAGGGCCGGCGGCGCAGCCGGGATATTGCCAAAGACCAGGTAGGTATTGGCGTCATCCCCGGCTGGCGCATGCAGCGCCTCGAAATCGGTCAGGTCGAGATCTTTGCCGGAGGTTTGGCTGCAGCCCGCCAGCAGCAAGCCCAGGATCAACAGGCTGGCAGTGATCCAACCGAGCGAGTGGGTGTGTCGTTTAGGTTTCATATAAAATCTCCGTGGAAGCCTCCCATTCCATGAGCGCCTTGCGATTGCTTATGGATTAATCTGTAGAAGATGCCTTTTGGCAGGTTCCTATTTCAGATACCCGAGCCACTTTTCCTGGTAGTCGATCATCGTGTCGATCATCTCTTCCAGGTTCTCGTAGTGACCAACCACCGGGTCGACCAGCAGCGCTTGCAGCACGGCGGCCTTCGACTTCTGCAGCACGGCTTCGGCGGTCAAGTCGTGCACGGCGGCCTGGTTCAGCAGCAGCCCGGTAAAACCAGGCGGCAGCTTGCCCAGCTTGATGCCGTGCACACCGTTCTTATCAATCACGGCAGGCACCTCAACCACCAGCCATTCAGGCAGGTCGGCGATCAAACCCTGGTTGGGCACGTTGACCGCTTCTTCCACGTAGCCAGAATCGGTCAGGATGCCCTCGATGATCGGGACCGGGCGCTCGTTGAGGCGCAGCTCGATCTGAGGCTGGATGTGGGTGAGGTACTGTTTGTAGAAGTGGTAGAAGTCCAGGATGCCGCGGTGGTCGGTGATGTCGTAAGCCCATTGAATATACTCGCCAAAGTGGCTGTCGCTGGTGATCGGCAGCAGGCCGAACTTCTCCAGGATGACTTTGAAGACGCGCCGCTCGGGCCAGGCCTCGGTCTCAACCCCGGAAAAATCTCCTTCCTCGGGCCACTGGCCGGTCTCTTTGAAGTATTTGTACATGGCATTGAGCGAGGGCATGTTGCCAAAGAATTGCGGGGCTTTGGCGCGGATATCGGGGTAAGCGTCCAGCCCGCTGTCGAGGTACTTGGCCGAAACCACCACGCTGAAGTGGTTCAAGCCGCCGGCGCGCACTTCGAGCTTTTCATACGGCACGCCCAGGATGTGCGGCAGGAAGTTGCGCAGCGAGGCGATCTCGTGGCATAAGCCGATGAACTTGAGGCCTGGGAAGGCGCGCGTGACGGTGGTGCAGATGCGGCTCATCGGGTTGCTAAAGTTGAACACGGTGGCATCCGGGCAGATCTTCACAATGTCGGCGCAAATCTCCAGGATGGGAGGGATGATGCGCAGGGAGTGGAACAGCCCGCCAGGGCCGCCGTTCTCGCCGTACACCTGGCGCACGCCGTACTGCTGCGGGATGCGCCAGTCCTGCTCCCATAATTCAAAACGATCGCCGACTTCGATCGAGCTGACGATGAAGTCTGCGCCTTGCAGGGCTTCGACCCGGTTGATGCTGGCCGCAATGGTGAAGGGGAGCTGGTGTTCTTCAATAAAAGCGCGCCCGGTCTTTTCGACGGCCGCCAGCGTGGTGGGGTTGATGTCGTGCAGGACGATGTGCGAGCATTCCAGCACCTTGCTCTGCAAAATATCCCCGATGGTGCCATAACCGAACTGGGCGCTGCCAGCTCCGATGAGGACAATGGTCTTTTTCATGCATACCTCCTGATGAGAAACGTTGCCGGTATCGAGAAAGCCCACACACCACTGCCTCTCGATCTATATCTAATTATAAACCGTAAAGCCTTAGCCCGGCGCCTTTTGTTGCTTCACTCGCCGCGCTCATTCGCAACGACATATTTTCGGCAGGGAGCGGGCCTACAGACCCGTGAGTTGAGTACAACTCCCGCAACGACATCTCGACGGGGGTAAAGCTGTGTGCTTTTGAGGAGGTGAGGGTACAATTGAAGTAACGAGAAGCCAAACCGCATAATAAATTGACATTGATAGAGGAGCTAAATATTAATGCTGTCCATGGAAGAAAGAATTGGTTTTTTAATTAAATGTTTGTTCCTGGAAGCAATAACGTTAAGCGAGGTTAATGGATGGGCAACGCGGGTGATAGCTAGCGAGGCAAATTACCCACTCGAACTACTTGAGTTGATGGAATATAAAGGAACAAAAGCAGGAATATATAAGCTTTTTAGAAAAATGCCATATATAAAGCTAAGTAAAGAGGAAGAGAAGGCAATCGTAGGAATAGCGTACAAGAGAAAACTGGCAACAAAATATTCTCAATATAGTCAAAATGTCGGAGAAAAGGCTTTAGCAGCGGAGTCCCATATTAAGGAGTTATTCGAACAAGAATTTGTTGATTCAGTGTATCCACCGCAGACAGGGTGAATCAACCGCGACGATGCAGTCTAGCGGAAGTCCGTATCATTAATAGTAGGGTGGGCAGGTTTGTGTCCGCTTTGAGGAGAGGACAAAATGGAGTGGAGAATAAAGCGCATCTTCAACTTTACGGAGAACAAGTCGTGGGAGCAGGGTTTTGTGAAATTTGGTTTTCATGGCAAAAGAGGCACACAATACTTTCTAGACTATAACGAGCACTGGCTGGGATGCATTACGGCCGAGGATGAGTTTATCTGGACGGCTGGCGTAGTTGATAAGGGCCTGAGTAGGAATCACATTCCTTTCGAGGCAAAATACCCCCACTACGTTACCGAATTACCCGATGGTTCATTGCTTGTCTCTAGCAATGGTACCAATAAGATTTTTAAAATCCGGCCTGATAAAAAGTCTGTCGAACTATTCATCAATACCGAACGTATCGGCTTAAAAGACATTGGGAACTGTGTCTATGACGAGCAAGGAAATATATGGGTGAACGAGATCGAGGGCTGTCGGGTTTGGAAGTTCAATTTGGACGGCGAGCCAGTTTTGACCCTTGGGAATGGACATCCCGGATTTCAAAGAGAAACGGTCCCATTTGAGGCAGTTCAGTTCAACTGGATTTATGATTTGCGTCTTGGACCGGATGCCAATATATATGTACTGGACAGCAAGAATTTTAGCGTGAGGCGGATCAACGTTAATCAAGGCACGGTCTCTACAGTGGTTGGGACTGGGAAGCCAGGATATTCAGGAGATGGGGAACTTGCTCTCACCGCGACCTTGGGAAGCAATCCGGGCGAGTATTTCGATGGGCCTTTTTCAATATCGCTTGATGAGGAAGGGAATCTCTTTATCGGTGATACCTACAACCATGTGGTTCGAATGGTAGATCACGCTACCCAACAGATTTCGACTATTGCCGGGAGACATTCGGCCAAACCCAAGCAAAGGAACGACCCGCTGGAGACTGACCCGCTCAAGTTAAACCTCCCCAAAATATGTAGCATGGACTACTATGACAGGTGTCTCTTTATCCCAGACTGGAGCGATGATTTAATCGTCTTGGAGAAGAGACCTTGAAAACAGAAATGCTGCCCAACGAGCGCTTGCAGTAAGTTTCTAGTGAAGAGGCCCGATGGGCAATAACTTAGGCACTTGGTTTTCTATATCGTAACCTGCCTTGTGCTTTAGTTTCCGCTAAAAACAATTAGCCGAACAAGCCGGAAATTGCTTCCGGGCA
>CAZVRZ010000148.1:0-12646 GCA_964629965.1 uncultured Anaerolineaceae bacterium
CCCGTGTGCGCAGACGAGGCGTACGTGGTCAAGTTTCAATCCCCTTCAGCGGGGCATGGGCATTCCAACTCCGTCTCAAAAATCTCTCTGGAACGCTCTTGATCGCTATTATACCGCGTTTGTACGCTGGATTGTACCAACCCTGCGAAGGCCCATCGTCTAAACCATAAAACTGCTCGAACAGGCGTTTTTGACATGTTTTTTACTACGATCGATCTCTCGTTAGCTCTCGTTTCCTCTCTCGTTCAACTGCCAGCACCGTTTGCGAAGGGTATTCGCAGCGATGCGAAATCTTTCACAAAGTTTCATCTCGTTCTTGCCTGCCGTTTTGCTTGGCGGGGGACAGCAGACGCGTTTGGCCCATGCCGATCGTGGTATGGTGACCGGTACCGCAGTAGAAGGCAAATTGGGATAGGTACTGCAGCACACGATCGGCGCCATCCCAATAGGGGGCAAATTCGCCGCACTGTTTCTTGGGCAATAAGTGGAAACCTGCCAGGCCGGTGAAGCCTGTGGCCACACCGTGCGTGCCCTCGGCAAAACTCCAGCGCTCTGTGTTCAGCCCACCCAGCTCGCTGATCATGATACAGGCGTTGGCAAACTCGGGCCAAAAATTGTGGATTTGCAACGGCGACGGCGCAAAGGCATTCCATTTCTGCCACCAGCCGCGAAAGATGTGCCCGGGAATGGGTAGAGGAATGTCGGCCCCTTCGGAGCGGAAAGCTGTGGGGCTGCTAAACTCCATGCGGGTCTGCTGCGAGTTGGGGGGCAGTTTTGCTTCTTGGACCAGGTAAAGATAAGTGGTCCGGCCGGCCCAGGGATGCTGTGCCGGGTCGAAGGTAAAGCCATCCAGGCGAAATTTCATTTTATACAACACCAGGCTGGCTGGCAGGCGCGGCAAGATGCGCTCTTGCAGCAGATCACCCAGTTGTGGCTCAAAGACGGTCCAGCGCAGCCAGACCGGTTTTCCCGCTTGCAGCCAACTGCCTGCCTGTAGCGGCCGGCCGCGGTCATCCAACAGGGTGCTGACGGTGTAGGGCCTGGGACCTGGTGCATCGTGCATCTCTTGGGCTTTGGCCGGATTGGCGCGGGTGATCTGCTGTAAGAACCAGGCCTGCGCCGGGCGGCCCAAAGAGCCCAGGATGGGGGCGGCCTGCAAGGGGATGATGGAAAGCATCAACGAGAGCAGCATGGCTTAATCCGAGGACCACACTGGGGCTGTGACGGTGCGCTCTTCTAACACAAATTGGGTCACCAGGCCGGTAAAGAGCGCCAGCGGCACCAACGATGCCCACTGCTGCAAGCTGACCCATCCAAAGGGCCCCAAGAAACAGCTCCCAGGCCCTGTGCAGCCGTTGTAAGCAGCCGTAGACAGTGCTACCATGAAAAGCCCCATGCCCATCGAAATCAGCAGAGCTGCCATCAATGTAACCAAAGCTCGTTTGACCGTTTCTTTTTTAGAACGCCCGCGCGGCAAGACATCGAAAAAGAGATAAGCAAAGCCTAACAGCAGAGCGCCAACCCATAATAAGAACAGGGCCAGTATAGGATCCAGAAACCTCAGTGCCAGCTCTACAGCATCTTTTTGTAAGATAAAGGCAACATAGCCTAGGGCAATGCCGCCGCTCAGGCGTGGCAAGGCCATGTTGACCACCGCTCCTGGCTCAAACCAGAGCAGCGCCATGCCCAATAAAACCAGCGGCCCGCAGCAGAAAGCCGCTATTGTCCAGAACGTTGCAGCCGGGCCTGCCAGTATACCGGGATGCGGCTGGGCGGCAATGTTCAGCGCCAGCATAGCGATGACCCAAACCAACAACCAGCCCAGCATTACCCCGCCCTGCCAAAGTTCTCGTTGCGGTTGGTTGTGTTTAAGCAGGCGTGCCAGGTGCAGCGGGGTGGAGAAATCATAGCGCGTCAAGAGCCATTCGGAAATCAGGCGGCGTACCAGCGCCTTGCCGCCTTCATTGTTACTTAGTACGGGCAAGATGCGCGTCTTCTCCCAGCGAACCGGCTGAAATGCCCCCGGCGCCTCAATGGGCAAGTGCAGGGAGCGCGACTTTGCTTCTTGTGGGGGGATCGTTTCTAGCACCATGCCAGTGCGCATGCGTTCGCGGGCCAGCGCCAGGGGCAGGTCGCCAGTGGCGCGCCCAAAGTAGGGCATCCACTGTGCAGCCAGGTCGAAGTGGGGATCTTCTAGCATGGAGGCCAGAACTTGATGGGCCACGCCGAAGTTGTACAACTCTGCCGGATCAGGCTGTTGTGGAAGCAGGCGAGCAAAGGCGGTGTACCACTGCCAGGCAGCCGTTAGATAGGCCAGGTCGGCGTGGAATGTTTTGTAGCGCTCACCATCCCGTAAGTACAGGTAGAGGCCCTGGTAAAAAATTGCGGCTGCTTTCAATGCCTCTTCATCCATCCCTTTTGCCGTAAAACATATCCAGGCCGGCCTGCTGGCGCCTTCTTTCTCTTGCATCAGGTTGCTGTTGGCAAACATCTGCCGGAAAGCTGCAACCTGGGCTGGGTCCTTGAAGCTTTCTTCCAGCGCCTGTAGGCGAACGGTGACTTCTACAGCGCTTTGCGAGAGGTTGTCCAGCCCAAGGGGATATAACGAACGGGGGGAGGCTCCATCTTGTCTTACTCCCCACTGCCATTCTTTGGTATTTGGATTGCGCTGAACCAAGAATTCGAAATGCATTTATTTCTCCATCGCCAGGGCGAATCTGCTGGCATTCAAGGTGTTCCTGGCAAGGCCTCGCCTGGCCAGGAACACCTTGAGCTGGCAGTGGTTAATGGACATTCAAGGGGTCGGGAGGGCGGCGCTTATTGAGCCAGGTCTCAATGATCAAGCGCACAAAATCGTTCAAGCTGCCTGGGCCATACTTTTTATCCTTCCCAAAGATAATCTTGGGTGGTTCAAATGCGCCTGCTTCGCGCTGGTCGATCCACTGCACCTGATCGGCCTTCTCAAAGAGATATACCATCCGCATACCATACACCAGCGCCACTACGGTCAGCACCGGAATGCTCGATTTAAAGCCACCGGTCATGACGATGATGTTTTGGCGCTCAGGGTTTGCTTTATTCATCACGGTTTGTGCCAGGTTGACCATGGCGTCATCGGGGCTTTGTGGGCATTCGTTCAACTGCTCGATCACAATGGGCGCGATATTCCCCGCTGGCACCCCCCACGCTTTCAACATCTCGCGCAGCATGGCCGCACACCACACCCCGGCCGCAGTTTCAGAAGACAGGATGGTGATTGTATCTTGCTGGGGGCTCCATTGGCCATTATGGTGCAGGCGGGCCAGGGTGCTCAGTTCTGCCCCCATGGGGTTTTGCGGGCTGCCGACGAAGGTGTGCGCTTCTTGGATTGTTGCTTTCTCTTGCAGCGTTTTTAAGAAGGGCAGGAAACTGTCCTGGGCTTGCGGTTGATCTTCGGGCGGGGGAAAGTCATCAAACGCCTGGGTAGTCTGTTGCTCGATATCCGGCCTATCCCGCAGGGCATTATACGGGCGCTTGTTGCGCAGGTCCAGTGCAGTCAGTGCCCGCTCGTCCAACTGCGAGGTGCCGCAGGGAATAATGAAGTGTCGTGGTAGGTCTGGCATGTTCATGGTCTCTTTTCTTACTCGCGGGCGCGCAGTTGGCGCCTATTCTTGCCGATCTCATCAATGGTCAGCAAAGCCTGGCTCCAGTCCTCGCCCCTGCCGCCAAACCAGGAGAAATGCATTTCCTCGGGATGCATGGGGTCGCCGTGCTCGGGCTCTGCAGGCGTATGCTGCAACCCGGGCGGGTAGCAGATAGGCACTTCAGGACCGGCGGCAGCGGGCTGATCCAGGCTGAGGATGGTCAGCAGGTCGTGGATATGGGCGATCTCGTGGATGGACTGCCCGCCAAACCAGGTTTGCAGTTGCTGGCGCAGGGCGTCTAGATAACCTTTGGCGGGCTGTTGGGCCAGGTCTGGCTGCGCATAGCTTTGCAGGCCGGTGTCGCTCGGCGACTCATAGCGCGCTTTGCGGTCCACCAAATTCAAGGATGAAACCTTAACCTTGCAGGTGCCCAGGCCCACCGGCTTGCCCAGGCCCAGGTGGTGAGCGCCATTGGCCACATCGGGCAGGGCCATGGTCCACAGCAGCAGGCCAAGCTCCCATTGAGATAGATTCTCGAAGCGCAGGCTGAATTGGAAATGCCCGCCGGGCATCAGCACTTGCACTTTTGAGTTCTGGTCGGTGCGAGGGACCCGGCCGTTCATATTTTGCTTGATCTGCAGATATTCAAGCTTGCGTCCATTCCAGGCCTTGGTGTGGTGCCAGTAGAACTTGCGCCCGCGGGCCTGGGTAGGCTTGATGGAGTTGTTCTCTAAGAACTCCTCGGCCGGCTCGGTCACCTGGTCAACAGTGCCGCGGCGGCCCAGGTAGAAGCGCCCCCGGCGGGAAGGGTGCAGGTAAAAGCTGCGGCAAGAGGGATGGGGCGCTCCCAGGATCTTCAGATCGTTGACCCATTGCAGATCAGGATTCTTGTCCTTTTGCGGACCCTGACCCAGCCATGTGCCAAAGCTGACGTGCACACGGCCGGCCACGGCGCGTACATCGCCCTCCTCGCCAGGCTGGTTGCTCTCGCCGGCCATGCCAAACAGGGCGCAGGCCGGGCAGAGTTTGTCGGCCGGGTCGTGGCAGGGGTGGTAACGCTCTGGGACGGCCTGGCGCGGATCGTAGGTCCACTTGTAGCGGAAGTTGCGCCCGAACTGGGTCACCTGGTTCTGGTTGTTGGCCCGGAACCACCAGTTTGAATCTTCTTTGCGGGCAACGAAACCTTTTAACCATTCTTTTTCGCTTGGGTTGGGCCGGCGCTCCGATCCACTTTCTTTGAGTGTAAAGTTCTCGTCATCGATCATTTGTTCGTATAGACGGAGAACGTCTCCCGATATCCGTTCGCCTTGCGCAGCCTGGTTGGCGTCGCGCGGGCTGTATGGTTTATGGATCTGGTTATATAAGCCACGCTTGGGGAAGTGAATGGCTGTCACCCCACCTGGTGTTTTGGGGTCATCGATGCGGGCTGGTTTGCCATCCTTGGTAACACGCAGCCAGCCCACCCGGCGCGACTCGGGCACCCACTGGCGATTGTCGCGGAAAACGGCCATGTTTTCGGTGAGGATGGACATGCAAGAATCGGTGACGGCCTCAGCCACGCTGCGCAGCATGCCTTTCAGGGATGAGCCCGGCAGGGCAGGTTGGCCATTCATCAGCAGGAAGGGCTTTTGTTTGCGCTTCTTATCGCCGATGCCGATGCCGATCTCCTCCGTGGCTTCGGGATCAGGAATGCACAGGGGGGTGATGTTTTCCAACTCGCAGACGATCTCTCCGCTCAAGCCGCTGAAGTTTTCGTGGCTGGGATGCTCGAGACGCACTTTGATCTCTGGGCCAAAGGAGACGAAGTTGTAGGGGTTGATGAAGCCTGGCCCCTGGTTCGGCGCCTGCTTGAGGCGCTCCTGGCGCTCTAACTCTTGTCTTTTGAGGCCGCGATTCTGTTTGTTATTCATGCTGCACCTCCTGTACGGGATCGGGGTATTGGGCCAGCAATCCAGCCCGCCGCGCCAGCGCCACCTGGCCGGTGGCATCTAAGTATTCGATGATTTTCAACATCACCCCGCTGACCTTGCCTTTCTGCGGCTGGACGGGGTAGGCCAACGGGCGACCAATGCGCAGTTCGCTCCATGTGCCGCCGGTATAATCGGAGCCCCACAGCAGCAGGCTGCGCTCACGGCGAGAACTGCCATCCCAACCGGTGGTGCTGGCAGGCAACGATTCCCAGGGATATGCCTGATTCGGGCTGGCCTGAACCAGGCCGCTCAGGGCAGTCTCGCTGGTAATGACCAGGCGCAGCTTATCGTTCACTTTGCGCCAGCGGATTTCTGCCTGCGGGCCAAAGGCGCTGCCGCGCGGGCTGTCGGCAGGAGAATTTGTCAGCTCCTGAAGGCCTTTCCCTGGTTCCAGTATTTCAGCCGGCTGGTTCCACCATTCCACTTCCAGGGCCTGCAAGCCGCCGCTCGGAAGGCAGGCCGCAGCAGCCTGCAAGCAAGCAGCCAGTTGACCGGGTTCGATCTCAATCGTCCACAATTCCAGCGTCATGGCCGCACCTCCTTGATTTCTCCGAGATTGGGTATTTGCTGGATTTCTTTGACCTTCGTGATGAATTCGGTGTGACAGGCTGTGATCAGCTTGAGCGCTTCTGATTCTGGCACGCCCAACTCCTGCGGCGCAGCCAGCCCCTGCGGCGTGAACAGCGCATCCAGACCCAGGTCAACTTGCCAGAAGGGGCCGGGGAGGCTTTGTGGGCGCTGGTAGCCGGCCTCGATCAATGCACTGCTCAACTTGGACCCGGGCAGGGCCAGGGCCTGAGCGCCCTTCACCCAGGCACGCACCCGGCCGTAGCCGCGGTGGGTGGCATGCCCCAGGTAAAGGTCGCCGTCATCCAGATCTTTGAGCAGCAAGGCCAGGTAGCCCAGCATCCAGGGCTCGGGGCGCTGCAATTCCAGGCGAATGCTAAAGCGCTCGCCGGGCAGCAGTGGGCGGTCGTCAAATTTCTTGGCATCTGCTGCACCACCCGAAAAACGGTCAATGGCCACGTGGTCGAAGAGCTTGGTCTTGCCTTCTGTCAGCAAGAGGCCATCATCCACCACCAGGCGGCCGCGCAGCGCCGTGTTGCCAAACAGGCGGCAGGTGAGGCAAGATTGCTTGTACAGGCCTGGTTCTTCCTGGCCTTCGGTGTTATCCATGCGCACCCCACCGAAACAGGCATGCAGGCGGGTAGGTTCTTCTTTGGGGGCCAGTGCGTGGGTCACAGCGCAGGCCGAGATGCGCCTGGCGTATTGGGCCTGCGCGCCGGCGTCGTTCCAAGCGTCTTCTTGTTTCGCATAGCCGGTGTAGTAATCCAGCGTGCGGGCGATCTTTTCTGCCCGGCTGCGCAGCACACCCTTGAAGCCTGAGCCTGGTAAGAAGATCTCATTGATTGCTTTGCCATTGTCTTTCAGTTTCAGCCGGGTGACAAAGGCCGCATCGGTAGGGCGCTCGCCAGATGCATCCAACTTGGGGGTGTAGCCCACCACCAGCAGCGGATCCAGAGTTTCCAATTCCAGCTCAATCACGACGCGTTGGGGCAGGTAACGTTCTTCGGCAACGACTGGGGAGACTGGTTCAGGAGCAGGGCCCAGCATGGCTTCGATTTGTTCTGGCTTGCATTCATCGACGGGAAGGTATTCTTCTCCGTCAGGTGCCTCAGCCGGCGGCAGCAGATAAGCCAGGAGCAGATTGTCTTGTGAGAAATCCAGTGCAAACCATTGGATATTTTGCAGTTGAGCCAGGCCCAACCCACTGGTGGTGCGGCCGCCCAGGCGCACGCCTGAGGTGGCCCACAGGTCTAAAACGGCCTTCAGCAGGCGCACTTCTTCGGCAGTTGGTTCTTGAACGTGGAACTCAAACTTGAAGCATGAATTGGCCGGGGCCACTTCACGGTTATAGAACAGGCCTTTGCGCGCCGCGCCGGTTTTGCGATCCATGCCAACATGGTCACGAATTTCGAGGATATTGGGCAGCGCTTTTTTGGGCAAGGCATTCAGCATGGTCAGGCGTGCCGCCTGACCTCCGCCCGAAGTGCCCTTTTCGGGGCTCCAGCCAAAGAGGTCGCTGGTCAGGCCGGGTTGGCTGCGGCTCTGGGGATCTTGTATTGAACCTGTCACATAGGGGGCCAGGTCTTCGGCAGCGGAACGCAAAAGGCCCACCAGTGAGGTGCCAGGGATATACACTTGCCCCTGGGCATCGCGGCGCAGTGCCATGTCGCTGAACTGGCTGGCGCTGCCGGACCCGATATGAAAAGATCCCTTGAGCTCGAGCTGGCCGCGTACTACCAGGCGGTGGATCGATGTGCTTGTGTTCAGGGCTGTCATTCTGTCAACCTCCCCAGCATCTGCGCCAAAAAGGCGCGCAGTGCGGCTGGATACAGCTTCTGCTTGGTCTTGTTCAGTTCATCCGGTTCCAGCGGGCAGACCTTTTTGCAGCGTTGGTAGGCACCCACCAATTCTTCTGCCGCCTTATCCAGGGCAACAGCAACCGGCAGGCCTGGCCGGTAGTGCAGCCAGTTCAAAATATCCTCAAGCAGGCTTTTGGTCTGGCCTGATTTGCGTGTTACCTCGTGCTTGAGATATGCCTGCCATTCGGAAGGGTTGGTGTGGCGCAGGACCAGGTTCTCTAGGGTGTGGGCGATGGCTTTGGCGCCTTTGTAGGAATTTTGCCGTTTTTCTACTTCTGCCAGTAAGGCCGCCTCCAATTCGTCGATCAGCAACTCAGCAGCCAACTGGTTCTGTGGAGAACGCGGCTCAAGCAGGTAGGCTTGGAAAAAATCACTGCGTGGGGGTTTCATAGGCGGAAATCCTTCATTTTGTTTTCCAGGTGGCTCTGCAGATTCTTCCAGGACAGATCGTGCAAAGGCTCGCTGAAGGTCACCTGGCCAAAACCCTCACTGCGGCGCAGTCCAAGTCCCTGCACCGCCAGTCTTTGCATCCATTCCAGCACAACCTGTCGGTCGTTTTCCCCGAACTGAAGCAAGAAGGTAGACCCGGCAGTGATGGCCAGGTCATTCTCTTTGAATATTTTGCCTATGCCCAGCCATCCGGCAACGGTGCGGCTGGCAGCGAAGGCTTTGACGATCTGTACCCTGGCGGGCGGGCTGCTTAAGACGGCCAGGTTTTCGGTGGTGAGGCTGGTAACCGGCCGCAGCAGTTCGTCAACCAGGATCAAGTCAGAGGTGCAGGTCAGGGCGGCAAAGGCCTTGCCAGGGTATTTGGGCGATGAGACGACGAGATGCTCGTCCCAGTTCTTCCCCTTTTGCTGCAGGCTGACTTTAACCAGGCCTGAGCGCTTGCGCCCCAGGTAACCCTGGAACTCCTGAGCACCCAGGGCGCCCTGAAGGGCCGCCAGGTCAGCCTGGCTGCACACCAGGTACCCGCTGAAGGTTTGCTGGGCGGCCAGCTCTTGCTGGCTGTGCAGAGAACCCTGGCGGGCGCTGCCGCTGCTGCCAACCACGGCTGTGCTCATGCGGGAGGTGAGGGTGGGGGAGACAGATTCCAAGGCGTCGCGACCGGTGTAAAAAGTGCGTTCCAGTTGGGTCAGGGGCTGCTGGCAGTCTGCGCAGTGCTGCGGCGGCTCGGGCAGAAAATCTTCCCACAGGCGGTCTACCACCCGGTGGGACGGGCCCATGAAGGATGGATCTTTGAGGAAGCCAGCATGCCGTTTGCAGGAGTAGGCTGAGAGCGGCAGCCGCCGGCCTTGCTCTGGATGGAGGTTGCCGAACTGGATGCCCCCCTCCACAAACAGGCGGCGAAATGCGGCGTCTTCTTTCTTGCCGGCCAGGTACAGGTTGGCCAGCATGCCGCGCAGGGCGCTGCCGGGGATGTATTCCAGCGTTCCGGTTTCGTTGCCCATGGCGGGAGCGTCGCTGAAAGCGGCTGGGGTTTCAAGGGTGATGGTGATGGGGTAACGGGTAAGGGTCATTTTTCACCTCCCAGGAGTCTCCTCAGGGCTTGCAAGGCGGCAGCGTTGTCTGCCGGGGGAAGATCAAAGCGGCACTGGCCCCAGCCTTTGCGGCGGCGACCGCCGGCGGCGCGAATGAAGAGCAGGCTGGCGGCCAACCAGCCCAGGCATGCTTGCTCATCAAGGGCCGCCTGGCCGGCCGCGGCTGCGCTTTGCAGTGGGCGGGTGATGTGAATACTGCCGGTAAAATGATCCACAGGCTGAACAACCTCCAGGTTGAAGAGTTGGTGTTCGCGGGCGCGCCCGGTGCGCCGGTCGATGGCGGCGTGGGCGCTGGATGCCATGTCGCGTTCGGCCGCCACGGCCGGGGATGGCGAATCTTGCACGGCGTTTCGGTATTCCTGGGGGTATTCTGCCGGCGAGAACCATAGAGCGCCTTCGATGAGTGGTGAGCCGAACAACAGGCAGATCAGGCAGGGGGTGCTTCCGGGTTGGCAGTAATCGCCCATCTTGGGCTGCTGAACACCATCTTTGAGCAGGCGGCGCTGCCCCTGGCACATCAGCCGTTCTTGCTGGCCACGGTAGCCAAGCAGGTCAACGCAAGATTGGCGCAGCAGGCCTTTGATGGTGGATGCGGGGATATAGGCAAAACCCTGCGGGTCGCGCAGCACGCGCTCATCGAGGATGCCCGGGATGCCCGCACCACTGCCGATATGTAGATCGCCGTTGAAGCGCAGGGTGTATTCCAATGTACTCATGCGGGTCTCCTCTCCTCCACAAGTTCCGTGATCTCCAGCGCGTCTAGCAGCACGGTGCGCTCGCTCTGCGCTCCGCTGAAGGGGGTTTGCTTGGGTTTGCTGCAGCCAAAAGCTTGGAGGGTTTTGCGGGTATTCTCCAGGCCGCTTTTCTTGACCAGGGCCCGGTAAGCCGCTTCAGCGGCGGGGCGTGTGCGCCAGAATTCGGAATACATGTATTTACGCTGTGACCGCTGGGGCACTTCTGCGGTAACCTGGCTGCATAGCGTGAGCAGGTTGGCCAGGTCTGAGAACGTATAGGGCCAGGATGTCAGTGAATATTCTGCGCCGGCCTCTGTGCGGGCGTAGTGCTTGCGCATGGTCTCTAGCTTTTCGGCATTGGCCGAGGTGATCATGGCAAAATCCAGCATGCCTTCAGTAATTTTGCGGCTGGCCCGCTGGCGCTTGGCGTTCTTGCGCAGTTCACCTGCCAGGCGGTGCAGGGCCACGAAGGGGAAGCTGGGCTTGGCAGCCACCACCCCCATCGAAAGGGTGAGATGGGTTTCGCCAGGGCGGCACAGGCTTAAGACCTGCTGGATGGCCTGGGTGTCGGGATCATTCGCCAGGGATGGGTCTTTGCCGGTCAGGTCAGCGAAGGCATTCCCCAGGGCCAGGGCAAAAGACAGGACTTTCTCGGCTGGCAGGAAAAGGGTCAGGTCGTCGCCGCCGTAAATGATCGGCAGCAAATCAATCCAGCCGCTCTTCTTGCGATCGAGTCCGATGGCACAGGCGGCCCTGGCCACAGCTTTCAAGCTGACTTTTTCAATGGCATCCGCAAAGCGTTGGTAGAGTTGAGGGTCTGGGATCTTATCGAGCAACTGGCCGATACCATCCCCGTCGGCGGCGACGATACCGATCAGGCGGCCTTCTTGCCCTGGGGGCCAGATCTGCTCCAGGTCAGCGGGGAATTTGGGCTGGAAATCGGCTGGCCAAACAGGTTTTTTCAGGCGGGCTTGCTCCGCCCGGATAGCGTCGTCTAGCTGTTGGTCCATTTTGATTGCTTCAGCGCCTTGCTTGCGTTTCCAGCAAGCCAGGCAAAGGTGGCGCGCTTCGGCGGGGTCATCGCCAGGTGACCAGATCAGCTCGGCGGGCTTTTCAGGGTTGGGCATGGCCGGGTACTGCTTGCACAGGTCGCAGTGGCGGATAAATCCGCCCCCCAGGATGCCGCTGCTTCGGCCGCCGCGCTGGTTGGTTTCTTTGAGATGTTTGATCTTGTGAAATACGGCAGCCTGGGTTTGTGCAAAATGTTCTGCGCCGGGGTAGGCTTCCCAGCCGATGGTAATGCCCAAGGCGCCGCCCCCAATCTTCTGTGTTTCTTGTTGGATCATTTGTGCCAGTTTCTCTGGCTCTTGGGCTATAAAAACAAACTGCCCACCCTGATGCCGCAAGCATTGACAGGATGGGCTTACTGTTGGCGCCAAGCTGCGCACCTGTTCGCCAAGAAGTGCTACCAGGGCAGACGCGCCGCGTATGGTGCGCATACGGACGGTGCCAAAAATATATCCCTGGATTTGGTCTACATCTGCTGCAAGAAGATATTGCATCATTGAGCCTCCCTCCATGAAACATAAGCGGTTATGTGGTTCGTCGCGTGGTTACCCTCTCCAGCGCGGAGTATCAATGTTAATAGGAAGCATTCTTGCCTCCTGTTGTGCATCCTGATCATACCCCAAAATCACCAAGCAATTGTCTCACACTTTCGAGAATCGTTCAACTCTTTGTCATGTTTGGGTTATGGCTTTTTCAAGAAAGGTGTTTTGCGGTAAGCAGCAAGCCAAAAGCTTCGGCGATATGGCCTTCATAGTACCGCCGGGCCTTTGCGGCATTATCGTGCCCGGAGCGTTTGATCAGGCCGATCACTAAATTATTCACAGTAGCTAGAATTCTTCCGGCAGCGCCGATCGTCATGCGGGTGGAATCTTCTCGAAAAGTAACATCACGCCGATAATGCAATCCGGTTTCCACCCCCCAATGCTTGCGTCTGAGCAGAAGAACTTCGGCTGGTGAAGCAGCCACATTTGGCAGGCTGGTGATGCCATACTCAATCTCGCAACTGGATTTGAAGACTTTGCCTTGGCGCACCCAATCAAACTTACGTTCGAGGCGGTAGACTTGTCCCACTCCAGGCCAGTCCAAGTAATCATTGAGCATTGAACTGGTTTGGATGGTGCGTTTCTCAAGTCTACCGTGTCCATAATTAACCTTGATGGCGGTCTGGAAATCTGTGGTGATCTTGCCAAAGCCTGGTTTTGGATTGTCTGGAGCAAATAAGCGCTCGATATCTTCGTGCAAACGCGGCTGGTTTGTTTTGACCGGCCAAACATAGTCGCCCCC
>CAZVRZ010000149.1:0-12634 GCA_964629965.1 uncultured Anaerolineaceae bacterium
TTTACCAGATTTCGCATGGACTTTCTCATGTCACCGCTAGGTGGCAACTTGGGTTTTTTATTTGAATCTGTTGCTAATTATATTCTACAACCCTGGTGTGCAATGGGATAGTTGCGGAGGTAACGCTCCAATATCTAATGAGGCTCGGCTTCTTTGGCGATCATTTCTTCGACCAGGGCAATCATCTCCTGGGCACGCCGTTCCTGGTTCGCCAGGGTAGATAACCAACGATCGGAAGCGGTATAGACATCTTCATCAGGGCGAGGCGTGTCGAGCACCTGGCCCAGGTTAGAAGTCTGTCCCTGGTCAAGCAGCAACAGCATGCGCAGGATAGCCATCAAGCTATAGCCGGCCCGGCTGAGCATGCGGATTACTCGCAGGCGACTGATCTCTTGAGAACCATAACGCCGGTAGCCATTGAGCGGATCACGCGGCACTTTGATGAGTCCGTTGCGTTCCCAATTGCGAACAATATCAATCGATACCCCCAACAATTTGGCTGCCTGGCCAATCTGCAAAGGCCTGGCAGTCGTATCGGCAGAGATGCCTTGCGCCCAACGCTCGAGCAACGCCACGGCCGCATCGGCGTGCGCGCATTCCGACTGCACCAACACCAGGTGCTGGTAGGTCATTTCGAGCGCTCCGCCCAGGTCGCCAGCAACTGCCAGGCGGATCACTGCCACCCCAGAATGACGCATCACCCGGCCTGGATATTCATTGGAATACACCAGGCGTGCCAGGCGCAAACAATCCAGGTGCCTGTAAGTAAAACGCCGGTATCCTGCCGGGCTGCGCTCGACCGGCGGTAGCAAACCCCAATCCACATATCGCCGCACCGTATTGGGATGGACGCCGGTGGCGCGCGCCAGGTCTGATGTACGCAGATAACGAGCTTTGGCCGGGTCCCTGGCAGGCATTTTAAAAGCCAATCCTTCTCGCTGTACTAACCCGGCTCGCCTTGCCAAAGGCGCTGCATTTCCTCGCAGGTCGCCAGCAAAGTATCCAGGTCGCCTTCTGCTTCTACCCGGCCGTTCTTGAGTACGATGATATGGTCGGCGCGCCGGAGGGCCGGGCGGCGATGCGTAGCTACCAGGCAGGTAACACCTTGCAGCTCAAACACCCGCTCCCACAACTGGCGCTCTGTCTCCACATCCAATGCGCTGGAAAGGTCGTCCAGGACCAACAGCTCCGGGTTACGCACGAACATGCGCGCTGCGGCCGTGCGCTGGCGCTGTCCGCCCGAAATCTTGACACCTTTCGAGCCGATGATCGTATCCAACCCATACTCCAACTCAGCCAGGTCTCTATCCAACACCGCCAGCCAGATAGCAGACTTCAGATCGACTTTGTCCTCCGGCAAGCCCATCAGGATATTGTCCTTAAGAGGCTCGCTGAACAGGAGAGGAATCTGCGAGGTATAGGCGCTGCGTGGAGGAATGAAGAAATCGGCCTGGTTATCAACCACCCGGCCATTCCAGCGCACCTCCCCCTCCTGCTTGGGTAGCAATCCCAGCAGCACGCGCAGCAAAGTGGTCTTCCCCGAACCAATGCGCCCGGTGACCACTGTGAACGAACCGCGCCTGAGACGAAGGTTGACCGCCTCGATGCCACGCCCGGTCTCATCGTAGAGATAGGTCAGGTCCCTGGCTTCCAATTCGTCCAGGCGATGCTCTTCGGTTTTGACAACGTGGGGGATCGCCGGTAAGTCACCGGTCACATACACCGGGGTATGCTTGACCAGCGAGGTGGGTTCAGCTCCCTGCAGCAGGGTGATCATGCGCGCCAGGGCAACGCCGGCCTGCTTGAACCAGGCCATCAGGATGCCCGTCGTGGCAGTAAATTCTGTGGTAAAGCCAAGGTAGTAGATGAACAAAGAGAAATCACCCAGGGTGATCTTGGGACCGCCGGCCGCGCTTGCGTTGAGCAGATCGGCTACCAACAGCAAAATCACACCGGTGATAATATTCATGAAATTCCAGATAGCCGATTCGATAAAAGACAAGAAGAGGCGGTCACGAATGGCAGCCTTGCGCCGGTTCTCATTGAGCATCTCAAAGCGCTTGAGCACGTTGGTCTCCGCGGTGGCTACCTTGACTGCCTGCGCCGCGCCGAAGATCTCACCCACAAAGTCAGTCACCCGTCCAGAGGCCTTGCGGTTCGCTTCACGGAATCTTTCCACATTCTTCATCGCCAGGTTGCCCATCACGACCACGATCACAAATGGGGTATAGGCAAACAAGGTAACCCGAGGACTGATGCGCAGCATGGTGATCAGAGCAACGATTGCAAATAAACCTTGGCCAAAAATGAAGGGGATTTGCGAAGTAAACTCTGAGGTGTTATTGACATCATCCCGGAAACGGCTGATGGCCTCGCCAGGCGACTGCGGCACAGCCTGGGCGCCGGGGCGCTCGAGGATGCGCGTTAGCAAATTTTTGCGCAGCAGCGCTCCAGAGCGGAAGTTATACAAGTTGCTGGCGTACATATCCAGCAGGATCACCACCGCTCGGGCTAGCGCCAATCCCACGATCAGCGCGGCAATGGCCTCCGGCGTCAGCCGCACGACAGCATCGCCGCTGAGCACGTTAAAGAATTGCCTCATCACCAGGCCGGTCAATTGCGGCGTTACTGTGAAAATGAACAGGCGCATGACCACCACACCGACATACAACCAGAAAGAATAGCGGATGATCTCAATAAAATAATGCCAGGATTTCTTTGGCGGCCGGTCGCGCTGCTCTTCGCGTCGCTCGGCTGGTGCAGCAGTTTGCGCTGTCATACCAGCACCTCCTCCAAACCGGTCTCGAGCAAGTGATAGAAGCGCGAAGATGGGTCGCCAGCCAGGTGCAGGCGCTCTCCATATTCGCAGATTTCACCATCTTCCAGGATCAAGATATCATCGGCGCGTTCCACGGTTCCCAAGCGATGCGCCACAATGATAGCGGTTCGGTTATGCACCAATTTATCCACTGCCAGTTCAATCAAGTGCTCGGTAGCAGGGTCCAGCCGGGAGGTAGCCTCGTCCAAGATCACCAGCCCCGGATCCCGCAGAAAGATGCGCGTGAAGGCCAGCAACTGCGCCTCCCCCGCCGAAAGGCCGCCGCCCGACTCCAGTTCCGTATCCAGGCCCTTGGGCAGTGCTTCAAACCATTCCCACAACCCCAGGTCGCGAATTGCGCCCAAAATTGTCTCGTCCGGGATGGTAGTATCGAAAAAGGTCAGGTTCTCCCGCACGGTGGCATGGAAAAGCTGGATGTTTTGCGTTACCATCGCCACCCGGCGGCGCAGATCTTGCACGGGCAGGCTGCGAATATCCAGCAAGCGACCGTCCATGCCCAGGCTGATCTGTCCCTGGTCGGGGTCGTACAGGCGGAAAAGCAGGCGGGTCAGAGTTGTTTTTCCGCTGCCAGTGCGCCCCAACAGGCCAACCACCCTGCCCGGCTCCAGATGGAAGGATATATCACACAGCACCATTTCCTTGTCGTCTTCCTCGGCCTGCACCGTCTCAACCGGAGGCTGAGCCTCCGGGACCGCCTGCGCCGGGGCAGAGCCAATCCCACCGGGTTTTATCGTGCGATCGGCTTTGGAGGACAGGCTGTCGTTGTAGCCGAAAGTAACATGGTTGAAATCAACGATCAGTGGTCCTGGGCGCAACTGGGACTGAGCCGGCGGCTCGAAATCATTCTCACCCGGGATCCTGCCCTGGACGCTCTGGATCCCCATGATACGGATCAGGCTGGCGCCCGCTTTTTGCAGATCCTGGAACTGCTGCGTGATGCGCTCCAAGGGCCAATTGATCATGTTCGTGTAATATACGATCATGAAGACGGTTCCCAGGCTGATCACATTGGTTCGATACAGGTAAGCGCTCACCAGCAGCCCGATGGCGTTTCCAATGGTAAACAAGACCCAGGTGGTATTCATCAGCACGGCCCAGCGCAATCCAGCCCGGAGCGTTTTCCGCATCAGGTCGCGTGTCAGGCGATAAAAACGATCTAGCACGTAATGCATGGCATTGTTCGAGCGGATATCTTCCGTGCCAGAAAGGCGTTCTTCCAGGAAACCATACAGGTCGGCGCTGGTTTGGCGCTCGGCTTCCCAATAGGGTACGGCGATGTTGGCCATGCGCAGCAAGATGGCAACCGTGATAAACACGAAAATCGAAAGTGATAAGCTAACACGCCAGTCGGCAGCAATGAGCACGATCAACACCCCCAAGACCAACAGCATATTGCCAAAAACTTGCAGGATGAACTGAGAAAAGAAGTTCGAGAGCGCCATCACGTCGCCATCGATGCGCTCGATCATCTCGCCAGGAGTGTGCGCGGTATGGAAGGACATATCCAATCCCAGGCAGTACCTGGCCAGGTTCAAGCGCAAAGCATTGGTCGTTGCCCAACCCAGGTTTTCGGTGATATACACCACCAACACACCTAGCAACTGGTGTGCAACCGCAATACCGATAAATAGCAAAGAAATTCTGGTCAGCAGGGCAGAATCGCCGCCGGCCCGGGCCGTGTCGATGAAAATGCTCATGATCTGCGGATTCACGATCATCAGGCTGATGTTCACCAGCAGCGTTACCCCCAGGAAGACCACCAGGTGTAATTGTGGTTTGAGATATTGGCTTAAATAGCGCGCGTATTCTTGAAAAGTCAAAGATGAACGGACAGGTTGTTTCATAGGCAGGGGATTATACAACAAATTCTAAAAAATGTGTTTTTTCAGGCGATCGCGACGCGCCGCCCGCTGGCAGCCGAGCGATAGATGCCATCCACCGCCGCCAGCACAGGCAAAGCCGAACGGGCAGGGATCAAAAATGGCCGGTCGTCCAGGATCCAGCGCACAAATCCAGCCAGGCTGCGCTGAACCGGGTGCGAGCCGCGCAGCATGGGACGTTCCGGCTGAACTTCCACGCCCACAAAACGAACTAGCGGCCGGGGCGAGTTGCGAAAAAGCGCCGTTCCGCGTTCGCCATACATCTCAATGGTCACGGCTTGCTCAACCGCGGCTGCCATCGTGGTGGTGATGCTCACCAGGGCGCCCCCGGCAGTTTCTACGGTAGCGTGCACCAGTGTATCTACTTCGATGCCTGTGAAACCTGGCTGGGCAATATAGCCCATCGCAGAGACAGGATGATCGCCCAGCGCCCATAAGGCTACATCCAGGTAATGACTGCCCTGGGTGATAAGCGTCCCACCACCGGCCTGGGCAAGCGTCTTATGCCAAGGAGAGTTTTCAAAGTATTTCTGCTCCCGATGCCAGGGCACATTGATCCGCACTGAGTGAACCCGTCCCAAGGCGCCGGCTTGCACGGCTCGCGCCAGGGCGTAACATCCGGTATCGTAACGATTCTGATAATTCACCCCCACTTTGGCGCCGCGCGGTTCGAGGATTTCAACCAGTTCATTTCCTTCTGCCAGGGTACGGGTAAGCGGCTTTTCCGCTAACACAGCTTTACCCGCCTGCACCGCGGCCAGGATCATAGAGTAGTGAAGATGGTGCGGCGTTGCCAGGTACACCGCGTCCAGGGGAGAGGCCGCCAGGAACTCTGCATAATCCGAATAGACCGCAGGGATCTGGTATTCACTGGCAAAGCTCTTGGCCCGCTCGTGATTGGCATCGCAGCAAGCCGCCAGAGTCAGGCGTGGCAGCGATCTGCTGGAGCGCGCCACCCAACCGGCGATGCCGCCGCAGCCAGCAATTCCCAAGAGCATCTGCTTCATCTACTCAACCGCCTGTTCGAGCCATTTTGATGTTTCCAAAGATGAGATTTCCAGTTCATCTTCCACTCTACAAAACGGGGATTTCGATAGTGAACCGTGCGCCCTGGCTCGGCTGGCTTGTAACCTGGATGACGCCGCCGTGCGCCTGGACAAGCTGCCGGGCAATCGCCAATCCCAGCCCGCTGCCAGTCCCACCAGAACGGGTACGCGAGCGGTCGCCGCGCCAAAAACGGTCAAATACGTATGGCAAGTCTTCAGCAGGAATGCCTGCGCCAGTATCCTGCACACTCAAGCGCACATAGCCGGAACCAGGCGCAGCACTGAGCGTGATCCGTCCTCCTTGCGACGTATAATGCAGTGCGTTGGCGACCAGGTTTGAAAGCACCTGGTCCAGACGGTCGGGATCGGCGTAGATCTCAAGTTGATCGATATCACCGGCCCCGGCAACATCTACACTCAAATCGACACCCTGTTCGGCTGCCTGCCCGGAAAAGCTGGTGACCACATCCGAGAGCAGATCGAGCGCCAGGAAATGTACCGGATGCAAGGGTAATTGGCCCGCCTCAGCTAGCGACAAGGTTTGCAGATCGCTCACCAGCCGATTGAGCAGGCGCGTTTCGTCGAGGATAACCGACACATTTTCTGGGGTAGGCTCGTAAACGCCATCCAGGATACCCTCCAGGTTGCCCTGGATGATATGCAAAGGATTGCGCAATTCGTGGGCGATGTCTGCGGCCATATTGCGACGCTGCTGTTCTGCCCGCTGCAGCTCCACCGTCATCCGGTTGAAGCTGCGCGCCAGTTTCCCGAACTCGCCGGGGACCATCTCTGGCACCCGCACATCCAAATCTCCTTTGGCAACTGAATCTGCCGCAGACATAACGTTCGCAATGGGAGTTCCGATGCGGCGCATCCCCAACCCGCCAATGAAAGTTACCAGGAAAAAGAATACCAACGGCACGAGACAAAAAGCCCACATGAACCTGCGCGGATTTTGCACCGGAGGGTGCGGCAGGTCGAAAAAGATCACTGCAATGATCATCAAGGCGATCATGAACAGCAGCCACATGAATCCAATCAAAGCCCCCAGGCGCCACAGGACAAAGCGATGCTTGGGCGTCCAGTTTTGGGTGGATTGATGCCAACGCGGCCGCATCATGCTTGTTCTTGATCCATAAAACGATACCCCACGCCGTACACCGTTTCGATCATACGCGGCTGACCGGGATCTGTTTCCAGCTTGCGGCGCAGGTTCTTGATGTGAGAATCGACACTGCGATCAAAGCTGACAAAGGCCGCGCCATGCAGTTCGTCCAGCATCTGCTCGCGGCTGATGATCTGCCCGGGGTGCATCGCCAGGATGGTCAAAAGCTTGAACTCGTTCGGCGTCAGGTGTACAGGCTTGCCATCCAACACCACCCGGTAGGATTGGGGGTCGATCTCGAGCCGGGAAAAACGCAGCACAGGTTGGGTGCGCACCTGTCCTTGCGATCTTCGCAGGGCAGCGCGCACGCGCGCCACCAGAGCGCGCGGTGAAAATGGTTTGGTAACGTAATCATCTGCGCCTAATTCCAGCCCTGCCACCTGGTCGCTATCCTCCGACAGAGCAGTCAGCATGATGATCGGCACATCCGTCTCCTGTCGCAAAATCTGGCAGACCTGCCTGCCATCCATACCGGGGAGCATCAGGTCCAGGATAACCAGGTCAGGACGCTCGCGGCGCGCCATTGCCAGGGCAGTCAGGCCATCGCCGGCGCAGAGCACGCGGAAACCATTCTTCTCCAGGTAATCACATGCCAGCCGGACAACCTTGGGTTCATCATCAACAAGGAGAATTAATTCTTGCATAGGTTAAGTTTACCAGAAAAGAGCGAAGTAGAATTCCATAATGCTAAAAACGGGAGGGGTCGGCGGAACAGTATTCCGTCGACCCACTCCCCATAACTAAACTACGGTAACGCTCATTTTTCAGAAGAGGCAGCGCTGTCTCCCTCTGGCTTCTCAGCCTCACCAGCCGGCGGACACCAGGGTGGAGCGCCCCAGGGAGGCGGATAGCCGTGGGCGTGCATGGGAGGCATGCCCGGGCGCCACCAGGGACGCGGCCCCCAAAACACCAAGCGCAGCAAGCCCACGAACAACAGCCCGAAAAAGAACAGCCCGCACAGCCCTGCAAACGGCATGAAAGCAAAGCGCATGTGCATCATCGGAAAATGACCAACGCCGGGCCAAAAACCTGGGAACTGCCGGAACGGCGTTTCATCGCCTGCCGTAACCGTTGCTCCCTGGGCGTAGCCCTGGGTGTAACCAAAGCGGTAGGCCGCTATCCCGGCGGCTGCCAACAACCCAACCAGCAGCAAAACCGCCACGACCCGAACCACGATAGAACTTTTACGAACCATATTGACCTCCATTTTGAATTTGGTTTGAATTCTTATTCATAGGATACCAAAAGATTATGGAGGAAAATTGGAGATCCACAGGAGGTTTTATGGAGAAGATGATGGTGTTTGCAGTTTCAATCTACCGGCAGCGCGCTGCCGCGCATGCGTACCCATTCACACCCCGGCTGCCCGGAAGGCTGCCCCAACAATGGCCTGGGCTTCCTCTTGTATCCGCCGGAGATGTTGCTCACCTTTGAAACTCTCTGCATAGATCTTGTAGATATTTTCGGTGCCAGATGGGCGGGCCGCGAACCAGCCATTTCCAGTGACCACTTTCAAGCCGCCAATGGCAGCCTGATTGCAAGGCGCGTGGGTCAGGCGGGCGATAATGGGCTCGCCGGCCATCTCGCGGGCCGTGATCAACTCTGGCGAAAGGTTCGCCAGGACGGCCTTTTGCCTGGGATCAGCCGCCGCGTCCATGCGCTCATAAACGGCGCGTCCAAACTGCGCTTCCAGGTCACGGTAATGCTCGCCCGGATCGCGCCCGGTCACCGCCAGGATCTCGGCTGCCAGCAGGTCGAGCAGGATGCCGTCCTTGTCCGAAGTCCACACGGTACCGTCCAGGCGCAAGAACGAAGCCCCGGCACTCTCCTCGCCACCGAATCCCAGCGAGCCATCCAACAGACCCGGCACGAAATACTTGAAGCCCACCGGAACTTCGCACAAGCGGCGGCCCACCAGGGCGGCCACACGGTCGATCATCGAACTGGAAACCAGCGTTTTGCCCACCGCCGCCTGGCTGTTCCACTGCGGGCGATGCTGGAACAGGTACCAGATCGCCACTGCCAGGTAATGATTGGGATTCATCAATCCGCTGCTGGGCGTGACGATGCCGTGGCGATCGTAATCGGGATCGTTGCCAAAAGCAATATCAAAGCGATCCTTCAAATCGATCAGCCCGGCCATGGCATAGGGCGAGGAACAATCCATGCGTACCTTGCCATCATGATCTACCCGCATAAAGGAGAAGGTCGGATCTACCCGGCGGTTGACAACCTCGATATCCAGGTGATACATCTCGGCAATCGGATCCCAAAAGCCGATCCCGGCGCCACCCATGGGATCGACGCCAATCTTGAGGCCTGCGCCGGCAATAGCCGGGATATCTATGGCCGCCTTCAAATCCTGTACGTAAGGAGCGACAAAATCATAATGGTGAGTACTTTCGGCGTGCAGCGCCTTCTCCAGCGATACGCGCCGCACACCCTTCAGCCCGCTGCGCAGGATATCATTGGCGCGATCCTGGATGCGCCTGGTGATCTCAGTATCCGCCGGGCCTCCCGAAGGCGGGTTGTACTTGAAGCCGCCATCCTCGCTGGGATTGTGAGATGGCGTGATGATAACACCATCGGCCAGACCGGTGCTGCGCCCACGATTATAGGTCAAAATAGCATGCGAGATGACCGGCGTAGGGGTATAGCCCAGGCCTTTCTGGATAAAGACCTGCGTCTCGTTGGCGGCCAACACTTCCAAAGTAGTATACAAAGCCGGCTCAGATAAGGCGTGCGTGTCCATGCCCACGTATAATGGCCCATCGATACCACTGGATAAACGCATTTCGCAGATCGCCTGGCAAACAGCCAGGATGTGCGCCTCGTTAAAGCCCTTCTTGAGCGAGGAGCCGCGGTGACCCGAGGTGCCAAAGGCCACGCGTTGATCTGCCTGCTCTGGGTCGGGTTGGTGGGTATAATAGGCAGAAACCAGGCGGGGAACATTGACCAGCAGTTCCGGGGGAACTTTTTGACCAGCCAGTGGATGAACGGACATATGCGCCTCCTGATGGTATTGGGAATCTTATCTTATTGTACCCCTCTTCCCAAAATCTATTATATACTTGGGTAAACAGCTCTATTTCCTTATGGAAGGTTGCCATGCAAATTACCCATGCAGAAGTGATCCCCATCGAGTTAAAACTGGACAAGCCCATTCACCTGGCAAAATTGCCCGAGATCAGCCACATCCAGGCTGTGTTCGTGCGTCTGGAGACGCGCCAGGGGCAGAGCGCCTGGGGCTGCACCGTAGCCCATGCGGACCTGACCGGCGAAAAACCGGCCGATGTGATCCGCAAATGCCAGGAATGCGCCAGCCTGGCGCCGGACCTGCACCCGACTAACATCGAATACTCCCTGGCCGAAATCAACTCGCACTTCCAGATCACCCCGGGCGTACTGTGCGCTTTCGACCTCGCCTTTCACGATCTGCTCAGCCAGGCCGCCGGGCTGCCGCTGTACCGCCTGTTGGGCGGCTACCGCAACCGCATCCAGGCTTCGGCCACTATCCCGATCGCCTCGGTGGCGGAAAGCGTCGAGCTGGCCCGCGAGCGCGCCCGCCAGGGCTTTCGCATGCTGAAGATCAAAGGCGGCCTCGACCCAGAGGCAGATGTCCAGCGGGTGAAAGCTGTTCACCAGGTGCTGCCCGAGCACACCCTGCGCCTGGACGCCGATGGAGGCTACACCATGCGGCAAGCATTGGATGTATCCCGCGCCCTGTTTGGCCTGGTAGAAATGTTCGAGCAGCCCACCCCGCCGGATGATCCCATCCAATTACGCCAGTTAAAAGTCAACAGCCAGGTGCCGATCCTGGCAGATCAAAGCCTGCGCGGGCCGGCCTCCGCGTTAGAGCTGGCCGCCGGGCACATGGTGGACGGGGTAAGCATCAAGCTGGTGACCAGCGGTGGTATCCAACCTGCCCGCCAGATCGACTCCATCGCGCGCGCCGCGCGCATCCTGACCATGGTAAGCTGTTTCATCGAACCAGCCTTGCTGATCGCGGCCGGACTGAGCCTGGCTCTAAGCAGTTCCAACGTGGGCTATTGTGACCTGGACGGACACCTGGGCTTGCTAAACGATCCTTCTCGAACCGGTTTTCGTCTGGAAGATGGCTGGCTGGTGGCGGCAGACGTGGTCGGCCTGGGCTATACGGTGGAATTAGGATAACGAGCAGCATGATCCACCACTCAGATAAAATGGACTGATAAACCAACCGACAACTGCTTAATAGACCTGCTGTCGGAAACTATTCAAGGAGATACCGATGCTAAAAGACCTGATATTGAAGAACCGCAGCTACCGGCGCTTTTACCAAGAGGAAGCCGTGGAAGTAGAAACCCTGCGCGAGCTGGTAGACCTGGCCCGCCTGTCCGCTTCGGGCGCCAACCTGCAGCCTTTGAAATATATCCTATCCTGCAGCCCGCAGACGAACGCCGCAATCTTCCCCCTGCTGGGCTGGGCCGGCTACCTGAAAGAGTGGCCCGGGCCGGTGGAAGGCGAGCGGCCTGCCGCCTATATCATCCTGCTCGGCGATACCACCATCAAGAAAGCCTTCGGCGTCGACCCGGGCATCGCCGCACAAAGCATGCTTTTAGGCGCAACCGAAAAAGGGCTGGGCGGCTGTATGATCGCCACCGTTCAAAAGGATAAGCTGCGCGAACTCTTGAACATCCCACCGCAGTATGAGATCGAGCTGGTGTTGGCATTGGGCAAGCCGCGCGAAGTGGTGCAGGTCGAGCCGCTTGGGCCGGAAGGCGACATCAAATACTACCGCGATGCAGAGCAAGTGCATCATGTGCCGAAACGCACCCTGGACGAGATCATCGTCCAGGTATTTGGATAGGCGCTTCACTGCAACACAAACATTTCACTTCAACGCAAACGTCACGCTCACTTCGGCCCGCACCGAGATCTGTCCCAGGCTAACCGGTTCTGCCTCGCCGTTGGGACTGGCGCTGTTGCCCTGGGAAGCATTCTGGATCGTGTTCTGTGCCCACAGGTTGGCATTGTTTGCCGACCACCAGCCGTTGTAATACGACCAGGTGTTTTCACTGATGTTCAGCGCACATCCCGAATTCGATCCAACGGCTTGCGCCAGCGCCTGGGCTTTCTCGGAAGCGGCGATCATGGCCTCCTGGCGCGCCTGGTCGCGGTACTTGCGCAGTTCGCTGGTATAGAGTTCCACGTTGATCACCTGGTTGGCGCCGGCCTCCAGCGCCGCCGCCAGCACATCCCCAGCCATATCCACTTTGCGCAGCGTGATGGCCACTTGATTGTTGATCCGGTAGCCCTTGATGTACAGCGAGTTGTAATCTTCATATACCGGCTCGATGATATACACATCGGTGGCAATATCCTTCGCTTCCACACCCAGGGCTTTCACCGCCGCAATCACCCGGCTCATGGCCGCTGTGTTTTCCGCCTGCACCACGCCGGGCGTCCGCCCGTTAGACTGCACGCCCAGTTGGATGAGCGCCCGGTCAGGCAGCGCATTCACGGTGGCGCTCCCGGTCACCTGCACTGTGCGGGTAGTATCGCAGGCAGTTTCACCATCAACCGCAGCCTGGGGCGTTTGCTGTGCAGCCAGGGCTGCTTCAGCGGGCTTTCCGGGCAGAAAAAATGTGAACACAGTGAGCGCCAGCGCCGCACACAATAATACACCGGCAAATATCGACAAGCGTTTCATTGCAACCTCCTC
>CAZVRZ010000150.1:0-3462 GCA_964629965.1 uncultured Anaerolineaceae bacterium
CTATTTTCAAGTCTGAAGCTAATTCAGACCCATATGTATTGGGTTTAAAAGTCCTCGTGCCGGCTGATAAATTTTCATGCCTTATATAAATAACATGAATATTATTATTGACTGCCCAATCAATAGCTTTATTGATATTGCCAATAACATCCTTGTAATTCTTTGTGATGTCATTTTGAATATCGATTATTACTAAGGCTTTTTTCTGCATAGTATTTCCTCCTGACAGGTAGATTGATTTGTTCGCATTTTTATTATATCTTGTAATTGTTGACAACAGTATGGCAACAATCTATAATGATAACAAGAAATTTTGGAAGGCGGCTATCAGATGAAAGTTGACAGGCTTGTTAGCATTATTATGATACTCCTTGATAAAAAGCGTATAGGCGCACAGGAGTTAGCAGATATGTTTGAAGTTTCACCCCGCACAATCTACCGCGACATAGACACTATCAACATGGCGGGTATTCCTGTTCGCTCAACATCGGGAGTGGGCGGCGGCTTTGAAATCATGCAGAAATACAAGATTGATAGAAAGGTTTTTTCGACTGCCGACCTTTCCGCTATCTTGATGGGGCTTTCCAGTCTTTCCAACATGATACGAGGTGATGAACTGGTAAACGCCCTTGCGAAAGTCAAGAGTTTTATCCCCGCCGACAGAGCGAAAGACATTGAATTAAAAGCAAATCAAATATATATAGATTTAAGTCCGTGGATGGGCAACAGGAACATACAACCATATTTAGAAATTATCAAAACAGCTTTACAGGAAAGCAAGATACTTTCGTTTGAATATGCAGATCGCTACGGAAATAAAACCGCACGAACAGCCGAGCCGTATCAGCTTGTATTGAAAAGTAGTCATTGGTATTGGCAAGGGTATTGCCATAAAAGAAATGATTTTCGCTTATTTAAACTATCCCGCACATCAAACCTACAAATACAAGAGGAATTTTTTACGCCACGAGATTATCAAAAACCGCAGTTAGATTTTACTGATATTTTGGCAACTATGCAAACAAGAATCAAAATTCGTATTCATAAATCTGTCATGGACAGGGTACTTGATTATTGCACTTATGAACACTTTTCGCCAGACGGTGATGAGCATTGCATTGTTAGTTTTCCTTTCATAGAGAACGAATACTACTACAATATTCTTTTCAGTTTTGGGGATAAATGCGAGTGTTTAGAGCCGTTACATATACGCACAGAAATGAAGCGTAGAATACATGATATAGCTACCTTATACGAAAACTAAAACAAGGAGTCTATTCTCAAATTCACAATACTTTATGGTCGCTATATTGTGCTATTCGTTGTTTTCATGGGTATCCGCAAGGCCGAGCAGGTGGTAAAGACCTGGTGAATATTGGCATCGCTGAAAGGTCTTGGTCAAACCGGCGACCTGGATGAGGCGTAGCGATGTCGGCGGTGGTAGAGACGCAATAGGAACTGTACCCAGTTCATGCGTCTCTACATGTTCTTCTCCGATATCTTGCATCTCAACCCTGCTCCTATTTGAAGACCACGTCGGCCGGCATGCCCGCTTTCAGGCTGTCGCCGGGATCCTCCACCTGCAGCCGGATGGCAAAGACGGTGGTCTTGCGCCCGTCCGCCGTTTGCACGTTGCGCGGAATGAAGCAACCCCCTTCACTTTCGAGGAGATTGCTTCCCCCGGCAAAGCATGCCGGTGTCGCAATGACATTTCTACCAGAAAATCCTGTCTTTATTGTCAGGTGCTGCTTGACGATGGATAGAAACCTGTTATGATAACGTCCATGCCTTCCCAAGTCGAACTCTCGGTCGCCAACCATACGGGTATCTTACAAGTTATGCAGCCAGCTATTGAGCGCTTTGAACAAGCGCGTCGCAGCTCAGTGCGCACCACGGTCTTTGATTGGAATACGATCTGGAAAGACCTGGTGAATATTGGCATCTATAAACGCGGGGCCGATGTATCAGAAGTCGGCACCACCTGGATGGGCAGCCTGATCTCCATGGATGCGCTGCGGGCGTTCAAACGGACCGAAATCTCTCAAATCGGAGGGGAGCGGGCTTTCCTGCCCGCGGCCTGGCAATCCACCTCGTTGGTTGAAGACGAGCGCGTGCTGGCAATCCCGTTCGCGTCCGATGTGCGCGTGATATTCTACTGGCGGGATATGCTGGAAAAGGTCGGCGTGGATGAAGCAACGGCTTTCTCCTCTTTCGAGGCGATGGAGGATACGCTGGAACGGTTGAAGAGCGCCCTGCCCGCCCCGTGGGCGTTTGCAACGGACACCTACACGCACAACAATCTGTATACCGCTTCGACCTGGGTATGGGGGGCCGGCGGAGATTTCATCAGCCCGGATGGAAAGAAAACACAACTCTCCACACCAGAGGTGCGCTCGGCTCTCAATGCTTACTTCGGCTTGAATCGGTTTTTACCCAGGGTTGGTCAACCGATGAACACGGAGGGTGCATTAGAGCTGTTCAGGCAGCGCCAGGTGGCCACGATCATGGGCGGCCCCTGGGTCCTGACCAATTTACGGGGACAGGCGCAATCGGCCGGGCTGCCGCCCCAGTTAGGCGTCGCTTTGCCGCCCGGGCCTTCTTTCGTGGGCGGAACGAACCTGGTAGTCTGGCAGCACACCCGCTGTTTAGCGGAATGTATCGAGCTGATCCGCCACCTGGTTTCTCCTCAGGCGCAGCTCGAGTACTGCCCTGTGATAGGCATGATGCCTGTGCGCATGGAAGCCCTGGCCGATCCGTTCTATTCTGCTGACCCGTATTATAAGATTCTGGCGGAGGCTTTGCGCCAGGGCCGTGTTTCGACCAGTTTCCCACTCTGGGGGGTGGTGGAAGATAGGCTATCTGCCGATTTTGCCCAGATCTGGGTGGAGCTGTTCAACCAGCCGGAGGAAAGCCTGGATGAAATCCTGATCAGGCACCTCAATCTGCTTACCAGGCGCTTAGATATCACCCTGGGCGGCTGAGCTTCGTCTCCTTCCTACCTGATCTGTCGTTGCGAACCGCCGTTTTTTTTTGCGGTGAAGCAACCCCCCGCACAATAACCTCCGTAATGGCTAATTCTTGGCCGCCAACTGGATGAACACGTCCTCCAGGCTGGGCTCGCCGGGCCGGATGGAATGCACCACCACCCCGGCATCCTGCAGGCCAACCTGCTCCAGGCCAGCCTGCTCCAGGCAAGCCTGCAAAGCGCCCGCCGGCGTGCCCTTGGGCACGATCACCCGCAGGCTGTCGCCGGCCAGGCTGAAGCGCAGCACCTGCGGGCAGGTCTTCAGCGCCGCCATGCCCGCCGTCAGCGGCGTGGCATACACCTCGAACACGTCCTCGGGCACAAATTGTGCCTTGAGCGCCATGGGCGTATCGAAGGCCAGCAGCTTGCCGAGGCGCATAATGCCCACCCGGTTGCAGTACTCGGCCTCGTCCATGTAATGCGTGGTGACCAGCACC
>CAZVRZ010000150.1:3511-12558 GCA_964629965.1 uncultured Anaerolineaceae bacterium
AGCCGGTGGACAGCTCGCGGGTCAGGTCATTCTCGTGCCCGCCCAGGCCCACGTGCGCCACGGTCCGCTCGATGTCGGTGCGCCCGGTGATGCCATAGACCCCGGCGTAAAAGCGCAGGTTTTCCCACACGGTCATATCATCGTAAATAGCAAACTTCTGCGACATGTAGCCGCAGCAGGCCCGGATCTGCTCGGCCTGGCGGGCCACGTCGAAGCCCAGCACGCTGGCCCGGCCCTCGCTGGGGCGCAGCAGTCCCAGCAGCATGCGGATGGTGGTGGTCTTGCCGCAACCGTTCGGCCCCAGGTAACCCACGATCTCGCCGGAGCGCACCTGAAAGGAGATATGATCCACGGCGGTGAAATCGCCAAAACGGCGGGTCAAATTTTCCACTTCGATCGCGCAGCCCTGCGCCGCAAGTTCCATCCTAATCCTCCCGGCTCGACAAAGCGATAAAGACATCTTCCAGCACCGGCGGCACCAGGCGCGCTTCACCGAGCTGCCCGCCGCCCTGTGGGATGGCTATGCGCAGACGGGCCAGGCAGGCTTGCGCGGCCTGCTCGCCTTCCGCCTGCCCGGCTTTCAGGCGCAGGTGCAGCCGGTCGCCAAACAGGCGCACGTCTTCCACCCCGGGGTCCTGGCCGGCAATCTGCCGCAGCAGCGGCAGCGGCTCGCCGCGCAGCTCCAGCATGCGATCTTGCAGCGACCGGCGCAATTGTCCGGCGCTGCCCTCGGTGATCAGCCGCCCCCGGCTCAGAAAGCCCACCCGGTGGCAGCGGGCGGCCTCGTCCATGTACGGGGTCGAGATCAAGACGCAGCCCACGCCGGTCTGTTCATCGGCCGACGCCAGCCGGATGATAAGCTGCCAGAAGTCCTGGCGAGTGACCGGGTCTACCCCGGTGGTCGGCTCGTCCAAGAGCAGGACGCGCGGCCGGGTGACCAGCGCGGAGGCCAGCCCCAGCTTCTGTTTCATCCCGCCCGAAAGCTGCCCGGCGCGCCGTTCTTTGAACTCGGCCAGGCCGACAAAATCCAGGATCTGCATACAGCGCGGCTGCCACTCGTCCCGGGCCAGGCCGCGCACCTCGGCAAAAAAGCGGATGTTCTCCAGCACGCTCAGGTCTTCGTAGAGCGAGAAGCGCTGCGACAGGTAGCCGATCTGGGCGCGGGCCTGCTCCACCTGCCGGCGAATGTCGAAGCCGGCCACGGCCGCCTGCCCGCCCTCCATCTTCAGCGCCCCCGCTAGCAAACGGATGGTGGTAGTCTTGCCGGCGCCGTCCGAACCGACCAGCCCGTAGAACTCGCCAGCCTGGACGGTCAGGTCCAAGCCGTCCACCGCCCGCACTTCGCCGCGGGCGCGCTGAAAGGTCTTGGTCAAGCCGGCGACCTGGATGAGGGGTGATGTATGCATCGCAACCCTGCTCCTACTTGAAGACCACGTCGGCCGGCATGCCCGCTTTCAGGCTGTCGCCGGGATCCTCCACCTGCAGCCGGATGGCAAAGACGGTGGTCTTGCGCCCGTCCGCCGTTTGCACGTTGCGCGGGGTGAACTCGGCCTGCCCGGCGATCGACGTGACCACCGCCCGAAAGGTCACCCCCGGGAAAGAGTCCACGCTGACCTCGGCGGCCTGCCCCAAGGAGACCTGTCCGTAGCGGTCTTCGGAGATATAGACGGTGATGGTCTTATCGGCCGTGCGCCCCAGCACCAGCAGCGCCGCGCCCGGGGCGGCGAACTCGCCCGGCTCGATCAGGCGCGTCAGCACCACGCCGTCCGTCGGGGCCAGGATGGTCAGCTTGCCGATCTGCACGTCCAGCATCTCCAGGGCAGCCTGCGCCATGTACACCTGCGCCAGGGCGGCATCCGCCTGGGCCTCGGCGGCCTGCTGGCGCGCCTGGGCAGCGGTCAAATTGGCCTGCGCCAGCGACACCTGCGCCCGGGCCATGTCCAACTGCGCCTGGGCGGCGCGCACCTGCTCATCACGTGCCCCGCCCTGCACCTGCCCCAGGTTGGCGCCGGCCAGGGCGCTGGTCGCCGCGGCCGCTTCCGCCTGGCTGAGGGCCGCCTCCAGCGGAGTGCTGGCAGTGCGCCCCAGGCGGTTCAAATCGCTCAGCGCCGCCTCGGCCTCTGTCCAGGCCGTGCTCAAGCGCCGGCCCTGGTCGCTGTCGTTCAAGGCCCGGTGGGCCGCCTGGCTGTCATCCACCAGGGCCTGGGCATCGTCCACCGTGTTCTCGGCCGCCTCCAGGGCCTCATCGAGCATGTTCTGCTCGCCCTGCAGCGCCTGCCGGCGGGCTTCGGCCTGCGACTGGTTCAACTGCGCCAGCTCCCAGGCCTGGCGGGCCAGCTCGATCTGCTGGTAAAAGGGAACCTCGGCTTGCAGCTCATCATAAGCCTGCCTGACCGCCTGCAGGGCAATCTGCGCTTCGCTCAGCGCCGTGGCAGCCGCCTCCCGCCCACTGGGCGGGGTGCGCTCGTCCTTGTCCAACCCGGCCTGGCGCGCCTGCGCCTGGGTCAGGTTGCTCTGGGCAGTCGTCAGGGCCGCCAGCATCTCTTCCTGCTGCTCGTCCGAGATGACCACCGTCATTTCATAATAAGCCTGGCGGGCCAAATCCAGGCGCAGGCGGGCGGCGGACACATCTTCGGGGCGCGCCCCGGCGGTCAGGGCCGCCAGGCTGGCCTCGGCGGCCTGCTGGTTGGACTGCGCCTGGGCAAGCTGCGCCTGGGCAGCGGCCAACTGCTCGGCGCTGGCCCCCGCCTGCAGCAGGTCCAGGTTGGCCTGCAATGCCTGCACGCTAAAGCCGGCCGCCTCGAGGTTGGCTTGGGCCGCCTCGCTGGCCGCCTGGGCTGCCTCCACGTTGAAGCGCGCCGCTTCGCCGTTGGCCTGGGCCGCTTCCAAAGAAGCCGCCGCCTGCAGGCGCTGCGCTTGCAGCAGCGCCGTGTCGAGCTGCACCAGCGGGTCGCCGGCCTGCACTTGCTGGCCTTCGGCGGCCTGCACAGACAGCGCCTTGCCGCCCAGCTCGGGGCTGACCTGCACCTGGGTGATTTCCAGCGTGCCGGAAGCCGCTAGGGCGCCATTGCCGTTCTGCGCCGGGCGCAGGAAGTAATACCAGGTACCCACGGCTGCCAGCACGATCAGCAGTACCAGGGCGGGGATGATGCGACGGGGATTGGGATGCATAAGAACCTCCAGTGAAACCGGTGTGACCTGCGATCAATCCAGGCGTTTGCGGAAGCGCAGCGCGGCGGCGCCCATGATGAGCACGCCGAACAGCAGCAGCGCCAGCACATCGCCTTGAATGCTTTCGATGCCCACGCCCTTGATCAGCAGGACGCGGATGATGCGCAAAAAATAGCGCAGCGGGATGCCGTACGAGATCCAGCGCAAGAGCAGCGGCATGTTCTGCAGCGGAAACAAGAAGCCGGATAGGAAGATGCTGGGCAGCAGCGTCATGAACACGGTCAGCATGGCTTCCTGCTGCGTGTTGGCGATGGTGGAAGCGAACAGGCCGATACCCAGCCCGGTCAGCAAGAACAGGGCGCACACCAGCGAGATCAGCAGCAGCGAGCCGCGCACCGGCATGCCGAACCACCAGTGGCCGATGGCGATCACCTCAAAGGCGTCGAACAGACTGAGAAACACGTAGGGCAGCAGCTTGCCGATCACCAGCTCCAGCGGGCGGATGGGCGTCACGATGAGCTGCTCGATCGTGCCACGCTCGCGCTCGCGCACCACCGAGGTGGCGGTCAGGATGGCAGCGATGGAATACAGGATCATGCCGATCACGCCGGGGATCATGAAGTAGGCTGAGATCATGTCGGGGTTGTACCACACCGTGGTGCGCACCTCCACCGGCATTTGCAGCCGCAGGCCCGAGCCGCTGCGGGCCAGCTTCTCGGCCATCAGCCGGGTGGAATGGGTCTGGGCGATCAACTGGGCCGCCGCCAGGGCGGTGGTCGCCACCGAGGGGTCCGAGCCGTCCAGGATGAAGGCCACCTGGGCCTGGCCTTCCTGCAAGCGCAGAGCATAATCGGGCGGAATGATCAACCCCACCCCGGCCTCGCCCATATCGATCAGCGCCCCCAGCTCCTCTTGCGAAGCAGCCGCGTAGCGCTGCTCGAAATAACCGGTGGCCTCGAAAGCCTGCAGCAAAGCCCGCCCCTCGGCGCTGTGACTCTGGTCGTAGACGGCCATGGGCACATCTTTCAGATCCGCGTTGAAGGCGTAACCCAACAGGAACATCTCCATCAGCGGCAGCATCAGGATCAGCGCCAGCATGCGCCGGTCGCGGAACAACTGGATAAACTCCTTACGGATGATGGACGCCAGGCGGTTCTTCATACCTGCTCCGATTTCATAATGCCATGCAAGAAGATCTCGATATACTGCTCCAGCGCGCCCGGCCCGGCCGCCGGCGCGATCAGCGGGTTCAGCGCCAGGTCGCCCGCCTGGCTGAGCGCGGTTTGGGCCAGGTAAAACGAAAAGAAGATGCCCAGGAAAGACAGCAAAATGGCCTGCGGCGGCAGGGCGCGCAGGCGATCCTGGGACTTGCCGAAGCGCGTGATCAACGGCAGCACCTGCGGAATGATCACGCGCGCCAGGTGCGGCGCGTGGCGGCCCTTGAACTCGCTCAGCTCAATGAAGACCAGCTTGAGGAAGTCGGGCCGCTTGCCCAGCTCGCTAACGATGGTGTGGGCCGCGTTGCGCACAAACTCTTCCGGTGTATCGCCCGGCGCGTTGGTCAGGATCTCCACCGTCTGGCGGTACGGGTGCCAATCCAGCAGCACCTGGTCGAAGATGGCCTCTTTGCTGACGAAATGGTTGTAAATGCCGCCCAGCGCAATGCCCGCCTCGGTAGCGATCTGGCGCATCGAAGTGGCATGGAAGCCCTGCTCGACGAACAAACGGTGCGCCGCCTCCAGGATGGCCTGTTGGGTACGTTCGCCTCTTTCGGTATCAGCCATAAGAACCTGTCCTTTCGATCCAATATGAACGAGCGTTCGTACACATTATAGAGCAAAATAAAGACAGAGTCAAGAGGGTCTGCGCCCCTGGACAGGACTTTCTTAAAGTCAAAAGTCCTGTGCGCCCACCCCCCGGCCCCCGCCCAGCAGGCGGGGGAGAAAAGCGTGCGCGCCTGGAAGCAATTGGTCATTGCGAGTGAGTTGTAGCGAAACCATGCTACAATGATTACAGACAGCCTTGTAGAGGTGAAACATGGCTCAGCGCAGAAGAATACCCTGGTGCGTGGCACTGTTCGTCTGGTTGACCCTGGCTTGCGGCCAGCTTCAATTGCCTGCCGCCTCGCCGGTTCCATCGAGCACTGCTGTGCGGTTGCCAGCTTCTACGCCGCCCTCGCTTACCGCGACTCCGCCCACAGTACCTGCCACGCCAACCTTCACCCCCCTTCTGACATCAACATCAACGCCCACCCAAGCTCTGCTCTTGCAAGCCTCGCGCACGCCGGCGCCTACGCTTAAGCCCATTCCCACGCGCACCCGCGCCCCCACCCGCACCACTTTCCCTTCCCCCACATACCCTCCCGTAGAGCCCGGCCCATTCCAGCACGTGGCCGCCCTGGCCGAGTCATTCAGGCATGATTATGAAGAGGCCCTGGTACGCCCGCTGGCCGACGGCTCGGTATGGGTCATCCTGAGCCAATCCGTCGTGCGTTGGGATGGCCAGGCCTGGCTGCCGGTGGCTTCGCTAGAAGAAGACACGCTGGCCGACGTGGATGAGAGCGGGCGGCTGTGGCTTTTCCGCCAGGATGCGGACGAGATTGCCGCCTGGCAGGATGGGCAGTGGACGTCTTACGGCGCCGAGAGCGGCTGGACCAGCGCCCACGTTTCAACCGCCGCCGGGTGGGCGCCCAGGCCCTGGCGGGTGTCCACGGCAAAGGATGGAACCGTCTGGCTGCCCACCAGGCTGGATGTGCGTCATTTTGACGGGCGGCGCTGGACGATCTACACCCTGGAGCAGATGGGCTTCCCTCTGCCGGAATGGGAAAATAACGACCTGGTTCATCAGATCGCCCTGGTGGAGGGCGGCGCGCAGGTCTGGGTGGGTGGCTGTGAATATTCCGGCCCTGGCCCGGCCGGTAACCCGGGTGTGCGCTGGTTCGATGGCGCCGCCTGGCATGGGGCCGATGCGCCCCTCAATCCGGCCTGCGCCTCCGTGGTCGATCTGGACGGGGCCGGAAACGTCTGGATTGGCGCAAAGAACGCCGTCTGGCGTTACCAGCCTGCCGGCCAAACATGGACGCCGTATCGCCTGCCGGATGCCTTGCTGGAGGGCTTCAACTTTACCTACACGCGCGATCTCATCGTTGATCAGTCCGGCGACATTTGGGTCATCCTGCAGTACTGCGGCGGCGCCAGCTGCGATACCCTCTCTAGGCTTTTTTACATTCATGCCGGGGAGTGGGCGCAGATCTCCGAAATGAGGGAATGGGGAGTTACGCCATTCAATCGATTGGCACTGGATGGCGCCGGCCAGGGCTGGTGGTTCAGGGACGGCACAATTTACCGGCTGATGGGGGGCGAGGCGGCGCCTGCGGGTGCCCTGGTGATCCGGGGAATGGGCCTCAGCCCCGCCGGAAGCCTGTGGGTGCTGGCCGAACATGGAGACGAGGCCGCCCTGTGGGTGCTCGAACATTAACCGCCTTACGGCGCCAGGGAGAGGCACACCCGGAACCCGAGTTCGTAGAGGAAGTCGTCTCGCATGTACCCGCTGCGGGTGACGCAGCGCACATCCCTGGACTCACTGTCGAAAGAGCCGCCCCGCATCGTTCGTCGGCCTCTGTAGTCCAGATCCTCTCTACCATCATCAAGTTTGTAAGGATATCCTTTATACAGGCTGCACGTCCACTCCCACACATTGCCGGCCATGTCGGCGCATCCGGAGGGGCTGTCGCCGAGCGGCGAATACTTGCCTACCGGCGTTGTATCTTTTTCGTTATTGTTGAAGTTGCAATGCCGGCGGTCCGGCCGCGCATTTCCCCAGGGATATTGCCGCCCATCTGTACCGCGGGCCGCCTTCTCCCATTCGGCCTCGGATGGCAGCCTGATGCGCTGACCCGTAAGCCGGCTGGCCCACTGGCAGAACTCTAGTGCATCGTGCCAGGATACGTTCACCACCGGGTGGCGTTCCATGCTCTCTGGCGGCACACCGTCGAGCCAGCCATACAGAGCACCCTTCCCGCAGTCTTTCATAAAAACGATGTATTGAGCGTTCGTCAGCGGGTATTTGCCCATCCAGTACTCGTCCAGGTGGATGCGGTGGGCCAGCGCTTCACTTCCGTAGCCCTGGTCATCGCCCATCAGGAACTCGCCGGCCGGCACACGCACGAATTCCAGCGTCACGCCCGGCGACAATTCCACGATGCCGTTGAAGCGCCGTGCTTCGATCTCCTCTTTTTCTTTGCGTTGGCGCGCCTCTTCTGCCTCTGCTTTCCGTTCCGGCTCCAACCGTTTACGGTACGCGGGCAAGGCCGGGTCATCCGCCTCATCTGCCAGCTCAAAGAGGCGCCCGTCCGGCTGGCGGGTGAACAACACCGGCGTGCCCCATTCGATATCGTTGTCCTCGGCGAAGATCGCTGCCCGCGCCCGTCCCAACGCCGCGTCCAGCGGCTCGTCGCCGGCCAGCGCGGTATAAAATTCTTGGGCAAAGGTCAGCGCGGCCTGGTCGGTGATCTCGAACTGCATGGCCACCACCGCCGGTATGCCCTGCTGCAGCAGGCTGTGCGCCACCCCGGCGAAGGGATCCTCGTTCGAAGTGCGCCCCCCCTCGCAGGCGTTCAACACCGCCAGGCGCAGCGTGGGATAGTTATGTAAGATCGTGCCCAGGCGCAGCCCATTGACCGGCTGGCTGGCGCCGTTTTCGTTCTCGAACAGCAGCAAGCCATCCTGGGCATCTTCGCTGAAGGAGCCGTGCCCGATGAAGTGCAGGATGTGATACGGCCCATTGCGCGCCAGTTGGCGGTTCAGGCCGGTCAGCGTGGGCGTCTCGAGCCTGTCTAGCAGCACCGCGCCGCGCCCAAGCAGTTCGCCCAACGCCTGGTTCAACCGCTGCCACTCGCCCTCCGTATCCAGCCGGGCACAGTCGCGCGGGCTGGCGATCACCGCCAGCACGCGCACCGGCAGGGAGAGATCCAGGGCCGGGATCGGCTGGGGCAGCTCCAGGTAGCGCACCACCGGCGTATCCACGCCCAGCGATAAGAAACGGTTGAGCTGTGCATTGAACAGGTACTCCCAGGGCAGCCCGCCCAGGCGCGCATCCTTCACCCGCAGGCGCAGGCGCAAGCCCATCCCCTGGCGCTGGGCCAGGTCGTGGCTGCTGCGAAAGCAGGTGTACACCTCATCCTTAAAAACAGCCGCGAACAGCTTGCCGCCGTATTCTTGCGCCAGCTTCATCTCCGGCGAATTGATGCGCCGCACGCCACTGCGGGGATTTCCGATGCGCAGGCGGAAGATTTCCAGGTCTTTCTCATCAAATGGCAGTTGAAAAGTATTTTCGGCATTCCCCGCCGGCGCTTGCAGCACCTGCGCCCGGCACTTGCGCCCAGAGCGCTCCATCAGCAGGTCAAAGTCCAGGTACCTCATCCCCTCCACGGGGCGGCGAATGCCCGCGCCCGGTTTGGTTTCCTGGCGCGGCTCTTGATTGGGGGCCGGCGCAGGCTCTGCGACTTTCAGCGCCTTCAGCATGGCATTGCCGGGGTTTTCTCTTTGCGCTGCCTGCACAAGCTGCGCCAGCTTACCCTGCGGCGCCGCCCAGTGGTGCACCAGCGCAAAGAACACTGACCTGAGATCTCCCCGGCCGGCAATCGCCTCCAGGTTTTCACCCAGTTGGTGGGCAACCATTTGCTCCAGGCTGCTGTAAGTCGGAAAGGCATTCAGCAGGGCCGCTTCCACCTGCACGAAAAACTCGTTATTTGCTGCCATCATCTTTGTGAATAAGTGTATCATAATCGCCGCGCAAACGGAAATGGGCGCGGGCCTACGTCACCGGCGGTACTGTATCTTTGAGTAAGGAAATTCCAAAAGTGGGGCAAAAAAGCC
>CAZVRZ010000151.1:0-12468 GCA_964629965.1 uncultured Anaerolineaceae bacterium
TAGAAATGCCGTGTGTTACACGGTTTGACCATCTTCAGATGGATAAAGTCTAGCTAATAACCTATCTCGTTAATGGCGCTTTGAGAGTTCTGGCGTGAGAAGGAGATCACAATGACACCAGTCGAATGGATTTTGAACTTAGATCGCTTTTTTGATCCAGACCCGGCAACGCGAGTTGCTGCACGTGAAATTTACGTTTCAGTAGCCGACTTACCCATTGTTAGCCCACACGGACATGTTGATGTGCGCCTGTTTGCACAGGCCGATTCCTCGTTTGGTACCCCCTGTGATTTGTTGATCATTCCGGATCATTATGTTTTTCGCATGCTTTATTCCCAGGGCATTCCGCTGGAAACGCTTGGAGTTCCAACTTGGGATGGCAGCCCTGTGGAGAAGGATCATCGTAAGATCTGGCAAACCTTTGCTGAGAATTTCCACCTTTTTCGGGGAACCCCCACTGGGGTTTGGTTAGCACATGAACTGCATGAGGTTTTTGGTGTTGGGCAGAAATTGACCAGGGAAAGCGCCCAGGCTGTTTATGATCAGGTGGCAGAGAAGTTGGCGTCGCCTGCTTACCGGCCGCGAGCCTTGTTTGAATGCCTCGATATCGAGGTGATGTGTACGACCGATGCTGCCACGGATACGCTGGCTTATCATCAGGCTATCCAAGATTCTGGCTGGTCGGGGCGTATCTTGCCAACTTTTCGTCCAGATGCCGTGATCCACCTTAATACTCCGGGTTGGAAAAACGAAATACAAACGCTTAGCCAGGTTAGTGGGGTGCAAATACACTCTTATGCGACTTATGTCCAGGCATTGGAACAACGGCGAACATTTTTTAAACAAATGGGAGCCGTAGCAACCGATCATGCCGCCTTGACACCGTTCACCACTGTTCTTTCATCGTCTGAAGTCGAAAGTATTTTTCAACGTGCGATGCAAGGCCAGGCCAGCGATGATGATGCCATTCGTTTCGCGGGACATATGCTGATCGAGATGGCGCGCATGAGTACCGAAGATGGGTTGGTCATGCAATTCCATCCCGGGTCGCTGCGCAATCACAATTCGCGGATCTTCTCACGATTTGGCCTTGATAAGGGGGCGGATATGCCTTTGCCAACGGAATATACACGTAACCTGTGGCCTTTGTTAGAAAGTTTTGGAAATGATGCCCGGTTAACATTGATCCTGTTTGCATTGGATGAATCCACCTATGGACGCGAATTGGCGCCCCTGGCAGGTCATTATCCGGCTTTGAAACTCGGCCCCCCTTGGTGGTTTTTTGACAGCCCGAATGGGATGAAACGTTATTTCGATCAGGTTATGGAAACAGCAGGGATATATAATACAGCCGGTTTCAATGATGATACCCGTTCCTTCCCGTCAATTCCAGCGCGCCATGATTTGTGGCGGCGGGCTAGCTCGAATTGGTTAGCTGGATTAGTAACGCGTCACATGATTGATATGGATGAGGCGATTGAAATGGCTCATGAAATGGCTTATGGATTAGCCAAGCGGACTTACCGGCTGGAATCATAAGTTTGCGTTTTTGTAAATTTTTTCAGTATACAAGAAATGGTAAATACTTGTATACTTTCATTAAGATGATAGATTTCTCAGTCGGGGATTGGCATTTTATTTGGAGAGGTCCAAATGGATGAAAGTATTAGACCGATATTGCTGGTAGAAGATAATCCGATGGATGCCGACCTGGCAAAACGCGCTTTTTCTAAACGAAAAACGATAAATCCGATCGATGTGGCTCATGATGGTGAAGAAGCGCTTGATCGGTTGTCGCTTTGGGAGACAGGTTCTCCTATTCCTTTAGTTATCTTGCTAGATTTAAAGCTGCCCAAAGTAGACGGATTAGATGTGTTGAAGGCAATCAAGGCGCATCCTCGTTTTCAAGCGATTCCGGTTGTGGTGCTTACCACCTCAGCAGAGGATCGCGATATCCAGACCGCATATCGGCGAGGTGCCAATTCATATATCGTTAAGCCCATTGACTTTGATCAATTTGTCCAGGTCGTAGACCAAATTGAGCGTTACTGGTGCCACATTAATATCCCTGTGCGGGCTGAGTAATTGTAAAATCCAGAGATGGTGAATATGCACGGCGCCAAGGTGGTAAAAGTATGACCTTCCCCGCTGCGGCTGCATTATTAATGGCTGGCGCAACTTTTTATGCCGGCTTTTATCAATTTTTCATCTTCGCACGGCGCAGAAAGATGAGAGTGGATCTAACCTTTGCTCTGATGTGTTTTGCAATGGGTTTGTACGATCTGTTTTCAGTTGGCTTGTATAACTCATCCCTTCCACAGGATGGTGTGCGCTGGCAAAGGGTTCAAATGATCGCCTTTGCTTTCACGGGCTATTTCTTTTTATGGTTCGTTGTTGACTTTTTAGAATACAGAACCCCGCGTTGGTTTTATGGAATAGTTTTTGTGTTATTGACCCTAGTAGCTGTGCAAATTATTGATCGCACCGAGCTTACCTGGAAAACGGATGCGCCGCGTATCAAGATTGTGCAAGTCACTGCCTTGCCAACAGTTACTTATTATGAGGCGGCTCCAGGACCATGGGTTGATGTGCAGAATGTTATCTCGCTCCTCTTGATGGGATATGTCGTGTGGCTGTTGATCAACCGGTATCGATATGAGCAGCGCAGTGTATTGCCCTTATTGCTTGCTGTGTTTTTATTCTTTGTTGCCGGCATGAATGACATGGCAATTATGATGGGCCTGTATTCTTTCTATTACCTGGTAGAGTTTTCTTTTCTTGCGATTGTTGTGGTGATGACTTATTCTCTTTCAGAACAGGTTGCCCAGGCAGAAAACATTCGACGGGCATTACACGTGAGTGAAACGCGTTTTCGAAGTATTGTAGATGCTTTACCCATGGGGATGCTTATCTATCGTCTGGAAGATAATAACCGCCTGGTGATCGTCGGCGCAAACCTTGCTGCGGGTAAATTGTTGCATCGCAATAGCCAGGAGTTAATTGGTAAGAATATCGAAGATGCTTTCCCAACTTTCGTATTGACTGAGATCCTTGAAAAATACCGGATGATCTGTCGAACGGGAGAAATCTGGCATACAGAAATTATTGACCATGATGGGGAAGAATTTCAAAATGCCTTCGATCTGCATGCCTTTCGCATTGCACCCAACGAAGTAGTAGCGTTGTTTTTAGAGATTACTGAACGTTTGCAAGCTGTCAAGGATTTGCGAGCAAACCAACAACAGGCGCAATGGTTTTCTGAGCGTTTGAAGGAGTTAATCCAGGTTACCAACCAGCTTTCTACCGTTCCCTCTTTTGACCAACTATGCCAAGATGCTATTCGCCTGGGACAAAAGTTGTTGCACTATGATCGGATGGGACTTTGGTACGTTTCGCCAGATCGCCAACATATGCTGGGAACCTTTGGCATTAACGAAAATGGAAAGATTCGCGATGAGCGGGAGCAGAAGCACTTGCTCCACGACCACCGTCTTAATATGCAGGTTATGGAAAGCAAATCTCTGGTAGCTATTTCTCGGGCAGATGAATTGAAGAATGATCGAGGAGAAATTGTTGGACATGGCGACCATGCCATTGCCGGCCTGTGGAATGGTAAGGAGACAATTGGTTTTGTCAGTGTAGATAATTTGGTTTCTCAAAGGCCAATCGTTGCCCAAGATATTGATTTATTAACACTATTTGCTGCTGTTTTGGGACATTTAAGTTCTTTGAAATTGGCCGAAGAGGCTGTTCATAAATTGACGGATGATCTGGAGTTACGCGTCCAACAACGAACAGCAGAATTGAAAGCCAAAAACCGGGAATTGGAAACCTTTTCTTATTCAGTGTCTCACGATCTCAAGGCCCCTTTACGCGCCATCCACGGGTATGCGCATATCTTGAAAGAAGATTATTCGGCATCTTTACCGCCTGAGGCTGGACATTTGCTTCAGTTAGTAGCCGATAACGTTCTCCGCATGCATCAGCTGATTGAGGATTTGCTCTCTTATTCTCACCTGGAAATGCGAAAAATCTCGTCGAGTAGAGTATACTTGCCTAAACTGGTAACGAACATTTTGGCGGAGCGAGAAGGTGAATTGGAGGCCTTTGGGATTGATGTGGTCAATAATCCACCACAGGTGGATGTGGAAGTCGAAATCGATGGATTGACACAGGCTCTGAAGAATTTGATTGACAATGCCTTGAAATTTTCTTCTCATGTGGATAATCCCAGGATCGAGGTTGGTGGAACGGTCCAAGAGAATAGTTGTTTATTATGGGTGAAAGACAACGGGATCGGATTTGAAATGCAGTATCATGATCAGATTTTTGAAGTTTTCCAGAGATTAAATAGCCATGATGAATACCCCGGTACAGGCATTGGCCTAGCGCTGGTTCGTAAGGTGATGCAACGAATTGGCGGACGAGCATGGGCTGAAAGTGTTCCTGGAGAGGGAGCAATTTTCTATCTGGAAATACCTCGTATTGGAGAAGGAGCATGAGTAATTATCAGCGTCCCATCTTACTGATCGAAGATAACCCAATGGATATTGATCTTACCAGGCGGGCTTTTGCTCGTAGGAGGGTGATCAACCCCATTCAGGTTCTTCAAGATGGTGCAGAGGCTGTAAAACACATAGAGCAATGGCAGTGTGGCGACAATCTGCCGGTTGTAGTTCTGTTGGATCTGAAGCTCCCTAAAGTTGGAGGACTGGAGGTGCTCCGGCAGTTAAAAAGTAATCCCGTCTGCCAAATGGTTCCGGTGATTGTCCTGACCTCCTCCGCGGAGGATAAAGATGTTCAAACCGCCTATCAATTAGGTGCTAATTCTTATATTGTAAAACCCGTTGATTTTGAAAAATTTTTGGAAGTAGCTGCTCATATTGATTTATACTGGAATGTGCTAAATACACCGCCGCGTTGAGCAACGTTGTTATTTAGGATTAAGAGCCATGAGAGTTCTATATGTAGAAGATGATCCGTTTGATGCAGATTTGACACGCCGTGAGCTATCGAAATCGGCTCCGGATGTGGATCTGCAAATTGCGCGCACTCAAAAAGAAGCTCTTCAGTGGTTGAAAGATAATCCACCTTATGATTTGGTTTTAACTGATTTGCGCCTGCCTGATGGGGGCGGTTTTGCTTTGTTGGCGCATATTCGCGAGCGCGGTTTGCCGATGGCAGTGGTGGTGATTACTGGACAGGGTGACGAGGAGACGGCTGTTTCTGTTCTCAAAGCAGGAGCAGACGATTATGTGGTTAAGCGGGAAAATTATCTCAGTTCTTTGGCGATGACCCTGGAAGCCACCTTACAGCGATATCGGATGGAGGTTGCCCGGCGAGCGCGTCAGCTTCGAGTGCTTTATGTCGAGCAAAACCCGGTGGATATCGATGCTGCTCGCGCTCATTTTGCCAGTCATGCTCCCCATATTCATCTGGATACAGCTCGCACTGTGGCTGAATTATTGAATATCCTCCCGGTTGAAGCTGCCAATTTGCAGTACGATGCTCTTTTATTAGACTATCGTTTGGACAGCTTAAATACTCTAGAGCTGCTAAAAGAGATTCGCCAGGTCCGCGGCCTGGATTTGCCAATTGTTCTGGTGAGCGGGCATGGCGATGAATTGGTTGCTGTTCAAGCGCTCCGTTTGGGCGCCAGCGACTATTTAGTTAAAAGTCCGGGATATCTATACCAGCTACCTGGTTTATTGGAAAATGCTTACCATCGTACTCAATTGATGCGTGAGCAAGCTGCCTTAAAGGCAAGCGAAAAACGCTTCAGAGCCCTGATCGAAAATAGTGCAGATGGTGTACTGTTGTTGGATGCGCAAGGTCAGATCACTTACGCCAGTCCTTCTACCGAGCGCATTCTGGGCTATCCTCTCCATCACTACGTTGGCTTGACCTTCTTTACGCTGCTCCATGTTGATCAGCTTCAACGTGTGCAGGCTCTTTGGATGCAAATACTCGAGGAAGAAAGAAAAAACATCAGTATAGAATGCCTGGCGGTTCATGCGGATGGAACTTTACGATGGTTAGAAGCCACCGCGTATAATGCTCTTCAAGAGAGCGCCGTCCGGGGGATCGTTCTTAATTTCCGGGACATAACGGAGCGAAAGAAGGCAGAAGAACATATCCGCCAACAATTGCAGCGTTTGAATGCTTTGCGCACGGTCGATATGACCATTACCACCAGCCTGGATTTACGAGTCACATTAACCGTACTTCTGGATCACGTGGTAACTCAATTAGGAGTAGATGCGGCCGCGGTACTGTTATTCAACTCTTATAATCAAACTTTGGAATTTGCGGCAGGCAGAGGTTTTCGCTCGCATTGGCTTGAAAATGTGCGCTTGCGATTGGGGCAAGGATATGCCGGAAAGGCTGCTTTGGAGCGGCGGACTGTTTCGGCCTCGGCTGAAATTATCCGATTAGAAGATGGTCGTTTACCAGACATCTTCCTTGAAGAAAATTTTGTTCTCTACTATGGTACGCCTTTGGTGGTCAAAGGCCAGATCAAAGGTGTGTTGGAAGTGTATCATCGTGATTCGATGGACACCAATGATGAATGGCTTAGCTTTTTGGAGACCCTTGCCGGTCAGGCTGCCATTGCAATCGACAACGCTGAATTGTTTGCACATTTGCAGCGTGCGAACCTGGATCTGACGCTGGCTTATGATTCGACTCTGGAAGGATGGGTGCGCGCCTTAGACCTGCGCGACCGAGAGACCCAGGGACATACCCAACGGGTGGCAGAAATGACCGTGCAATTGGCGCGCGAAATGGGGGCTAGCGAGGAAAGCCTGGTTCATATCAGGCGGGGCGCTTTGCTGCATGATATCGGTAAAATTGGTGTTTCTGATAATATATTGCTTAAGCCTGGATCCCTTTCAGAAGAAGAATGGCAAGTGATCCGCCAGCATCCCCAGTATGCTTTTGAGATGCTGTATCCCATTTCCTATTTGAGATCTGCCTTAGATATTCCTTATTGTCATCATGAGAAATGGGATGGAACCGGTTATCCGCGTGGCCTGAAAGGAGAACAAATACCTCTGGCGGCGCGCATATTTGCGGCAGTGGATGTTTGGGACGCCCTGAGCAACGATCGTCCTTATCGGGTAAAATGGGAAAAGCAGCGTGTTCGGGAGCATATTTGTTTTCTAAGTGGTACACATTTTGATCCGCGTGTTGCGGAAGCCTTTTTACGCATGATCGATACCAAAGACTGAAAAGCCATTTTTGATAGGAGTGTATACAATGTCGAAAAAATATTTCTTGGGAATTGATATCTCTACAACCGGAGCGAAAGCCCTATTGATCGATTCGTCGGGAGATGTGATCGGTAGTGCCACGACTGCTTTGACTTTATCGACCCCGAAACCGTTATGGTCCGAGCAAAACCCAGAGGATTGGTGGCAAGGAGTGGCCAATAGCATTCGCCTGGCTTTGAAAAAAGCTGACCTGAGGGGGGATCAAGTAGCAGCTGTGGGAATGACTGGCCAAATGCATGGCCTGGTGATGTTGGATGGCGCTGGAAAGGTGTTGCGCCCAGCCATTCTGTGGAATGACCAGCGGACTGGAGCCCAGTGTGATGAAATCCGGGCACGCTTGGGTTTTGAGCGCCTGATCCAAATTACTGGAAACAATGCTTTAACTGGCTTTACTGCCCCCAAAATATTGTGGGTACAGCAGAACGAACCGGAGATATTTGCTCGCACTGAGCACATCTTGTTGCCCAAGGACTATATTCGTTTCCGTTTGACTGGTGAGTATGCTACGGATCGGGCTGGGGGTTCTGGAACTATCCTCTTCGATTTGAAAGCCCGGACCTGGTCGCCCGAGGTTATTAAGACGCTAGAGATACCGGAGCGCTGGCTGCCGCCTACATTTGAGGGGCCAGAAATAACTTCCAGGGTGAACCAGCAAGCAGCGGCCTCGACCGGCTTGGCAGTGGGCACCCCGGTGATGGCCGGCGGTGGAGACCAGGCTGCCCAGGCGGTAGGGGTTGGCGCTGTCCGACCGGGTATTGTTGCCCTGACGCTGGGTACATCTGGAGTCGTTTTTGCCACCACAGATGCGCCTCATGTGGAGCCGCAGGGACGCTTACATGCTTTTTGTCATTCTGTTCCTGGGCGCTGGCATTTTATGGGCGTGATGCTAAGCGCAGCCGGCAGTTTACAGTGGTATCGTGATACTCTTGCGGCGGGCATTGGTTTTGATGATCTGCTTGCGCCTGCCGCTGATATTCCCATTGGTAGCGAAGGTTTGCTATTCTTACCCTATCTAACGGGTGAGCGAACGCCTCACCCAGATCCTCTGGCGCGGGCGGCCTTTATTGGCTTGACCGTTCGCCACTCTCAGGCTCATATGAGCCGGGCGGTACTGGAAGGTGTCGCGTTTGGCTTGCGAGATAGTTTTGAGCTGATCAAGACTGCTGGACATGTAAAAGTAGACCAGGTGCGGGTTTCTGGAGGAGGAGCTAAGAGCCCACTCTGGCGGCAGATCCTGGCGAACGTATTTGATGCTGAGTTGGTCACGGTGAACACCACCGAGGGAGCGGCTTATGGTGCGGCTTTGTTGGCTGGTGTAGGAGTGGGCGTATGGAAAGATGTGGATACGGCCTGCAGTGAGACTATCCGTATCACCGGGCAAACCGCTCCGCAAGCAGAGTCGGTGCGGCGATATCAGTATTTCTATGATCAGTACCGCTTGCTGTATCCGGCGCTCAAAGATATTTTCCCGGCTCTGGCTGGCTAATATTGGCGTGACAGCCGTTTCTTTTTTCGTGCTTGATCAAGATGCAAAAGTTGGATCGTAGTTGACCGCGGCTAGGCTCTTTGGTACACTCTAAATATGTCTCAAGCGTTATATCTTAAATGGCGTCCCCATCGCTGGGAACACGTAGTTGGGCAAGAACACGTGGTGCAGACACTGCGTAACGCAGTCGCCTCGGATCGTTTTGCCCATGCGCAATTGTTTGCCGGCCCACGAGGCACCGGCAAAACAACTACAGCGCGGTTATTGGCTAAGGCGGTAAACTGCCTTGATGCCGACCTTGCCTCCCGTCCTTGTGATGCTTGTCAGCACTGCCTGGCGGTCAACCAGGGACGCTTTTTGGACCTGATTGAAATTGACGCAGCCTCGAATACCAGCGTGGAAGACGTGCGCGATTTGCGCGATAAGATCAACTTTTCACCCAACCAGGGGCGTTTCAAGGTATACATTATCGACGAAGTACACATGCTTTCAACGGCAGCTTTCAATGCCCTGTTGAAAACGCTGGAAGAACCTCCCCCCCATGCGATTTTTATCCTGGCAACTACCGAAGTGCATAAGATTCCTGCCACAGTGCTTTCGCGCTGCCAGCGCCATGAATTCCGGCGTATCCCTATCCATGATATTGTGGCTTATTTGAAAAGAATCATTGAGGGTGAAAGTATCCAGATTGAGTCAGAAGCGCTCACACTGGTTGCCAGGCAAGCTACTGGAGCCATGCGAGATGCGATCTCCTTGCTAGATCAGTTATCATCGGCCGGCAAGCCCGTTACCCTGGAGATGGCCCAGGCAATATTGGGAACTGCGACCAGCCAATCTGTCCTGGATGTACTGGATACTGTGTTCAAGCACGAACCAGCTAGAGGTTTGGATGTCATTCATCTTGCCCTGGATGCGGGCAGCGACCCGCGTCAGTTCGCTCGCCAGTTTGTAGAATATTTGCGCAACCTGTTGATGGTAAGGATGGGGAACGCTGATCAGGTGGAAACCACGCCCGAATTGCGTTTGCAGATGGCGCAGCATGCCCATGCGGTGGATGTGGCCGAATTAATGCGTCTGATCAAGGTGTTCAACCAGGCTGCCACAGAAGCGCGTTCTGCCTGGATGCCGGCGCTTTCTTTGGAAATGGCCTATATCGAAGCCTTGGAACCCGCTGGTGGGCCTGTTTTGCATGAGCAAGCCCCTGTCTTGCCCAGGCCTGTTCGGGTGGCTGCGAAACCAACCGTGAAAGTTGATCGACGGCCGCCTGCGCCAGAAGATGCTGAAGCCGATCAGGCGGCGGATGCCGAGTTGGAGGTTATGGACCCGCAATCGGCTCGCCTGTTGGAAGAGCATTGGCGCGCGATCCTGGCGCAGACCCGGCAATTAAGCCCTAAAACCTACGGATTGTTGAATTCGTGTAAGTCTCGTCATTTAAAAGACAATGTGCTCACGTTGGGGCTTGCGAGCGATGTTCTGACGGCGCAGATGGAGAAAAATGATAACCTGGAGATAATCCAGAAGGCGCTTAGCCAGGTTCTGAATCAAGATATCATAGTTCGTTGTATTACAACGACAGGCAAGCAGACCACGCCTCCGCCAGGCGTAGATAGCGACGGTATGGTTGCATCAGCCTTGCGCGATCTGGGCGGAGAAATAGTGGATGTTCAATAACTTTGGAGGAAAAGATGGCCAAGGGTTTTAAAGGACCGAAGATGCAGAATCAAATGGGGATGCTCAGCCAATTGCAGAAAATGCAAGAGCAGCTCCAGCAGGCACAGGATCATTTAGCAGACGAAACCGTCACACATACGGCAGGTGGTGGGGCGGTAAAGATTGTGGTTACCGGCGATCAGCAGCTTAAATCGATTGAGATTGACCCATCATTATTACAAGAGAACGATGTTGAAATGATCCAGGATCTGCTGCTGGCGGCGGTGAACGGTGCGCTGGATGCATCTCGCAAGATGGCGATGGATCGGCTGGGCCCGCTGGCGGGAGGTATACCTGGATTGCCATTTTAGTGTTGAGATGTTATGAACCTGCCTGCGCCTCTTCAAAATCTGATCAATGCCTTTTCACGGTTGCCGGGGATTGGACCGAAATCGGCCTCCCGGCTCACCTTTTATTTATTGACCGCTCCCGATGATCTATCAGCCGACCTGGCGGATGCCTTGCGGCTGTTAAAAAGCAGCATCACCCATTGCCAGGTGTGTTTTAGTATTACTACGGCGGGCCAGGTGGAATGTGAAATTTGTGCAGATGAGCGGCGTGATAGTCGCCAGGTATGTGTGGTCGAAGAGCCATCGGATGTATTAGCCCTGGAGCGAACGGGAGTTTATCAGGGGCGCTACCATGTCTTGCATGGTGCTTTATCTCCGATAGAAGGAGTAGGGCCCGAAGACCTGATGATGCGCGAGTTGCTCGATCGAGTGGCAGCCGGTGGTATCGAAGAGATCATATTGGCAACCAATCCAAGCATGGAGGGAGATGCGACGGCGATGTATCTACAGCGCCAATTAGCCCCAACGGCGGTGCACGTAACGCGCCTGGCCCGCGGTTTGCCGGTGGGGGGTGATTTGGAGTATGCAGATCAAGGGACTTTATCGCGTGCTTTGTTAGGAAGGCAGGAAATGGGCCATTAAGTTCAGGTAATTTCCAAAATTGGTCTAAAATTCCCTTGACAAGGGGATGAATTGTTGTATAATCGCTGAGCACTTTGAAACAAGATAGATCTCGCCCCACGGGGAAGATCGCTAAAAACCAAATAGAGACGCCTCTGCGTCAGAGACTAGAGTAAAAATACTACACAGTCTGACGTGCCGATGTTGGGAATAAAGGACATCGGCAGTTTAGTCTCTATGGGCCTTGACAGGCAGTTGGTGCGGTGGTAAAATCCCGCCCGCTTGGTAAACAGGACCTTAACAACTGAAGAGTGAAAAGAGAAGTTATGCACAGTCGTTCTTGAGAGTATTTAACTCAAATTCGAAGCAAACACATAAAGTGTGAACTTTTTGGCGGAGAGTTTGATCCTGGCTCAGGATAAACGCTGGCGGCGTGCCTAATACATGTAAGTCGTACGGAGAGTTTGTAGCAATACGAACTCTTAGTGGCGAATGGGTGAGTAACGCGTTGGTGACCTGCCCCGAAGAGGGGGATAGCAGTTCGAAAGGACTGATAATACCCCATGTGGTCGTAGGGTTTAGAATCTCTACGTCTAAAGGAGTGATCCGCTTTGGGAGGGGCCTGCGTCCCATCAGCTAGTTGGTAGGGTAATGGCCTACCAAGGCTATGACGGGTAGGGGACCTGAGAGGGTGACCCCCCACACTGGCACTGAAACACGGGCCAGACACCTACGGGTGGCAGCAGTAGGGAATATTGCACAATGGGCGAAAGCCTGATGCAGCAACGCCGCGTGCGCGATGAAGGCCTTCGGGTTGTAAAGCGCTTTTCGGGGAGATGAGGAAGGACAGTATCCCCGGAATAAGGCTCGGCTAACTACGTGCCAGCAGCCGCGGTAACACGTAGGAGCCAAGCGTTATCCGAATTCACTGGGCGTAAAGCGCGTGTAGGCGGCTTGGTAAGTTGGATGTGAAAGCTCCTGGCTCAACTGGGAGAGGACGTTCAATACTGTCGGGCTCGAGGATGGTAGAGGGAGGTGGAATTCCCGGTGTAGTGGTGAAATGCGTAGATATCGGGAGGAACACCAGTGG
>CAZVRZ010000152.1:0-2840 GCA_964629965.1 uncultured Anaerolineaceae bacterium
TGCAGCCGAGGCTGCCCAGCACGAAGAGTTGAGCGCTCTGGCATTGGCAGTAGCCGCCTTGGGGTACGCCGGTAAACGCTGTTGGAATCTGGCAGAAAATATGCTGCGCCAGGCGGTTGATTTGGCGCCCAATCATCCTCGTGTGCTGGCTGCCCAGGGACGTTTATGTTTGGATGCTGACCAGCGCATCCAGGCGCGCCAAATCTACGAACGCATGGCTGGTCTTGATGCCACCTGGGCCAGCCTGCATGCCAATTGGGGACGCAGCTATGTGGCCTATCTGTTGGGAGAATTCGACCAGGCCCAACAGTTTGCCGAACAGGCATTATCTTTCTCGGAGGAGGCTATTACTCCTTTGTTTGTGCTTGCCCAGGTGGCCCTAGCACGTAATGATGTCGAAGGGCTTGCCAGGGCGTTGGAATGTTTACACAACCGCAGCCCCCAGGCAGAAAGCCTGGAAGATCTGCAAAAAGAACTTAATCGCTTGCAAGCGCGGGTTAAGAATGCTTCTCTGGATGCACGGTCTCCTTTGCGGCGGCGGCTTTCTGCTTTTCCAACTCTGATTCAACGCCGCGACTACTGTGGCCCATCTACCGTTGAACTGGTTTTGCGCTATTGGCAGGGCGGCCTCGATCTGACCAATGACCAGATCGCCGATAAGGTGAAATTCCCCCAAAGCGGGACACCTGTTTATCGGATCCGCGAATTCTTTCACCTGGTCGGTTTCGATACGATCCGCACCAATGTGCCCATTCTGCAGTTAAAAAACTGCATTGCGGCAGGATATCCCGCTATTATCCAGGAGGAGTATTCCAACTCATCTCATGTAGCAGTGATCATCGGATACGATGATGGTGAGCATACCATTGAACTACAAGACCCGATGACACATGTGGTAACTGTGCTTTCCTATGATGAACTGGATCACCTGCGTCGAAATTTTTATGACTCGGCTATCATTGCTTTTCCGCGCGGCCAGGGCAGAGAGCAAGAATTGGCTCGCCTGGGTTTGTTCGATCATCCGGTCATTGTGTGGACCGACCAGGCAGTGCTCGAATTGGATCAAGGCAGGCCCGAATCCGCGGCCAGTTTGATGGAGCGGGCAGTTCGCCGATTGCCTGCTCACATCTTATCCTGGATGATGTTGCTGCATGCCCGGTTGGAAATTTGGCGTCTGGCGCAGCAGCAATCGCAGGCAGCCAATTCATCTCGAATAAGACGGGATAAACGGGAAAATAATCTCGATCCACAAGCGGCCCGCAATCAATTTTATAAAGCCCTCGAAAATGCCAAGCGACACCATCCCAAAGCAGAATTTGTTTATTATTTTGAGGGCAATGGTGCTTTGCTGGATACTGATTTGCCCAGGGCGCTGGTGGCATTCCAACGCTCGGGCGAGCTGGATCCTCAGGATGCTCGCAACTATGCGCTGCTAGCCGAATGTCAATACGCTCTCCGCCAGATGGAAGCAGCCTCAGAAGCCGCCTGGAAAGCGCTCACTTATGATCCGGGCTTGCCTGCTGCCAATGCCTGGATGGGACGCTGCATGGCAGAAGTAAACCATCGAAACACAGCCCACTATACCCGGGTGGTAGCCGAGCTGGCTCCTAATTGGTGGCTTTCATACCAGTTGCAGGCGGAAACTTACCTGCAGCAAGAGGATTTTGCGAATGCCCGCCGGTACGCGGATCTGGCCTTGTCTTCCTCGCCGGAGAAGTTAGAAGCCCGGGTTTTGCGCGATATCCTGATGGCGTTCACCGGCGAAGGCCAGTCTGCAGCCGAAGATCTTGAACAGGTGTTGGAGCAAAATCTCAGGCCAATTACTCGTTATAAAGCCTGCCAAACATTGGCGCGGCTCTACCTGGGTGCTGCTGAATACGAGCGCGCTCGCCGGCAGGTTGCGTTGATCCAGGAAATCTTTCCCCAAGACCCGTGGGTACTACAGTTCGATGCTGCGGTATACTGCGCTGCTTTGCGCAAGACGCCTGGTTCCCTTGATGAAGAAACCCTGTCCAGGGTGCATGAGTTGTATCGAAAAGGTGTGCAAGCCAATCAAGGCGAGTCTTGGGTGGTGCGGGATTATTTAAGCTGTGTCAATGATTTGCAAAGCCCACAGGCCGGTGCCCAGGCAGCCCAGAGGTTGATCCAGGAATATCCTGATAACCACAACCTGTATTACTGGTTGGGATTTTGCCTGGGGGCATGCGGAGATCACGCTGCCGCTGCCCAGGCCATGTTGACAGCTTTAAGCCACGCCGATGGAATTCGAGATCGAGAAGAGATGATGCGAGCGGTCATGCAGATTGTACGGGGATTGGGTGCAGAACAATCGTTGGATGCTTTGCGCCGCATATCCGTTCCGGAAGGCGGCGCTCCGCAATCTGAACGGGAGCGAGCCCTTGGCTTAGCCCTGGCTCAGGGAAGCGAAGACCAGCCACGGGCCAACAAGCTGGCCAGCGAGCTGCTGCGGACCGCTTTGGCAGAAGATCCAGAAGATGCGGCGGTTACCCTGCGGCTGGGAAATGTGATTTCCTCGGAGCAGGATCGAGAGATTTTATATCGCCAGTCTTTGATGCTGGCTCCCGATTGGCATTTGGCCAGGGCGAACCTGGCAGCTTACCTGGTGGATCAAAGACGCCCGGACGAAGCGTTGGAATTCACCACCGGTTACGAACGAGAAAACCTGGACATCCTGGCAGCACATGCGCGCGCCTTGTTGGGTATGGGACATTATGAAGAAGCCGTGGATGCTTTTAGCCAGTTGGTCGAAGAAGCCGAAGAGCCAGAATCATGGTTATACTTCGATCTTTGGGTGGCTGAACTGGAGAGTGGCTCTCGGG
>CAZVRZ010000152.1:2850-12320 GCA_964629965.1 uncultured Anaerolineaceae bacterium
GGAGGCGCTCAAGACTGCCAGGAAAGGAATAAAGCTTTTTGATGATCCCCGGTGGTATTTGCATTTGGCTACCTCGCTGCGCTCCCTCGACCGGTTGGCGGAAGCCCAGCGTGCCATCAAGAAAGGCAAGACGTTGGGTCTAAGCGATATAGATGTGCTCAAGGCCGAGTATGAAGTTGCGATGGCCTCGCAAGATTATAAGGTTGCCCTGGATATTACCTCCCGTTTGCTGGAGTTAGATGACGTGGAGGCCGGAGACGGCCGCCTGGATTGGGCGGAGGCCGCTCATCTACGCTTGCTGGTAGAATTGGGGCGCCTGGACGATGCCTTGAACTTCCTGGCGAGCGAGGAGCTGGCGGCAGAGGGGTGGGGAGAAGCTGCCTGGATGATCATGCTTACGGACGCGCATGCTCTGACGCTGGAATTGGCCGACCGGTCATTAAGACTTGACTCGCAAAATTACGAAGCGTTGTATGCTCGTGCAGGTGCTTTAAGCAGCCTGGACCGCGAAGACGATGCTCTGGCAGCGCTGCAGCAATTACAAGAGTCTTACCCGGCAGAACATAACGCTTACGAAAAACTGGCTCTCCGCCTGGCTGCGGACGAACGCCTGGACGAGGCGCTTGAACTGGCCGAACGGTCGGTTTCTTTGGGCCCTTTTTGCCCGTTTGCCTGGGCCACGCGGGGATTAGTCAATTTTCTGCGTGCCCAAAATGAAGATGCCGAAGCAGATTTGCAGACTGCCTGGAACCGCGCTGATAACCAGCGCCGCCGGCGTTCGAATGAATTTTGGTGGCTGTTGGCTCTTCTGCGGGAAGAAACTTCGGCAGCCGAACAGCACCGCCGGTTGGCCTATGAAGAGGCCAAAACCGGCTTGAGCCAGCGCATCTTGGCCTTGATCGAAGCGACCCTTGCTCGACCAGAGCAGGGATGAGCTTCCTGTCCTATAGGCAGGAGATGCTTTTAAGCCAGGAGCGGATCAATTCTTCTGCTTGTTGGAGAACACCGGCGTCGGCTGTGAACCAATGGATATTTGGGTCGGATAGCTTGAACCAATTTGCTTGCCGGCGCACAAAGACGCGTGTCTGCCGTTTCATCAACATCACGGCTTCTTCCAGGCTGGTTTTGCCTGACAAATAGTTGCTCATCTCGCGGTAGCCGATGGCTGACAACGTGGGAAGATCGGGTGAATACCCTGCTTCCAGCAAGCTCCAGACTTCTTCTACCAATCCTGCTGAGATCATGTTCTCGATGCGCTCGTCGATGCGTCGATACAATTCTGTTCGTGGCCGTGTTAACCCAATCATCAAAGTGGAGTAGGGGGATTTCCCTTGTTGCCGCTGCTCGGAAAAGCGTTTCCCGGTATTGAAGATCACTTCCAAGGCACGGATCGTTCTGCGTACATTACGCGCATCGATATTGGCGGCAGCTGCTGGGTCGAGAATGGATAATTTATGGTGTAGTTCTGCTGCGCCGATTTCATCCGCCCAGCTCTGCAGCCGCGCCCGCAGCACCTGGTCGGGTTCGGCGCGGGGCACCTGCCATTCCTGGATCACAGCCTGGACATATTGCCCCGTGCCACCCACTAAGAACGGCAGGCAGCCGCGTGCCTGGATTTCTTGAATGATACGGCGCGCTTCGCGTTGGAAAAGAGCCAGGCTCCAGTTTTGGTTCGGCCAGGCGACATCGATCAAGTGGTGAGGAATGCCGCGCCTTTCTTCCAGGCCTGGTTTGGCTGTACCAATGTTCATTCCAAAATAAAACAGGCGCGAATCAGCTGACACGATCTCTGCATTCAACTGTTCTGCCAGCAGGATGGATAATTCTGTTTTGCCTACAGCCGTTGGCCCCACGATCACGATGAGAGGCAGCGGAGTATGATCCATTCACTCCCCCTGGATGGCGTTTTCAAAATGCAGGATGCTTGCAGGCTGGTCCTTTTGAAAACGCTCAATAGCGATCACATCGAGGCGCCAATCGCCCTTTAGCTCGGGATGGGCTTGCTGGTAGTAATTCATGGCAGACAGCATATGGGCCTTTTTACGGGATGTGATCGATACTTCAGGATGGCCAAAGGTGCGGGTAGCGCGCGTTTTAACCTCTACATAAACGATAGTTTCGCTGCCAGGCATTCCTTGGCGCGCAAGCAGGTCGATTTCACCATAGGGTGTGCGGATATTCTTCCCCAGGATCTCATATCCCTGGTTTTGCAGGTATTCTGCCGCCAGCGCTTCTCCCCAGTTCCCCAGGGAATGGGCTTTTGCCATGCTTAATTCCACCGGTCGAGCAGGCGAGTCATGCGCGTACGCCAGTTCTGTTTTCGGTTTTGACCTTGCTGAATGACCTGCTTGTATTGTTGGATCATTAGCTGGGTAGTGTGTTGGATGTTGTAGCTGTCAGAAGCAATGCGCGCGGCTTGACCCATCTCTTTGCGCTTGTTTTGTTCAGTTGCCAGGCGGATCATTTTGGCGGTGAATGCTGCTATATCTTCGCTTGCCAGGTAACCGGTCTTACCGTCTTCAATCGTATCGCTGATGCCTGGAGAATGAATGCCTAATACTGGCAACCCGGTAGCCATGGCTTCGATGACAGAGAGTGGGTGAACTTCGGTTACCGAGGCAGTCACGAAAGCATCTGCCATTGCCAGGTATTCGGGTAGGCGTTCATAGGGAATCATCCCGGTAAAATGGATGCGCGCACTCAGCTCCATCAATTTGACCCGGTCTACCAAATTTTCCCTCTCTGGTCCATCTCCCACGATCATCAGGTAAATGTTAGAGTATGCCTCTGCTGCCCCAGCAAACGCACGCAGTAAGAAAGGCAGGTTTTTCTCTGGGCCCAATCGACCTACATACATCAAGATCACATCCTGTGGGCCAATGCCCAGCGGCTCACGAGAAACAGGTTGTATTTCCTTTTGTAAGGGAGTCAGATCTACGCCGTTCGGTATCACTTCGATGGGGGCATCTACGCCGAATTTCTCCAGGATTGTCTTCATACCTTGCGATGGCGCAACGACCAGGTCGCATCCCCGGCAGAAGTTTGGTAAATACGCCCGCATGGCAGTCTCTCCCACCGATTCTGGCAGGATTGGGAAATAAGCCTGTGTGTACAGGTCATAGCGCGTATGATTAGTGAATATGATAGGGATACCGCGCGAATGACAATAAAAATGCGCCAATGATCCGCTGAGAAAAGGATGGTGCACATGTGCCACCTCCATTGAATACAGCAGGCGGCGCGCCGTACGGTTATAGCGCAAGCTCAGGTAATAGCCGGTATCTACCAGAGGAATGCCTGGTGAACGGATAATATTTGGCTCATCATCGGCGTAATCTTCATCTCCAAAAGTAAAAACGTAAACCTCATGCCCGGCGGCTTCCAGGGATTTTTTACTGATGGCAACGTAGTTTGTCACGCCGCTCACATGGGGTTTATAACGATCGATCATCATGCCAATTTTCATTTTCTTAAGCCTTCTGCAGCACGCTAGCCGGGAAACAGATTGTTAGACAATCGTACGCCATTGAACAAAAAACGTCAAGGAGTTGGCCTTCAGGAATCCCCGTGGTACAATTTTTATATGAATGATTCATTACAAAACGAGCGCAGTCGTTATTTGCCGGAAGCGAACCGGTTGAGTGTTCTTGCGGCGACGATCGTGTTGGCTTATGTGTTCACTCGTTTTGTTAACTTTCCTACCCAATTGTTGGAAATAAATTTACTGGGTATCTACCTTCCCATCGCTATCAATATTCGCACCATAGTAGGTATCCTGGTGGCCGGTTTAACTGCCACCGGGGCAGATTGGCTTTTTCACGATCACCCGGCTTTGCGCGGCCGCCAGACTACCCCTTACTGGATCTTACCTGCACTGAGTGCACTGGTGCTTAATTTTCCTCTCAACCAGCTTCCTTTTGGTTGGCAGTGGTGGTCTACAGTGGCTGCGGGAGGCACATTGCTGGTATTGATCCTGGTGGGGGAGTATATCTCGATCAACATCGATGATCTGCGCCAGCCGGTTGCGGCGGCTTTCCTGATAGCGGTTTCTTTTGCGCTTTACCTGGTTTTGGCAGCCAGCCTGCGTTCCAGCGGGGCGCGCTTGTATATGCTGCTGCCGGCCCTGGCTGTTGGAGCTGGGCTGGTCAGCTTGCGTACTCTACATCTGCGCATGCATGGCGAGTGGCTGGTATTTGAGGCTGCCTTGATTGCCTTCCTGGTGGGCCAGGTGATAGCTGCTTTGTATTATTGGCCTTTGTCGCCCTTGTCGTTTGGCGCCCTGGTGCTTGGACTGACATATTCCCTCAACAGCCTGTTTATCGCCATGATCGAAGAGCGCACCTGGCGGCAGGCGCTTCTTGAACCCAGCGTGGTTTTGTTGCTTTCCGTGGCAATTGCCGTATGGGTGCGCCAGTAATCGAGCCTTCCTTATGGATCAGCGGCGCACACTGGCAGCAAATGCGCAATCATGTGATTGCCTGCCTCCCGGAGGAAGCGTGCGGGATTGCCGCCGGACTAGAACGGCGCGTGTTGTCCATTATCCCGGTGAAGAATGAACTAAGCAGCCGGGATCGTTTTCGCATGGATGGCCGGGAGCAGGTTAGGGCAATATTGGATATAGAAAAGCGCGGTTGGCAATTCCAGGCAATCTATCATTCACATCCCCAGGGACCGCCGCATCCATCGCCAACCGACCTGCAAGAATATGCCTACCCAGGCGTGTTGTATTTGATCTGGTCATTAATGGATGGCGGTTGGCACTGCCATGGTTTTGAGATTGATGGGGCGTCTTACCGAGTGGTTTCATTGGCAATGATCGAAGATGAGCAACGAAATTCACTCAGTCGGGTTACATGAATAGCTTGCATCAATCGATCATGAACGAGGAGGTCGTTACTCTATGAATATTTTGATTAGCGTGGGGATTTTGGTAGCTAGTTATTTATTTGGGTCTATTCCCATGGGTTTGCTAATCGTACGACTGTTGACCGGCAAAGACGTTCGCACGATTGCTAGCGGGCGTACAGGCGGTACCAATGTGATGCGAGCGGCCGGATTTTGGGCCGGCCTGATCACTGCATTGTTCGATATTTTAAAGGCTGCTGGGGCAGCCTGGTTGGCGAAGTGGGCAGTGCCGCAGAATGAATGGCTGCACGCCCTGGCGCCGGTCGCGGCGATCTTAGGCCATAACTATTCCATTTTCCTGGCAGAGCGTGGCGAAAATGGCCGTATCCACCTGCGCGGTGGTGCCGGCGGCGCTTCTTGCGCAGGTGGGGCGGCTGGTCTCTGGCCATTAAGCTTTTTTATCGTTGTGCCTGCCGGTGCTTTAATCCTCTATTTTGTCGGATATGCATCGTTGGCTACGATCAGTACGGGAATCATCGCGATCGTTATTTTCGCCATCCGGGCCGCCATGGGGCTTTCGCCCTGGGCGTACGTGGTTTATGGCGTTTTAGCTACTGCCTTATTAGCCTGGTCTTTGCGACCCAACTTCCAACGTTTAATCGAAGGGAACGAACGGCTGGTGGGTTTTCGAGCACGGAAGAAAAAAACTGCCTGATCTATTCTTCCTCATTATCCTCGTAATCTTCATATTCATAATCATCATCGGGGCGGAGCGCTGGAGCACCATATAGTTGCCTGTACAGGGAGCGCAGGTTGCGACGGTGCAGCTCAGTTGCCAGGCCTCCAATCAATACCCGGCTTTTTCCGCATGCTTCGATATCAACATCATCGAGAAGTTCGAAGGGGTATTTCCGGCGAGATGCCTGGCGCACGGCTTTGCGGATTGATGATAGGTAAGCGAGGTTGTCTTTAATAGCGTTATCGATCTCTCCTCGCAAGACGATATCACCATGTCCCTGAACAACATTCTCCAGGCCCATTTTGCTGATCCTTTTCAAAGATGTTACCATATCATCGATGTTACCATCCACGATATAGGGCAAGGGCATGAAGGCGTCACCTGCAAATAAAATGCGGTCTTCTTCGACCAGGATGCCAATATTGTCCAAACTGGGGCCAGGCAGAGGAATGAGAGTCAAGGTTTTCTTGCCCACGCGCAGGCTTAAAGTATTGTCTGAAAAAGTGAGGTGAGGCGGCACGATCTTGATATTTCGAAAGGCAGGCGTGTGTGCGCTGGCTTCTTTTAGCGAGACTGCGCCTTCTTTGATCAATTTCTCGCGGCACAGGCGATGCCCGATGATGGTTGCACCCTGGAAAAAGCAATTGCCCCAACAGTGGTCGGCGTGATGGTGCGTATTTAACACATATCGGATCGGCGCGTTCAGTTCTTGCTCAATGAAGTCACGGATCGCTATCGTTTCTTCAGGCAGCGCCAGGGTATCGATCACCACTGCCCAATTTGGACCAATGATAGCGCCGGCAGTAACCTGAGCATAGATATCGCTTTGGAAGGAATAAACGTTATCTGCAACTCGTTCCCGTTGGATCATAACCACCTTCTTTATAACCGAGTTTGCCTTACAAGGCGCATGTAGCATAGCACAAAACAAACCCAAAAGTCAAGAACAAATGTCATTTTTTCTGCATTTTCAATTGATTGACGAATCTCGCCGCGCTGGTTATAATCAATTTATAATTTCATACGATCTCATCCGAGAGGAGTAAGTGCGCAGCGCACTGCCAGAGATTGACAAGCCAGCGGCTGAAAGCTTGTCTCTGTGTGCAGCACCGAATGTCGCTCGGAATATCGCCGAAGAAATCGTTAGCCAGCAACCTGGCTGAACAAAAGTAGAACGGCGCGGGGAGCCCGTTACAGCGAAACCCTGATCAGCCGGTATCCGGCTTGCTGGGGTGAGGGCGCCAGGCAGCAAAGCGTGGCGAAATGAGGTGGTACCGCGGAAGGTGTTTCCTTTCGTCCTCTTTGGGATGAAAGGATTTTTTGTTTAACTCCAGGAGGGGTTCGATGTCACTGCCAAAACGTTACGATCCAAGTCTGAGTGAACCGCGCTGGCAATCTTACTGGCAGACGCAGGGTGTCTATCGTTTTGCTGCTGAGGCAGCTGGCGAGGTTTATGCGATCGATACGCCTCCTGCAACTGTCTCTGGGCATCTGCACCTGGGGCACGTCTATTCCTACAGCCATACGGATTTCATGGCGAGGTTTTGGCGCATGCAAGGGAAAAACGTGTTTTACCCGATGGGCTTTGACGATAACGGCTTGCCTACCGAGCGCCTGGTAGAGAAACGTTTGCAGATCAGGGCCGTTGACTTGGGGCGGCAGGCTTTCATCGAGAAGTGTTTGCAGGTCAGCGAAGAGGCCGAATTAGATTACAAGGCGTTGTGGCAGCGCCTGGGACTGTCGATCGACTGGCGCCATACCTACCGCACGATCGATCGCCGCGCCCGGCAAATTGCGCAGTGGTCTTTCCTGGATCTGTATCACAAGGGGCTGGCCTACCACCGTGAGGCGCCTGCCATCTGGTGCCCGGAGTGCCAGACCTCTATAGCACAGGCGGAGTTGAATGACCTGGAGCGGGAGAGTGAATTTGTCACCCTGGCTTTTCGCCTGGAGAACGGCGAGACGCTGCCAGTCGCTACCACACGCCCCGAACTGTTACCGGCTTGCGTGGCGGTCTTTGTCCATCCGGAAGACGTTCGTTTCTCCGGCCTGCCGGGCAAACGCGTGCAGACGCCGCTCTTCGGGCAATGGGTGCCAGTGCTGGCCGACCCGGGCGCTGATCCGCAAAAAGGCACGGGCGCAGTGATGTGCTGCACGTTTGGCGACACGGCAGATGTGGCCTGGCAGCGGCTTCACAACCTGCCAACGATCATGGTTGTAGAGCGCGATGGCTGCCTATCCGATCTCGCCGGCGAATTTGCCGGCCTGCCTCTGGCCGAGGCTCGCAAGCGGATCAAAGAGAGCCTTGCCTCGCAAGACCTGATCATGGCTCGCCAACCCACCTTGCAATCGATCCGGGTCCACGAACGCTGTGATACACCGGTGGAATATATCCTGGTGCGCCAGTGGTTTGTGAAGGTTTTGGAGTACAAAGAGCAGTTGATCGAGTTGGGTGAGAAGATCGCCTGGCGCCCGGCCAATATGCAAGCGCGTTACCGCGCCTGGGTTGAAAACCTGAACTGGGATTGGTGTATCTCGCGCCAGCGCTATTACGGTGCGCCGTTTCCCCTCTGGTACTGCCGGGATTGCGGGGCGGTGCTGCCGGCTTCTGTGGAATGCCTGCCGGTCGACCCGTTGGTGGATGCTCCGGCGAGCGCTTGTTCGCAGTGTGGCGGCCGCGAGTTTATCCCCGAAGCAGATGTGATGGATACTTGGGCTACCTCTTCGCTATCGCCCCAAATTGCCGGCGGTTGGCAGCCTGGCCTGGCGGAGCAGCCCCTTTACGATCGCCTGACGCCTTATTCGTTGCGTCCGCAAGCGCATGAGATCATTCGCACCTGGGCTTTTTATACCATCGTCAAATCTTACTTCCATTTTGGCAGCTTACCCTGGCATAACGTGGGCATTTCTGGTTGGGGCATTGCCGGGGAGGGGATGGGCAAGATCAGCAAAAGTCGCGGCGGCGGGCCTATGCCGCCGTTGGAGATGATCGAGCGCTATTCGGCGGATGCCGTGCGTTATTGGGCTGCCAGCACTGGCCCGGGCAAGGACGCGGTGATCAGCGAAGAGAAGATCCAGATCGGTGCGCGCCTGGTAACCAAGCTGTGGAATGTGGCGCGTTTCTGCGAGCGTTTCATCGAGGAATACCGGGCAATGGCGCCGGAGGCGCAGGAAATTCCTCCTCTTTCTCCGGCGGATGGCTGGATCCTGGGACGTTTACAACGCCTGGTCCATCGGGCGACCGGCTTGTTGTGCGAATATGATTACGCGGCGGCTAAGAGCGAGATCGAGGTCTTTTTTTGGAATGAATTGACTGACAACTATCTGGAGATGTGCAAACAACGCTTGTATGCAGGCGCGGCGGATAATAATTTTCGCTCGGGCGCGCTGTATACTCTCGATGTATTGCTGCAGGTGATCCTAAAGCTCTTTGCGCCTTTCTTGCCCTATGTGACGGAGGAGATCTACCAGGGGTTATATGCCGGGGAGGCCGGAGGCATCTCTATCCACCGTACGCCCTGGCCTCAGCCGGATATTTGCCTGGAAGATGAGGCCATTGAGCAGACCGGTGCGCTGTTGGTTGAGATTGCCACAGCGGTGCGGCGTTTCAAAAGCCGGCATAATTTCCCTTTGGGAATGGAACTGTCGCGGTTACAATTGGCAACTGGAGATGGCGCTTTGCAGATCTTCCTGGATACTTCCAGGGCAGACCTCGCCAGCATTACCCGGGCTCGCCAGATCGAGATCGTGCCCGAGCTTGACCCGGCATTGGAAGAAGAAATAACAGCCAGCGGCATGCAGATTGCTATCCTGGTTGACCACGAATTAGAATAAATAACCCAAGTTGCTACCTTACCAGGTAGTTGAGGCTGCAAGCCAGGGCAAA
>CAZVRZ010000153.1:0-12135 GCA_964629965.1 uncultured Anaerolineaceae bacterium
GCAGCATGCGCCCCAGCTTGCCGTTCTTGATCTCGTAGGCCATCTCGGTGCCGAACTGGAAGTTGTAGCGTTTGTCATCGATCGACCAGGAGCGGTTGGTTTCCATGTAAATGCCGTCATCGGTATCGGCGATCAGGTCATCGAAATTCCAGGTTCCTGGCTCCAGGCTGACATTGACCATGCGGATGATGGGGATGCGGTTCCAACCGGAAGCGCGCATGCAGGCGTTGGAAACGCGCCCCAGGCGGCTGGCGGTCTCGCGTGACATCAGATAGCCCACGAACAGGCCTTCCTTCACCAGCGGCGTGGAGCCTGCCGGAACACCTTCATCATCCCAGCCGAACGTGCCCAGCCCCAGCGGGCGGATGCTGTCGGCGGTCAGGTTGACGAGTGCAGAGCCATAACGGAAATTATCCAGTTTTTCGGTTGTCAGGAACGAAGTGCCGGCATAAGCGGCCTCGCTGCCATAAACCCTATCCAGCTCGGTGGGGTGCCCGCAGGATTCGTGTACCTGCAGCGCCAGTTGATCGCCGCCCAGGATCAGGGTGGTTGTCAGGCCGCTGGGGCAGGGATCGGCGCTCAACAGAGCAGCAGCTTCACTGGCAGTGCGGTAAGCATTGCCCGGTAGATCCCAGCGCTGCACGGCCTCCCAACCGGCGGTTTGCTGCTGGCGTCCAAACGAAGATGGGTAAGAGCGCGTTTGCACTTCACCCGCTCCCACCGCCATGGCCATGATGCCGCCGCCGGTTTCAATGATGGTTTGCTCGGTGAAAGCGCCTTCGCTGTTGGCAAACCATTTCTGTTCGCGCACAAAGGTCAGGTTGCTGCGCCGCACTCGCACTTCGCTGACGCGGGCCATTTCGGCGTCTGCAGCCATGAGAACAGCCAGTTTCTGGTCAAGCGCAATGCTGAATGGGTCGATCTGTATGGGAGTGTTGTAAACACCCTGGCTGGTGACTGCTGGGCCAAGGTCGATCTTTTCTCCGGGGGCCAGCGCCGAGGCGCGCGCAATTTGCAGCGCCAACGCCGTCACCCGGTCAATTTCCTGCGGCGAGAGCTCGCGGCTGGAAGCAAAGCCCCAGGCGCCATTTGCCAGCACACGCACCCCAAAACCGATCGTTTCGGAGAAATTCAGCGTTTCTACAACGCCATTCTTGACAACGATCGCTTCGGTGCGATTATGCACGATGCGGATATCGGCATACTGAGCTCCCCTGGTGCGAGCCAGGTCGAGAGCACGTTGCATCAAAGCTTTCAAGGTAGCCTCCTATTGAATCAGAATAATATGATCAGCCGTAACGCTGCTCGGTCCATACATCGGCATCGTTATGGTAACCGGCCTGTTCCCAAAAGCCGCGGCGGTCGTTGGTCATGAACTCTAACCCACGCAGCCACTTGGCGCCCTTCCAGAAGTAGGGCGTAAAAAGATCCTCTTTTCCTCGGATATAGCCCACCACCCCGCGCAGCGGATAACCGTGCTCCGGTGAGATGGGCTCGCCCTGGAAATGGGTCGCCATCAGAAAGTTTTCCGCCAGTACAATTTCCAGGGGCAGGTTGGCGGTAAAACCATACTCGGCATGCTGCATAACAAAGAGCGCCACGGGCTTGGGCTGGATCAGGCCTTGCTCGAGCAGGGTGCGCACAGCAACGCCTTCCCATTCCGTGTCGAACTTGCTCCAGCGGGTCACGCAGTGGATATCCATCAGTATCTTTGTGCGCGGCAGTTGGTTGAATTCTTCCCACGTCCAGCGCTTTTCCTGTTCCACTTCGCCCCATACTCTAAAGTCCCAGGTAGCCGGCTTGAACACCGGCACAGGCCCGTAATGCAGCACGGGGAATTTGTTGGTCAGGGCCTGACCTGGCGGCAGCCGCCCCTCGCTGCGCACTTTTTGTTCATCGTCTTTTCTCTTGAAGATACCATTAAACATAGAACCTCCCATCGAGAAGTATGTAAGTTCAGAATACCAGTTAACGTTATTTATTAATGAAATTATATCAAAGAAAAAACTCGCACCTTTGGCTCATTCCTGGTATATTTACGGCATTAAACTTTACGCTGATGCTGCCATGGATAATCGATCATCGTTTTTCATCTCTCTATACAAATTATTCTTGCTTGTTTTGCTATGTATCGGCCTGTTTTTCCGCTTCAACTGGGTAAATTGGAGCCAGGGCGCCAGCCTGCACCCGGATGAATATGGCCTGACCAATACGCTCACCAGGTTGCAGCTCCCCGACAGCCTGGACGGATATTTCAACACTCGCCTGTCACCGCTCAGTCCGTACCCGCAGTACGATCTATCCGGCAATAAGCTTGCCGATGGCCCCGATAACCGCATGCGCTGGGGACAATGGCCGATGATCTTGATCCGCGCGGCGGCAGAACTGACGGGTAACACGGGCTACAATGAGCTGCGCCTGCTAGGGCGCACCCTGTCTGCGCTGGTCGATTCGATTTCTGTGCTTTTGATCTTTTTTATCGGCCGGCGGTTGTATAACGAAATGATCGGATTGCATGCCGCCGCCCTGAGCGCCCTGGCAGTGATGCAAATACAGCAAGCGCACTTCATGACCGTGGATAATTACGGCGTGGTATTCACCATGCTGGCGATGTATACCTGCGTGCGAATTGCCCAGCGCCCGGGAGTGAGGCGTTTTTCCCAAACGGCAGTTTACCGAATGGATATGGCCGCACTGCCCTGGTATTTGCTCTTTGGCCTGTCTTTTGGCATGGCGCTGGCCTCTAAGATCAACCTGGCGCCGCTGGCAGGCATGGTGGCGCTGGCAGCGATCTTGAGCGTCCTGGATGTGAAATTGAGATTCAAACAGGATTTGCGGGCCACCCTGGCAGGCGCGGCGCTTTTCCTGGCTGCCTCTGGCCTGGTTGCACTGGTCGCTTTTCGCCTGGCGCAGCCGATGAGCTTCCGTGCCGCTAGCGGCGACACCGACTTTTTTACCTTGCAGCTCAACTCAGATTGGGTGGAAAGCATGAAAGTGGCCCAGAGCGAATCCAGCGGGCTGGGCGGGGGACCTCCTGCCGAACAATGGGCGCACCGGCCCAGGGTTTTGTTCCCCTGGTTGAATATGGTGCTTTGGGGCATGGGGATTCCGCTGGGGTTGATGTGTTGGGCCGGCTTCTTGGGCGCGGCCTGGTTGGCGGTCAAAGAAAAAGAAAATTGGCGCAACCACTTGCTGCCGTTGGTCTGGACGGGTGGCTACTTCCTCTTCATGGGAACGCGCTGGGTGATGTCTGTACGCTACTTCCTGCCCATTTATCCGTTTTTGTGTTTGTTTGCGGCCTGGGGCCTGGCCCGTTTGTGGCAAGGACGTCCGCAGGCCGGGGAGACTACGATTGATCCTTCGGCTCGGGCTTCTCGCCAGCAGCGAGGTCTTGGCAGGTGCCTGCTGGTAGGAATTTTAGCAGGCGTGGTCACACTAGGCGCATTGGCCTGGGCCGTTTCTTTCGTGAACGCCGTTTACCGGCAAGATCATACGCGCGTCCAGGCTACTCTCTGGATATTCGAGAATATCCCTGCCCCGTTCCACCTGGTTTTACAGGATGAGCAGGGGCAAACCTTTGCAGAACCACTCGCCGGGCGAGACCGGTTGTGGGTGACGCAGGCTTCTCCGGTGGTGACGCCGTTCATTCCATCTGAAGATGGGCGCTTGTCTGAGATCATCTTGCCGCATGTTGCCATGGCCAGCCCGCCTGGTGTAATACGGATGGTGGTTTCTACCGACACGCAGGGTTTCACAGTTCTGGACGAGGTTGAATTAACAGTAAGTGCCAGCCTGGATGAACAGCCAGGCCCGCAAGCGAGCGGCCGCTTCCAAGGAGCGCAACTGCAGGCCGGGCAAACCTATTACCTGATCGCCACCACTTCCGAAAGGCAGCAAGTGATCCAGGTATCACGTTCTGTTATCGCCAACGAAAGCTGGGATGAAGGCTTGCCCTTCTACTTCAAAAATCTCAATCCTTTTGGCCAGTTGTACAGCGGCCTTTCTATGGAAATCCGCTGGTATGATAACCCGGATAAACGCCAGATGATCCTGGATACGCTGGCCCAGACGGACTACCTGATCCTGCCCAGCCAACGTGGTATCTGGTCTACCTGCCGCCTGCCAAGAACCTATCCGATGACGATGGAATATTACCGCGCCCTCTTTAATGGCCAGTTGGGCTTCGAACTGGCGGCCGAATTCCAGTCGCCACTGCGCCTGGGGCCTTTGCAAATATCCGATGTCGGTGGGACGGCAGCCTGGAACCGTGCGCCTGACCTGCCTCTGTTTAATCGCAGCCTGTTAGCGGCCGAAGAGGCTTTCAGCGTTTACGATCATCCCCCTGTTTGGATCTTTAAAAAGCGCGCCGATTTCAACCTGGCGAGCGTACAACAGGTGCTGGATAGGGTTGATTTGAGCCAGGTGGTGGTGGAATCGCCGAGCGAGGCGACGGGAGATTACTGCCGGTAACAATGGATGCCCCGGCTGTCTCCGTATTGCTGCCTTGCTATAATGCTGCCAACACGCTGGAAGAAGCGCTGGCCAGCCTGGCCGCACAATCCTGGCGTGATTTCGAGGTGGTTGCGGTGGATGATGGCTCGAGCGATGATAGCGCGCATATTTTGGCTGCCTGGGCTGAGAGCGACCCCCGTTTTCGCCTGATCCGCCGGCCTCACGAGGGAATCATTGCTGCGCTGACAGCCGGTTTGGCGGCTTGCCGGGCAGAGTTGGTGGCGCGCATGGATGCAGACGATCGTTCTCATCCTGAGCGATTGGCCCTGCAGATCGAGTTGTTGAGGGCTCAGCCGGAGCTGGCGGTTGCAGGCTGCCTGGTGGCAGGTTATCCCAGCCAGCACATGCAGGAGGGCTACCGGATCTATATCGAATGGTTGAATTCTTTGGTGAGCGATGAAGATATTCGCCGGGAGATATTTGTCGAAAGCCCTCTGGCGCATCCCAGCGTCATGTTCCGTAAAGGTTGGGTCGCTCAAGTGGGCGGCTACCAGGAGCATGGCTGGCCTGAAGATTACGATCTGTGGCTCCGGTTGTACCTGGCCGGCGCTCATTTTGCCAAAGTTCTGCAGGTGCTGCTGGACTGGCGCGAATCGCCGCAACGCCTGACGCGCGTGGACAGCCGTTATTCGTTGGAAAATTTTTTGCGCGCCAAGGCTTGTTACCTGGTGCACGGCCCGCTGCAAAACCGGGAAAGCGTGATTATCTGGGGGGCAGGCATGATGGGGCGCCGCCTGGGCAGGCAGTTACAGCGCTTGCAGGCGCCGCTGGTTGCTTTTGTGGATATCGATGCGCGCAAGATTGGCCGAACGCGCCTGGGATTGCCAATCATTGCTCCTCAGGAACTAGCCCAATGCTGGCAGCAATCGCCTGCCCCGGTGATATTGGCGGCTGTGGGAGCACGCGGCGCTCGCCGCCTGATTCGCACCCAATTGACTGCCATGGGGCTGCGCGAGAGCCTGGATTGGTGGGCAGCGGCTTGAGTTTTACCGCTGTCCGCTGCTAGGGCCGGCGAGCCAGCAGCCCGGCATAAACTCCTAGAGCAATGCCAGCCAGCACGATCACAACACCAATGACAGCTAACAAAGGCGACCTGTCTTGAGGGGTGATCTCGACAATCGACTCGGTTGGCAAGGCTTTCTCTTGCTTGACCTGCGCACCGAAGGTCAGATAGCTTTGATCGCCGGCATTCAGGGTGATACTTTTGTCTAATGCCGAGGTGGGGTTGTATCCATCTGGGATGGCGACGGAAATGCGATATTCGCCTTCAGGTAGATCGTAAAAGGCCACGTAGCCGGTGGCAATTTCCTGTTCGTAATCCGGGTCAATGTTGCAATCATCGGTGGCCGCGTCCGAATCGGCTGTTAGTGAAGTGCTGCCGGTGAGGTTGCTAACGCTGATCGCTCCGTTGCTCAGGGCAGGTTCCTCTTCCTGGCGCATCATGTCGCCGTTCAAATCATCATACAAGATCACGCATAAATTCCCGGAACCAGGTGAATATGTTGGGGTCGGGGTTATGGGGGCAGGCGTGGGACTGGGACCGGCGGTTACAGTGACCAGGGCTGGCCCGGCAAAGCCGATCAGAAGTACATCTCCCTCCCGGATGGTTTCATCGGTTCCCAGCTTGTTAAGCGCCCGCAACTCGTCCAGCGTCACTCCGGTGATGGCAGAGATACGCCATAAGGTGTCGTTCGCTTTGACAATATACAGGATACGCCCATCTGCTCCAGGTGTGGGCGTTGGAAACGGCGTTAGCTGCGCCTGCGGCGCCGCCTGGACCGTTTGAATAGTAGTCATCCAGATCAAGGCCAGGAGCAGCCCTGCCAGGCTTCCTAATAAGATCGATTTCTTGTGGTGCATAGTTTTCATAACCTCAAGATTATAACGGAAGAAAGCCGTTTGATCAAAAGATCATTGCTGGCCAATTTCATCTTGTGGCTGGCAATTGCCTTCGGCAAGAGGCAGCCAGACGCAAAATGTGGTTCCCAGCCCTTCTTTAGAATCAACTTCAATTCTACCGCCGTGGTTGCGCACAATCCAATAAGCAATGGACAAGCCCAGGCCAAAGCCTTTGCCATTGCGCGAGCGGGTGCGAGATTTTTCAGCTCGGTAGAAACGCTCGAAAATGTGAGGCAAATCTTCCGCCGAGATACCGGGGCCGTTATCGCTGATGGTCAGCCGCGCCTGGTTTTGTGATTTTGCCAGGTTGACGATGATTTGACCGCCGTTGGGTGTGTAATTGATCGCATTTCCGAGCAAATTCACCAGCACTTGCTTGAGGCGGTCTTCGTCACCGCAGACCAGCACCTGGTCAACTTCGCCCAACCGCATGGTCAAACGGTCGCGAGCCAGCACACCGATTTGATTCATGGCCTCCAGCGCTAATGTATCCAATTCAACAATCTGGCGGGCCATTGGGATTTTGCCCGATTCGGCTTGAGCCAACAGCAGCAGATCGCCCACCAGGCGTACCAAGCGGTCCACTTCGGTTTCAATGCTTGCCAGGCTCTCTTCATCCATGGCGCCCATCCGGCGCATCAGGTGGGTATTTCCTTTGATCACAGTCAATGGGGTGCGCAGTTCGTGGCCCACATCTGCCAGAAAGCGCCGTTGGGTGTGGAACAGGCTCTCCAAACGGCTCAAGGTGTGATTGAAAGCATGGATCAACTGCCCAACTTCATCATCCGGTGGCCCATGATAGGGGATGCGACGAGACAGATCATCGGCGCCGGTAATTTGCAGCGCAACCTGGATCACATCTTCTAAGGGCGCCAGTGCTCGCCTGGTAGTAAACCAGCCGGCTGCCCCGGCTAGAAAAATGGCGATCAGTGTTCCGACGCCTAATACGGTCAATAATGATTCTTGCACCGCATCCACCAGCCCCAATTTGGCGGCAATTTGCACCTGCCCAACAGATTGGTTTTGACCATCAATGGATGCAACGAGAGGCACAATGTAAACCCGCAGGCGAGTGCTGCCCGTGGTAATATCCTTGAACTCTGGTTTTTTGACGCCTGAGCTATTCTGATCGAAGGGATACTGCGTCAGACCTGTATTGGGAAAAGCTCCAACCAGTTTCCCGTTGTTTTCCCAAATCTGCATCGACACATCGATCGGCGGGTTGATGATAGGGAAATGAAAATTCGAGATCTGGCCCGTTTCATTGACCTGGCTGGCACTGACGATCTTATCCGCAACGTAGCGCAGTGTGTGATCGATCTGGCGAATGATTGCCCAGCTAACAGCAAAATAAACTACTACTCCAAAGAGTAGCATGAAACCTCCCACCAGGGTGGTGTAGAGCAGGGTGAGCCGAGCGCGTAACGACATTCGTTCAGGCTAAGAGGGTTCTCTTAGCACATATCCCATACCGCGTACCGTATGCAGCAGGCGCATTTCGCCAGCCCCTTCCAATTTCTGACGCAGGTAACGGATATAAACTTCGATGATATTGCTTTCTCCGCCAAAATCGTATCCCCAAACCCGGTCGAAGATCATATCTCGCGTTAGGACCTGGCGAGGGTGCCGCATAAAGAGTTCCAGCAATTCATATTCTTTGGCGGTCAGGGGGATGGTGCGATCGCTGCGCGCGGCCTGGCGAGTGCCGGTATCCAGGCTCAGGTCTGCAAAGCGCAATACTTGCGGACGGCTGGGTTGAGCGCGGCGTAACAGAGCTCGGATACGCGCCAGCAGTTCATCCAGGTTAAATGGTTTGACCATGTAGTCGTCCGCTCCCATGTCCAGGCCTTGCACGCGGTCGTTGACGGTATCTTTTGCCGTCAAGATCAGGATAGGGATGGGGCCGCCGGCCCGCAGGCGCCGGCAAACTTCCAGGCCGTCTATGCCGGGCAGCATCAAGTCGAGCACAACCAGATCGGGAGGATTATCGCGTGCTAACAACAGTCCTGATTGTCCATCAATGGCTGTGTCAACCTGATATCCTTCGTAAGCCAGGCCGCGGCGCAAAAACCGAAGGATTGCTTCATCATCTTCAATGATCAATATTCGTGCGCTCATAAGCCCTCCAAAATGTAATTAAACTATACCACAGGGAGAGAAAACACAAAAGGTGCCGTATCTATTGCGAACGGCATTATCTTCGGAGCGAGGATTATCTCTGAGACGAAAATAAGGCCGGGCTATGCATTGGCCCGGCCCAATCTTCGATAAATCGAACAGCCTGTCTGGCGAATTACTTGACCTCGACGGTCGCTCCAGCAGCTTCGAGTCTGGACTTGGCGTCGGCGGCAACTTCTTTGGTAACAGCTTCCATAACCTTGGCTCCAACGGTTTCTGCAACATCCTTGGCCTCTTTCAGACCCAGGCTGGTGAGCTGGCGGACAACCTTGATCACGTCGATCTTCTTGGCGCCGGCTTCCTTGATGATCACGTCGAATTCAGTCTGTTCTTCAACGGGTTCTGCAGCAGCGGCAGCGGCGGGCATAGCAGCCATGGCAACAGGAGCGGCGGCGGAAACGCCCCACTTCTCTTCCAGTTTCTTTACAAGCTCTGCAGCTTCCAAAACGCTCAGAGTGCTCAGTTCTTCAACTAATTTATTCAGGTCAGCCATTTTAATAGTTCTCCTTAACTTTCAATCTAATATTTAATAAAATCATGCAGCGGCAGCAGCCGCTTCGGGTTCGGAATATGCTTTGATAACAGCCGCAATCTGACGACCAGGCTCGGATAGAGTCCGGACCAGCTTGCTGGCGGGGGCCATGAGCGTTCCCAATAATTGGGCGCGCATGACCGGCAGCGGCGGCAGCTCGGCCAGGGCTTTCACGGATTCGCTGGTAATAGAGCTTCCGTTCAAGTACCCGCCTTTGAGCTTGAACACTTCAGATGTTTTGGCGTAATCGATCACGGCCTTGGCAGTTGCCGGGGCGTCTTCAAATGCGAAGACAACCGCCGTGCTGCCCGTTATAAAATTCTCGGGAATCGAGAATCCGGCCTGTTCTAAAGCCAATTTTCCCAAAGTGTTCTTGACAATGTGGAACTCACCACCAGTCTCACGAATTTTTGCGCGCAGTACATCAATTTGCGGCATGGAAAGACCAACATATTCTGTCATGATGAGAGCCTTGCTGCGACTTACCCATTCGCTGTACTGGTTGATCAGTTCAACCTTATGCTTCTTTGATATGGCCAATGGTAACTAACCTCCTTTCAATTAAAAGTCTTTGCCTCGCATTCTACCGGGCAAAGACTCTCCAGAAACACATTTCTGTACACCTGCGGTGCAGGCGTTTTAGGAGCAGTCCTCACCTCGGCAGGGGATTAAGCCACGGAAAAATCCGTCAGCACCTGCTGTCTCTGGCGAAGCACAATCCGGCAAAAGCCGGTTTTTTACTTTGTTATTCAACCACCGTCATGCTCTGAGCCGAAAGCGGATCAATACTGATCCCAGGGCCCATAGTAGAAGTGAGGGTGATATGCTTGATAAAGGTTCCTTTTGCGGCGGCTGGGCGGGCGCGCTTGATCGCTTCCATCAATGCCGTCAGGTTTTCGTACAATTTCTTGGCTTCAAAGGATACTTTTCCAATCGGCACATGTAAGTTAGAAGTTTTGTCGACGCGGAATTCCACGCGGCCTGCCTTAGATTCCTGAACGACGCGGGCAATATCTTGTGCAGGGATCACGGTGCCGGCCTTGGGGCTCGGCATCAAACCGCGCGGGCCCAGCACACGGCCCAAACGACCAACCTTGCCCATCATATCCGGAGTGGAGATGGCTACATCGAAATCCGTCCAACCACCCTGGATCTTTTGGATCATTTCTTCATCATCAGCCACAAAATCTGCACCTGCCTCGCGGGCGGCGCTGGCGCCTTCTCCCTGGGCAAAGACAATCACGCGCACAGTTTTACCCAGCCCGTGCGGTAGGACAACCACATCACGCACCTGCTGATCAGCCTGGCGGGGGTCAACACCCAGGCGCATATGTATCTCAACGGTCGCATCGAACTTAACCGTGGATGTTTCTTTCACCAGGTCCACTGCATCCTTCGGGGAATACAATTGACCTTCTTGGATCTTGGCTTTTGCAGCCATATATTTCTTACCGTGTTTAGCCATTTTGTCTCCTAAGTGGTTCAAGCGGGCAGTTTCACTACCCTCCCACAACCCAACTACTCTTCTACCACCAATCCCATGTTACGGGCGGTGCCTTCAATTTGGCGCATTGCACCTTCGAGATCGATCGCATTCATGTCTTTCATTTTCAATTCTGCAATCTCCCGAATCTGCTTGCGCGTTACCTTGCCTACCTTCTCGCGGTTAGGCACGGCAGAACCCTTCTCCAATCCGGCAGCTTTTAGCAGCAGCACACCGGCAGGAGGAGTTTTTAAGATGAACGTGAACGAACCATCGGTAAAAATACTGATCTCTGCCGGTACGATCTCGCCAACACGATTGGCCGTGCGAGCATTGTACTCTTTGCAAAAAGCCATCAGATTGATACCATGACCTGCCAGGGCAGGCCCGATGGGGGGAGCAGGATTGGCCTTGCCGGCCTGAATCTGCAAACGGACAACTGCTTTCAATTTCTTAGCCACAGACTATTCTCCTTCGTGGTATTAGCGGGTGATGGGGGAACACCCTCCCACCATTATGCCTTCTCTACTTGCAAAAAATCTAATTCGACCGGAGTTTCCCGACCGAAAAAGTTAACCATAACACGAACTTTGGCGCGTTCCATATCGATCTCGGCCACGGTTCCCCGAAAATCATTGAACGGACCATCTACAATACGAACGCGCTCGCCGGATTTGAAGGTGACTTTGATGCGCGGTGCTTCTGCCTCCATGCGCCGGATGATCTGCGTCACTTCTTCCGGACGCAGCGGGGTGGGCTGATCACCAGTGCTCACAAAACCAGTTACGCCTGGTGTATTGCGCACAACGTACCAGGACTCTTCAGAGAGCACCATGTTGACAAGAATGTACCCGGGAAATACTCGGCGTTCGATTGTGCGGCGCTTGCCTTCTTTTACTTCGATTTCTTCTTCCGTGGGGACAACAACATCGAAGATCTTGTCTTTCATTCCCATCGTATCGATGCGCTGTTCCAGGTTATAACGTACTTTATTTTCGTAGCCTGAATAGCAGTGCACCACATACCAGGCGCGCCCATCACCTTCCTGCTCTGCATCGCTTCCTTCCAGAGGCAAGCCATCCAGTGTAGGGATATCCAAGATATCGGCGGACTCGTTCATTTCGCCATCTGTCTTTGGTTCAGGTATCAAATCGTCCTGGTCAAACATAATAACCTACTTTGCTTCAACCTTGCAGCATTAACCCTTACAGGCTAAATAATAATTTGAACAGGCCGGCGAAGATCACATCTAAGAAACCCAGGAAAACCACCATGGCCGTGATAACAATGATAACAATCCATGTCAGATTCAAGGCTTCCTTGCGGGTTGGCCAGGATACCTTACGCAGCTCTCCGATAGTTTCACGTATGAATTTCCGGGCATTATTTCCAAAACGTGTGAACACGTTTTCACGGGGTTGAGCAGCTTTTTTTTCAGGCACGAAAATCTCCTCCGACTTACGGTTAAAACGCCGCCTAAGGATGACGGCGCTTTCTTCCAGGCAGGCCAGGCAGGAATTGAACCCACAAC
>CAZVRZ010000154.1:0-12119 GCA_964629965.1 uncultured Anaerolineaceae bacterium
CGGCCGGTCACCCCGAGATGCTGGACGTGCTGCTGGGCTGGACCCTGCTGGGCGATCCCGCCCTGGTCATCCAACCATAAATCGGAAGTGGGGCTTGGGGAGTTGGATCACCTTTTACGGTGATCCAACTCCCCATTTTTTTAATTCTCGGGTTAAAATACGGTCATGGAAAAAGACCTTGTCCTTGGCATTGACCTGAGCACCACCGGCTGCAAGGCCGCCGTTTGGGACCTGCAAGGCCGCCTGCAAGCCCTGGGGCGCAGCCCTTTGACCGTTGAGCAGCCGCGGCCTCTGTGGTACGAACAATCGGCCACCTCTTGGCAGCAGGCCGCCTGGCAGGCCATGCGTGCTGCGCTGGCCGGCCTGGATGCCCGGCGCTTGGCGGCGCTTTCCATCGCCCACCAGCGCGAAACCTTCGTCCCGGTGGACGAGCGCGGCCGGCCGCTGCGCCCGGCCATCCTGTGGCTGGACGAGCGCGCCGGAGACATGCTGCCCGAGTTGGAGACCCTCTTCGACCGCCGTAAATTTCACCAAGTCACCGGCAAACCGCTTTCGGGCAACCTGTCGGTCGTCAAGCTGGCCTGGCTGCGCCGTTACGAACCGCAGGTTTTTCGCCAGGCGCACTATTTCCTGGATGTGCATGCCTATTTGGTGGCATGCTTGACCGGCGAATTTCGCACCGGTTGGGGCTGCGCCGATCCCACCGGCCTGTTCGACCTGCGCACCTGCGACTGGTCGCCAGAGATCTTGTCTGCCCTGGAACTCACCCCCGAGCGCTTCCCGCCGGCCTTCCCGCCTGGGGCAGTCATCGGTGCGGTGACCGCAGCCGCGGCTCAGGAGACCGGGCTTCCCGCCGGGCTGCCCGTGGTCAGCGGGCTGGGCGATGGGCAGGCCTGCGGGCTGGGCGCCGGCCTCAGCGGGCCGGGCGAGTCGTATCTCAGCCTGGGCACCAGCGTCGTTTCGGGTACCTTCTCGCCTTCTTACCTGACCAGCCCGCATTTTCGCACCACGGTTGCCGGCCTTCCGGGCGCCTTTTTCCTGGAAACTGTCATCCTGGGCGGAGCCTACACCCTCGATTGGTTCCTCCACCAGTTCAACGCTCAGCCAGAGGCCGGGCAGTTGCGCCAGGAATTGGAAGCGCAGGCCGCCGCATTGCCCCCCGGCGCTCAGGGGCTGCTCCTGGTGCCTTATTGGAACAGCGCCATGAACCCCTATTGGGATGCCAGCGCCAGCGGCATCACGGTCGGCTGGCGGGGAGCGCACGGCCGCGCCCATTTCTACCGCGCCATCCTGGAGGGCATTGCCTTCGAGCAGCGCCTGCACACTGCCGGCGTGGAACAGGCGCTGGGCCATCCGCTGAGCCGCTATATCGTTTCGGGCGGCGGCGCCAACAGCTCCCTCTGGCTGCAGATCCTGGCAGATGTCACCGGGCGCGAAGTGCGCCTGGCGGCTGCTCAGGAAGCGGCTGCCCTGGGGGCTGCGATCCTGGCCGCCGCGGGCACAAGCTACTCCTCCGTTCTGCAGGCTGCTGCGGCCATGGCCCCGCCTTCCCTGGATGGCTGCCTGCCGGATGCCGGGCGGAATGCTTTCTATACCCGCCTGTTCGAAGAGGTTTACCGGCCCTTGTACCCGGCCTTGCAGCCTTTGTTGCAGCGCTTAGAGGCCCTGGTGCACGCCGGGCAATAAGACCCTATTCCCATTCCGGTGCCGGGGCGGGTTTTTCCTTTCGTTCCATGAATTCTTTGACCAGCGCCGGGGTTACTTCATCTTCCTTGACAGCCAGAATCAGCTTTGCTAGCTCGGCAACCTCGCGCTCCAGCAAAATGCGGCCTTTTTCAGCCGTGGCTTTATGGGCATCGCCCACGTACATGGCGGGATACATGGCGTACCAGTCCGTGGAAGTGTAGAGCCCCGCTTCCTGGATTTTTCGATTGCGGCCCAGCCGGGAGAATGGCTTGGCCGGAATCTGCTCCATCTTGACCAGCTCGCCCTGGATGTGCAGCATCAGGCTGGTTTCGACTTCACAGGCGTGCCCGTTTTCCTGGCTCTCGACCAGCGGATCAGAAAAGGGATTGTAGTGCAGATGAACATCGTACACCGTATAGGGCTTTTTCTTCTCTGGCAGGGTCATCACGAACAGCGGCAAGAAATAGCGGTTGCCGCCATGCCCGCTGAAGAAGAGGATCTTGGTGATGCCATTGCGCCCCATCTCGTCGCAGATATCTTCCAGCAGCGCAAAGGCCGTCTCGCGGCGGATGGCAACCGCGCCGGGCAGGTGGGTCGATTCGAAATCCATGCCGTATGGATAGGAGGGGTAAACGATGGCTGGTTCCAGCTCGGCCGCCCGGCAGGCCGCCCAGTGAGCATGGAACATATCCATCCCCAGAGGCAGGTGAGAGGCATGCGGCTCCAGCACGCCCACGGAAAGGATCGCCGTGCCCTTGCAGATCTTAACAGCGTTGGCAAAATCGAGCGAGGTCAATTGTTCCCACTGCATATGCATCTCCTGATTGATTGGAATAGGCGAAATTGCGTATAGTCAATACAGTCTTTATCGTTCGTCTTCTTGCCAGGGAACCGCGTCTCCGGTTTCCAGGAAGAAGTCCAACATCTGTTCTTTGAGCGCCGCCAGGGTATCTTTCAACGCCGGGTCGTGGATGCGGTTGTGCAGTTCCATCGGGTCGGCTTGCAGATCGTACAGTTCGTCGCTCTCGTACAGTCTGCGAACGTATTTATAGCCCCGGGTGCGACACATGACTGCCTTGGTGTGCTCCGGCCCTGCGGAGGTTTGTAGGTTGACCCGCGGCCAGTACAGCCCGTGCGGGTCGCTTGCCGAGGCGCTGCCCAGTTCCATGCAATGGCGCTCGCCGTGCAGGCGCCCGCCTTCGCAGAAGACTGCCCGGCGGTGTTCCTCCGTTTCGCCGGCTATCACCGGCAGCAGCGAGCGTCCGAAGTGGGTGTAACCTGGCTCCAGGCCGGTCAGGGCCTCCACCGTGGCGCGCAGGTCGGTCAGCTCGACCAGTGCCTGCCGCACGCCCGGCCGCAGGGGTGTCCCTGCCGGCGGCTTGATGATGAACGGCACGTTGGTCAGGCAGTCTTCGAAGGTGTTCTGGCTCTTTTCTACCAGTCCATAGTTGCCGGCGAACTCGCCGTGGTCGGCGAAGAAGAAGATGGCCGTGTCTTCGTAGATGCCCGCCTCTTTGAGCGCCTGCACCAGCAGGCCGAACTGGTGGTCGACCCGGGCGCACATGCCGTAATAGACCGCCTGCATCTCGCGCCAGCGTTCTTCGCTCCAGCCTTGCAGCCCCTGCCGCCGGTAGATGCCCTGCAGCAGGCTGGGTTTGCCCTGCCAGTCTTCCGGCGTGGGAATGCGCGCCGGGATGGCGCTGCGCGGAATGCGGCTGTACCACGGCTCTTCCACTGCGAAGGGTGGGTGAGGGTAGTTCAATGCCAGGTACAGGCACAGCGGCTGGTCTTTGGGCCGGTTTTGGATGGCCTCGATGGCTCCTTCCACCACCGCCCAATCTTCATCGTACGCGAAAGGCTCGCCGGCGTATGTTTCGATCTTGCCTGCCAGGAAGGAATAATAGTTGTCTCCACCCGGCTCGCCGCGCCACTCCTCCCAGCCGTGCAGGTTGGGATGCATCGGGCGCTTTGGGTCGCGCCGGGGCTGGTATCTCAGGCTGCAATAGGCCTCGCTGCTGCCCTGCCCGGGGATCAAATCGTTCTTGCCGCCCCACCACACGTAATAGCCGGCCTCTTTCAGGTCGCGCAGCAAGACTGGCTCGTCTGGCCTTAGCATGTGGAACATGGTGCGGTGGCCGCGTACGTGCGGGTACCAGCCGCTCATGAATGAACAGCGGCTGGGCGTGCAGACCGGGTTCTGGCAGAAGGCATTGCGGAAAGAGACCGCCTCGCCGGCGACGATCTGGTCCAGGTGGGGAGTGCAGGCGGCAGGGTTGCCGGCGTGGCCCAGCACATCGCCGCGCCATTGGTCCGGGTTGAACAAGATGAGATGAGGACGATTATTCATTTTAGCCTCGTTTCATTTGCAGACGGTTGAAGACGATCACTCCTAGGACGAGGTATATGAAGGAAAGCCCCAGCGTCAACCCCATCCGCAAGGCAATTTCGTGCCAGCCCGCGCCGTAGCTGCTGACCTGCTGCAGCATCAGCATGCCGGAGGTGGCCGGGATCAGGTCGAACAGGGTCAGTTCATGCCCGGCAATGCTCACCAGCGCTTCTGCCGGCATGGGGAAGAAGGCGCCCGAAACGAACACCTCCAGCATGGTCACCGTCGAGCCGTAATTGACCGCCTGGCTGTCGTTGGCAGAAAAACAGGCCACTGCCAGTCCCTGGCCGATGGCTGAGATGGCGATCACCAGGCTGATTGCCATGGTCAGCAGCAGCGAACCCTGGTTGTGAAAGCCCATCCAGGCTGCGCAGGCCAAGATCACTCCGACCTGCAAGCTGGCTACGGCGATTTGCGCCAGCGCAATCCCGGCGTGCAGTTCGAAGGCGCTCAGTGGAGAGAGGCGCAGGCGTTTCAGGGTGCCCAGGCGCACCTCTCGCCCCAGCAGCATGGCGGTTTGTGGAATGAGCAGCAGAATGGCGAAGACAATCATCCCCGGCACGAAGAGATCGTATTCGTGCTGCGGCCCGGAGAACGCCCGTCCGTCGGGCGGGAGGCCGGCGGGTTCTTCGACAATCTTCACTGCCGGTTCGAAGCCGCTCAATTGGTCGGCGTATTCCTGGATCAGGCTGTTGAGCAGGGTGGTGGCCTCGTAGTAGCGCCCGTTCAGCGCATCGCCGCGCAGCGTCACCACCAGGGCCGTCTTTTCCGTCCCCGGTTCGATCTTGATCAGCACGGCTGCGCTTTGATCTTGCAGGGCCTGTTCGCCGGCGGCTGCGAGCGCGTTGGCTGATAGATTGTCGTGCCTGGGGCCGGCGGCTGCTGCGCTCAATTCCTGCACTTCGAAGCACGGCCGTTGGTCTGCATACCGCTGGGCTTTGATCCGCTCGATCAGCGCCTGTCCCTGCGCCGCCTGGTTGACTACCAGGACGGTATGGGTGTCCAGGAAAGGACGCCCATAACTGGCCATGGTGGCCGCCAGGAAAGCCAGGGGCGCAAAGATCACCAGGATCAATAACTGCGGCTCGCGCAGCCACTCCAGCAGGCTTTTGCGGGCGACTGCCAGGGCTTTCATTCGCGCAGCCTTCTCCCGGTGAGTTGGATGAACACATCTTCGAGCGAATTGGCGCGCATGCGCACTTCCCCCGCTACCAGGCCGGCTGCCTGCAGTTTTTCCAGGATCGCCGGCAGCATGCTCACGGCGTGCAGGGCGCGCCAGATCAGGGTGTGATCGGTGAACTCCGCTTGTCCGGCAGGGTCCAGCGCAGCCAGTGTGCTCCGCAGGCCCTCCTGGTCGACCTGCGGCGAGTGCGGCAGGTCGATCTCGATCACGTCGCCCTCGCCAACCTTGCTCTTCAGCGCCTCGGGCGTATCCAGCACCAATAACTCGCCGTGGTCGATGATCGCCACCCGGTCTGCCAGCCGCTCGGCTTCATCCATGTTGTGCGTGGTCAGGATCACCGTCTTGCGCCGCGCCAGCGACTGGATGTATTCGCGCACTTTCACCCGGCTTTGCGGGTCGAGTCCCGCCTCCGGCTCGTCCAGTACCACCAGCTCCGGGTCGTGTACCAGTGCCATGATCAGGTTCAGGCGGCGCTGCATGCCTCCGGAAAGCTGGCGGGCTTGCTGGTTACCCTTTTCTGCCAGGCCCATTTCCTCCAGCAGGTGCAGCCCGCGCCGTCGGGCCGTCTTGGCGGGCAGGCCGTACATTTCTCCGATGAAGATCAATTGCTCCAGGCAGGTCAGGCGTTCCCAAAGAATGATGTTCTGCGGGCAAACGCCCACCCGCTGGCGCCATGTGCTGTCTCCGCTGGTCACTTCCCGCCCATGCAGCCATACCTTCCCGGCGTCTGGCTTGAGCAGGCCGCAGATCATATGGATCGAAGTCGTCTTGCCGGCTCCGTTTGGCCCCAGGAAGCCGAATATCTCGCCGGCGCGCACTTCCATGGATAGGTTGTTGACCGCGGTCAAGGCGCCATAGCGTTTGGTCAATCCTTCTGTTTTCAGTACGATATCGTTCATATTGCCCTACCGGTAACCTGCCTTGGATGAGTTTGGATCGTACATTGGTGAAATCACGCGGGATTAATTGCCAGTTTCTTGCGCTGGTACAGCAGGATGCCCAGGCCTAGGTAGGCCCCAGACAGCAGCGCCAGCATGCAGAACGCGTACCCCATCTCGGCCGGGCTTTCTCCATAGATCAAGATGCGCCGCATGATCTCAGCCGCGTGGGTCGATGACATCAAGTCGTATACTTCGACTACCTGGCCGCCAATTTCAAAGAGGGGCGCGGCCGGCATGGGGTAGATGGCTCCGGATAGGAATGCCATCGGCACCAGCGGGATCATTGCCAGGTTGGACGCCTCTCCGTCGTTGCGGCAGAAAGCAGCCACGCCCAGCCCTAAGCCAATCACAGAGACGCTGAACAGCAGGCAGACGCCCATCGACAGCACCAGGGAGGCAGGGGTCAGGTTGCCGCTGCTGCCAAAACCAAACCAGATGGCGATTCCAAAGGAAAGCGGCGTCTGGATAGCGGCGATGAGCATTTGCGCTAGCGACACGCCCAACAGCATGTGGCCGGCATGCAGGTGCGCCAGGCGCAAACGCTGCAGGGTGTTGGCCACATTTTCTCGTACCAGCGTGGTGGCGGTCGAGATTACCAAGAAAAGCAGCCCGAATACGATCACCCCGGGGGTGGAGATATCGAAATCGGACATCTTACCGGTGCCGGGGATGAATTCATAGGGCGCCTGGATGGTCTCCGGCTGTCCGGCTGCCTGGCGCAGGTACGCCCGCAGCGAGTCGGCGATGATGCTGCGGGCGAATATGTAGTTGAACGCGCCGGGGTTGCCGATCATGCGCAGGCTAGACAGCGCCTCTCCCTCTGCCTGGGCGGCCGAGTCTGCCAGTAGGGCCTGGGAAAAATCCGGCGGGATTACCAGGAGCAGCGCCGCCCGGTTTTCGAGCAAGATCGTGCGCCCGGTTTCCTCGTCATCGAGCAGCTCGATGTTCAACAACGGCTGCCCCTCGAAGGTCATCTCTTGCAGCCCGCGCACCAGCTCCGTTCCGCCCTGGAATGTGGGCATTGCCTGGTCGCGGTTGATGACCAGCACCCGCAGCGTGCGATTGATGTTTTGCTGCGGCTGCCCAAAGGCCAGGTACATGATTGCCACCAGCAGCGGTGGAAAGGCCAGCAGCAGGCCCCATAGCAGGGGTTCGCGCAGGTATTCCAGCAAGGTTTTCCGGGTGAAGGCCAGTATCTTCATATTGTCATGAGAGGGGCTGCCTCTGCCAGAGACAGCCCCTGATGCTTTCTGGTTTTGCTAGTGCCTTGGCGGTCTCAGTCAATTGCTTTCAACGCTTTGTTCACGGTCTCCAATAACTCCGGCGTCAGGAATTCTGGAGCATACTCCCGGATCTGCTCCAGGGTGAGCTCCAGCCCGTGCTCCAACTCGGGTGATTCCAAAATTTCAGGAATGTGTTCTTCCAGAACGGCTTTTGCCTGCGGATCGGCGAGCAATTGGCCGATTGGAACGCCGATGTGCCAGTGAGACCCGCCAGCGGCGTGCGGCGATGGGTCGCCCGTGTAAGTGAACCGACCAGAGATGCGGATATCGCGGGATGAGCTGCCCACCAGGATTTCGAAGTCGCCTTTTTCGGCCCGCCAACTCTTGAATTCATCATCGTAGTAGGCCAGGGCATCGTGATCGAGTTCCAGCGTGACCGTTTTCCGTTCGCCTGGCGCCAGCATCACCTTGGCAAAGGCTTTTAGCTCCTGGACGGGGCGCACCAGGCTGCTTTGCACGTCCCGCACGTAAAGCTGGGCCGTATCTTGCCCGCCGCGTGCGCCGGTGTTTTCGATCTCGAAACTCACCCGCATCGTTTCTCCCGGCTTGTATTCGGCTTGCTCGATCGCCAGGTTATGGTAGGCGAAGGTGGTATAAGACAGGCCGTGACCGAAGGGGAAGAGCGGCGCAACATCCTTTTTATCGTAGTACCGGTAACCCACGAATAGACCTTCGCCGTAATGCACGCGCCCGTGCTCGCCAGGGTAGTTGATGAAGGCCGGGTTATCCTCCAGCCGCACCGGGAAGGTGACCGGCAGCTTGCCCGAGGGGTTGCGCTCGCCGAAGAGCACATCGGCGATGCCGTTGCCCATCTCTTGCCCGCCGAACCAGGCTTGCAGCAGCGCCGGCGCTTTGCTCAGCCAGGGCATGCTCACCGGCGATCCACTGTTCAATACGATGATGGTATTCGGATTGGCCGCGGTGACCTTTTCGATCAGCTCATTTTGCTTTTCGCTCAGGTTCATATCAGGGCGGTCGTAGCCTTCCGATTCCCATTCTTTGCTCAGGCCGGCGAACAAGATCACTAGGTCAGAGCCGGCTGCCAATTGCACCGCCTCCTCGACCGGCTTCTCGGGCTGGGGCGGTAAACAACCCAAGCGCAGCATGCGCCAGGGGATGCTGCCTTTGAAGCTGAATTCCGCCTCGAGCGTATAGGGTCGGCCTGCTTCCAAGGCAGTATCCATGGTGACTACTTTGCTGCTCCACGGGTGGTGTTGGCCGCGCGTATCGGTCTTCCAATTCTCGATGACCGGCTTTCCATCGATCCACAGGCGAAACAATCCGTTCCCGCTCAGGCTGAACGAATATTTGCCCGTTTCGGGCACCGTGACCTTGCCGCTCAGGCGCGCCGAGAACGACTGCGGGTTGGCGCCCTTCAGGATCTGGTCACTCCAGAAAACGTTCGTCACCTTGACGGTCGTTTTGTTCTTCGCCTCTCCAGATAGGTCGGGGCTGTCGAAAATTTCTACCGTCAGGCCGCCCGCTTGTCCATCCGCCGCAGTCAACCAGCGCGGATCCAATTCGGGCAGATCGCGGTAGGTGGCGCAGCCCAGCGCATATTCCACGTGCACCGCTGGGCCTGCTTTCTGCCGGATTGCCTCGAGGGGTACGATGGTGTAGTGGGGGGTAACGCTGGCGCTGCCGCCGCCCATGATGGGCGGGTAGAGTGCCCCCCAGCCGATGACGGCGATCTTTTTGACGCGCTCCTTTTGGATCGGCAGCAGCCCGCTGTCATTTTTGAGCAGCACAATCGCCTCGCCCGCCGTCCGGCGCACCAACTCGCGATGTTCGGGACGGTCGATGGCTTGCTCCGGCTTCAGTTCGGGGTCTTCAAATGCGCCGGCGCGCTCGATCGTGCGCAGGATGCGCCGCACTTTGTCATCGATGAAAGCCTGGCTTACCTTGCCGGAACGAACGGACTCCAGCACGCTTTCATCCGTCTGCCATTTTCCGGGCCCTGGCATTTCCAGGTCCAGGCCGCTTGCTGGCACGCGCGTGCTGTAGGTTCCGCCCCAATCCGACATCACCAGGCCGTCAAACCCCCACTCGCCTTTGAGAATGTCCAGCAGCAGAGTTTCGTTTTCGCTGGCAAAGATGTCGTTGACCCGGTTGTAGGAGGACATCACCGACCAGGGCTGGGCGTCGCGGATGGCCATCTGGAACGGGCGCAGGTAGATCTCTCGCAGCGGGCGTTCGCTGATCTCTACGCTGATGCTGTTGCGCTGGTATTCCTGGTCGTTGCACACGAAGTGCTTGATGCAAGCGCCTGCGTCATTGGATTGGATGCCCTGGATATACGCCGTGGCCATGCGCCCGGTCAGGTAAGGGTCTTCGGAATAGCATTCAAAGTTGCGTCCTGCCAACGGAGTGCGGTGAATGTTCACCGTTGGCGCCAGCAAGATGTGAGCGCCTTTAGCTTTGACTTCGTCTGCCAGCGCCTTGCCGATCTCTTTCACAAGCTCGGTGTTCCAGGTGGCTCCTAGGGCCACTCCGCAGGGGAAGCATACCGCTCCCGGCGCAGAGTCCCCTTCGGCGCCGCGCGCGCCATTGGGGCCGTCGGTTACTTTGATCTGAGGAATCCCAAGGCGCGGCACGGCCACGGTGTGCCACAGGTCTGCGCCGGCCAGTAAAGAAGCCTTTTCTTCCAGGGTCATCTTTGCCAGTAAGGATTCGATCCGCTCTTCGCTCATAAACTTGTAAAACTCCTTTCAGAGGTGTTTTTTGATGGGTAGGCGTTTATTATAAACGCGACGGTTACAAACCGCATAGTGTTATAATTTTGGAATATGATGCGCTCACGCTTTTTCCGACTTGGCTTGGCCTGCCTGCTGGCAGCGCTCTCGGGCGCCTTCCTGATCCGCTCGGGTTTTGCGTTCCCGTTGGAAAGGGTGGCAGGACGCCTGGAAATCATCTGGGGCGACCCTCAGAATGGGGTTGGCGGCGACCAGGTACGCTTTCAGCTTCGTACTGCTGCTGGTTCGGTCGTACCCATCCGCTTTTCCGAGCCCCTGCCGGTGCCTATGGATGATTTGCTGCGCTTGCGCGGCCAGATGGTGCAGGTCAGCGGCTGGAAGAATGTGATCCAGCGCACCAGCTCGCCGGTCAATGTGTTGGATTTTCGTTCCGTCGATAGCCCGGCGGACCCGCAGGTAACCGGCTCTCATCCCTGGGTGAGTGTCTTGTGTAAGTTCAGCGATAACCCGGCCGAGCCCAAGCCGCCATCCTATTTCCAGGACATGTATAGCGCGGTCTATCCCGGCCTGGATCACTATTGGCGAGAATTATCTTCCGACCAGGCCAATATTCAAGGCAGCAATGCCGTCTCGCTGTGGCTCACCCTGCCGCAGCCGCGCTCGTATTACGTGTATGATGAGGATGGCGATGGGGTGGCCAGCCTGGATTTCATCCGCGCCGCAGAGGATTGCACCGCGATCGCCGACGCCCTGGTCTATTACCCCGCTTATGCCGGGATCAACCTGATGTTCAACGATGTGCTCGACGATATGGCCTGGGGCGGTGGGATGTATATGACCCTGGATGGCGTCTCCCGTTTGTGGTATATGACCTGGGAGCCTCCCTGGGGATACCGATCGATCACCGTGCTTGCGCACGAGATGGGTCACGGTTTTAACTTACCTCACTCTTCCGGACAGTACGGGCAAACCTATGATAATCGCTGGGACGTGATGAGCGACACCTGGACGGATTGTGACAGGCTGACCGACCCAACCTACGGCTGCCTCGGGCAGCATACCATTGCCTACCACAAGGATCTCGAGGGCTGGATCGCCGAAAGCCGTAAAACCACCGTCGATCTCGGCCAGGTAGCCACGCTCACCCTGGAACAACTCGCCAATCCCCGGCCTACCAACCTTTTGCTGGCCAAGATTCCCATCAACGGTTCAGCCGTTCAATATTACACCGTCGAAGTGCGGCGTTGGAGCGGCTATGATGTCAAACTGCCTGCCCAGGCGGTGATCATCCATCACGTGGACACCGGCCGCGAACGCCCGGCCCAGGTGGTGGATATCGATGGCGACGGCGATACCGGCGACGAGGGCGCCATGTGGCTGCCCGGCGAAACATTTACTGATGCCGCCAACCAGATCAGCGTGGCGGTGCTCAGCGAAGGCTCGACCAGCTTCGTGGTGCAGATCAGCAACAAGCTCGGCAGCCCCACCAAGACCTTTACTCCCACGCCCACCATTACCACCACCCCCACGCCCACGCTGCCCCCTGGCGTTTGGGTCATCTATGCGGAGACGCGCAATTCCGCCAGCAATATCTATCAGGACCAGTTTTCTCCCGGTGACACCATCCGATATGCCGGGCAGGTTACCAATAACACCGGCGCAGCCCAAGATATCATTGCTAACTGGCTGGCGGTGGGGCCGTGCGGTAAACTATTTGACTGGACGTACACATTAACGACCAACCCGGGAACGCCCTGGTGGTTCATGGATGTGAGCCTGCCGCCCAACGCTTGTCCTGGCGATTATATCTTTACGTTCAACGTTACCTACAACAACGTCACCAGCTTGGCCTCGGCTCATTTCACCGTCCTGGGCTCTACCGTCACGCCTACCTGGACCCCTACCATCGCTGCCAGCACCCCCACGCCCACAACCACTTCTACGCCC
>CAZVRZ010000155.1:0-12100 GCA_964629965.1 uncultured Anaerolineaceae bacterium
CGACCTTACTCGTGCATATTGGGGTATTGAAAATGGCTTGCATTATCGCCGAGATGTAACCTTACACGAAGATGCCACCCGTATGACCCTCGGTAACGCTGGATGCATCATGGCTGCCTTCAATAATCTGGTCATCGGATTATGCCTGCGTCACCATGGTTCAAATGTGGCCCAAGCAAGACGCCATTTTTCCGCTTATCCATCTGACGCCCTCATCGCAATTGTAAGCTAAATGAGAATGTTAATGCCCTGGTCAGCGGGGTAAAAAATATTGACAGGCGTTCTTCTTCGTGCTATTATTGGGGCGTACAATAATTTTGATCGAAAGGAGGCACCTATGCACAAGGCAAATAGAATCGTCACGGTTGCTGGTTTCCAGCAGACAGCACAGCTTTGCCTTGGTTAAGTGTGCCTTGCTTCCTGACCTGATTTAGACGGCCACGGGCATGCTTGATCAGCCCGTGGTTATTTTTTCTCCGCAATCCCCACGATACCCTTGCCAATGCTGTTGTTTTGCCGGCGTTTTCTTCCCTGGGAAGAAGTGCCTGGCCTTTCATGGTCGCCCCTTGCTCGCGACCTGTCTGGATGGTTTGTATTGTTTTTTTGAGAGAGAATGAGAAAAATGACTAAGATCGATATTGACTCATACCTGGATGACAGTGATTATGAAATCCTTTCTACCAAGCGTATCGAGCGAAAAAATCGCCGTTTGAGCCAAAGAGAGAAGCGCATTCGTCTGCAATCGGAATTGATTGTGCACGCTGACAAGGCTCCGGTGGATATCCAGCAAAACTTTATGCCTTCTTTCCATCCGGCGATGCATGAACGCGCCTGGCTGCTCGGTTACCTGGAATCTTTCTATATTGGCCAGGTGATCACAGACATCTTGGAAAGGGTCAAGGGAGGCAAAGAAGCCAATGTGTATTGCTGTGCTGCCCACCCATCCACCGGCTTGGAGTTGATCGCCGCCAAGGTGTACCGCCCACGCATGTTCCGTAACCTGCGCAACGATGCCCGCTACCGCCAGGGGCGCGATGTGGTAGACGAGGAAGGCAAGGCAGTTTACTCTCGGCGGGAGGCTCTGGCCATGCAAAAGAAAACGCGATTCGGCCAGGTGCTGCGCCAGGTGTCCTGGCTGGATGCTGAATTCCAAACCATGCAGCTCCTGCACGAAGCAGGGGCCGATGTGCCCAGGCCGTTGATGCGTAATGACAACGTAATTTTGATGGAATACATTGGAGAAGCAGGCTGCCCGGCTGCCATGCTGAGCCAGGTTACGCTTGAACAAGATGAAGCTCGCCAAATATTTGACCGACTGGTGGAAAACCTGTCTATCATGCTGGCCTGCCATCGGGTACACGCCGACTTGTCGGCCTACAACATCCTTTATTGGGATGGACAGTTCAAGATCATCGACTTCCCGCAAGCGGTTGACCCGCGCCGCAACCCGGAAGCCGCCGATATCTTTGCTCGGGACGTGGAGCGGCTGTGCCAGTACTTTGCGCGTTATGGCGTTGCCCCTGATGCGCATAACCTGGCGGACGAACTGTGGGGCCGTTTCCTGCAATCCAACGCCCTGGATTTCAGCGCCACGCCTGCTCTTTCGCTGGCATAGAGAATGTAGATTATTTGGGGCGGTGAACCCGCCCCAAATAATACGAAAGGGCGTTATACTATATTTATCCGAGTGTTGTTCGGATGGGTATTCTCTAACGAGTGTATCGGAGGGCTTATGGCAGAAGATCAGTTTGATGAAAAAGAAGAAGAAAAGCGCGACGAAAAAAACGAGAAAGATGAAAAGGAATTCGATGAAAAAGACGAGAAGGATGAGAAGGAACACGACGAAAAATGGGCCGATGATCCTCTCAGCCGTGTTGTGTGGGCGCTGATCCTGATCTGGGCTGGCCTGGTGCTGCTGGCGGGCAACCTGGGCTACCTGGATCGCTGGATCGGGTATTCCAGCGATGTTCCCGGCTTGGAATTCCTGGGCAAACTGGCAGGAACCTGGTCATTGATCTTCCTGGGGGCTGGGTTGATCGTGCTTGGCGAGACCGTGATTCGCTTGTTGGTGCCCGCCTACCGACGCTCCATTACCGGCACGCTGATCTTCGGCGTGGTCCTGGTCGGAATTGGATTGGGCGATCTGTGGGATTGGGGCATCATGTGGGCGGTAGCCTTGATCGTGGCGGGTGTGGTACTGTTGGCGCGCGGGCTGCGGCGCAGCTGAGCTAGAGCTGGTCCAGGTTGAAGGTCATTAGTTCGTTCCACACATAGCGCAGCGTAGCCCACCAGGTTTCGCGGCCGATACAGCGGAAATAAGGGGGCTCGAAAGCGCGGATCAGATCGCCAATGCGATAGCGCGGTAGGATGGGGGTGGAGACAACCAGGCCTCCCATCTCGCCAGGCCTCATCTCGTGCAGCATTTTGGTTCCCTGGCGGGTTTGCACCTCGAAGAAGAAGAGATCGTAGTTGGGCGTCCAGGCGCGTCGTTTGTCGCGCTGTTGGCCAAACATGCCCTCGGTGGCGCCGTAAATCTCGCGGATCTCCACTGGGCCATACATCGCTTTGAGGGTGGAAGCGTGGCGCGTGTTGATGCCTGGTACGCTGCCTAACGTTATGATTTGAGTTTTCCATAAAGTTTTCGGGTACAGTTTATATGTGCGGTGCAGGTAGCGCGCAAAGCGCAGCGCCGTGGGACAGACGCCGCCCACCAGGGTAACATTTTCATCTTTGCATTTCTGGTATGCTAGCTCAAAACGCCTATCCCAATCTTTGAGCGATTTGTCGCCTCCCAGGGCATCGATCTCATCCTGGGTAGGCGCAGACAGGATGGGAGTGAAGGCGGACACGTGCCGGGTATAGATGCCAGAACTGTAGCCATATTCTAGTTCTTTCTCGCCAACCTTGATCTTGCCGAGCACGGAGGGAAAATTTAGGTTCAGGTTAACCCCGGCGAAGAGATCGAAGCGCTCGCTTTCTAGCACGTAGTTCATCATGGCTCGTCCGGCGCTGATCCGCAGGCCTAGGTCGGTGGGCGTCATGGGGATGAACTTCGACTCACCTTTAACGGTACCGCGGGTGATGGCCCAGCCCAGTGGCTCTTCCCACAACAGGCATTGGATATCGCCGCTCATCACGCGCCCGATCAGCGGCTTGAAATCTTCGTGTGTGGCTATGGGGAAGGCGCGGCGGTAATCTTCGATCGAAGTGATATTGGCCGCGCCGTGTTCTTTGCCATATCCTGTGCGGGCGTATTCGCTCAGCAGACGATGCAGCACGGCCTGCTGGGCCTGGGCAGGATCCTCGATGGCTTGCTGCCAGGGGGCCAACATGGCTTGCAGCATTTGTTGGGCGGATTGCGGATCAAGTTTCATCATAGGAGATATCGTGAGGGTTGCGGAGATATTCGCAACCCTATTTCAGTAGATTATTGACTCCGGCAACTTCTTCTGTGCTCAAAACCCATGCAGCAGAAGCAGCGTTATGCAGCACCTGTTCCAGGCGGGTGACACCCGAGATCACTGAGCTGATCTGCGGCTGTGCCAATAGCCAGGCGTGCGCCAGTTCGTTTATGGTGTGTCCACGCTCGACGGCATAAGCTTGCAGCCTGTTCAAGCGATCGTAATTTTCATCGGTCATGTATCGTTGGACGTAGGCGCTGCTTTCGCCGCGTGACCCAGCTGGAGCCGGCGCACCGCGTTGATACTTGCCGGTCAGGAAGCCTCCCGCCAGCGGAAAATAAGGCAGGATACCGAGGCCGAAATATTGGCAGGCCGGGATCAGCTCGCTCTCGATACTGCGTTCGAACATGTGATAGTGCGGCTGGATCGCAACAAAGCGTGTCCAGCCGTTGATCTCGGCCACACTATTGGCATGGATTAGCTGCCAGGCAGCAAAGTTGGAGGCGCCAATGTAGCGCACTTTGCCCGACACCACCAAATGGTGTAGGGTTTGCATCGTTTCTTCGATAGGTGTTTCATCATCCCAGCGGTGGATCTGGTATAGGTCAATATAATCGGTTTTCAGGCGTTTCAGGCTGGCCTCCACGCCGTCCAGGATGTGTTTGCGGGAGGCGCTGTGATCGTTAGGGCCTGTGCCCATTGGATTGAAAACCTTGGTCGCCAGCACGGCCTGCTGGCGTTTGCCTAGCAGCGCCAGGCCGATGGTTTCTTCCGAGCGACCTTGTTGGTACACATCGGCGGTATCGATCAGGTTGATGCCCAAATCGAGCGCTGCGTGAAAGATTTCTTGTACGGTTTGCGTTTCTACTTTACCGCCAAACTGGTTTGCTCCCAGGCCTATCAGCGAAACCTTCAGCCCTGAGGTGCCTAATCTACGATATTCCATCTTCTTCCTCCAGCGAGGGCGATTGATCGAGACGCGATCGCCCCACTCGATCTAACCTCCGAGGCGATCTTTCAGCGCTTCGAGCACCTTGCGCTCGTCAAAATTAATCACGATCGTGCCATCGATATCGAAGGTTGGCGTGGTGCGGTTGCCATCAGCCCACTTGCGTACCTGAGCCGCGGCTGCCGGATTGGCGTCGATATCGACCTCGGTGTAGGGCAGGTTGCGGGCTTGCAGCCACAGGCGCGCCCGACGGCAGCCAGGGCACCAACTGGTGCAATACATAACGATCCCACCATGGGGCAGCTCGGCCTCGGCCTGGGGCGCCTGAGGAATGACCGCACCTGGCTCCAGCTTACGCAGCACCTGGAATAACACCTCGTTGTCTGGCTGATCGGCAATATCGTGGATATCAATATATCGAAGCACGCCGTTGCGATCTAAAACGAAGATGGCGCGTTCGCTGAAGCCTTCTGGGCGGAAGACGCCATAAAGCTGCGCCACGGCGCCATGCGGCCAGAAATCGCTCAATAGGGGGTAGGTGATGCCTCCCAGGCTTTCTGCCCATGCCCGCAAGCAATCGATATGATCAACGGAGATACCCAGGACCTGGGTATTATATCCCGCAAACGTGGCCACGTGCGCCTCGTAAGACGGGATCTGGCTGCTTCATATCGGTGTCCAGGCGAGCGGGAAGAAAGCCAGGACAACGTTCTTGCCTCGCAGCGAACTGAGCGAGATGGTGGTATTCAGATGTGACTTGAGAATAAAATCTGGGGCTTGCTGACCAACTTTAAGTTGCATAGGATCATCTCCTGTATTCTGATATTGTGATGTTATACTTAATTTTACTCGATTCACTGCAAGAAACATCATTTTGATCGCTAGGGATCTTTGGGTTATGCAGGTCAACTTTATCAAATGCCATAGCCCAAGAGAATATCCACTGAATGGAGAAGGAATTATGTATTGGTTGGCACGCACCATGATCCGCTTGCTCCTGCCTTGCGTGGCGAAGATCAACGTGGAAGGAATGCAAGAAAATATACAAGATCGTATTGGTGACGAGGGATTTATTGCAACGTCCAATCACCTTGGCCGGTTGGACGCAGCCCTGGTGTATTATTACCTGGATCGCCGGGATGTTACCATGTTGGTGGCAGAGAAATACCAGAAAAGCGCCGTATTCAGATGGTTTACCAGGTCGCTGGATGCGATCTTCATCGACCGTTTCAATGCCGATCTCAACGCTTTGCGTGCTGCACTCAACCGGGTGAAGCAAGGCTGGGTGCTGGTGATGGCTCCGGAAGGCACGCGCAGTACTACGGGCGCCTTGATCGAGGCGCATGGAGGCGCCAGTTACCTGGCAGCCAAGTCCGGCGCCTGGGTTTTACCGGTGGCGGTGAGCGGCACGGAAGATACGTACGTTGTCTCCCAACTGCGCCGTTTGCGGCGTGCCCAGATCAAGGTCAAGGTGGGCCGGCCATTCAAGCTGCCCCCGCTGCAGAATCGCGAGCGAGATGCCCAACTGCCGCAATACACCGATGAGATCATGTGCCGCATTGCAGCCTTGCTGCCGGAGAAGTATCACGGGTTTTATGCTGGGCACCCCCGCTTGAAAGAGTTACTGGCAGAAGATCTGATCCAGGACGGTGCAGAGGAGGTCAGTCAATGAACAGTCGAGAGCGAAAGAACGCCGTGCAAACGGCGCGCAGCCTATTGGAGAAGCGACCGGTGTACCTGGATACCGAGACCACCGGCACCGGGATCACCGCAGAGATCATTGAGATTGCTATTGTAGACACCGATAGCAGTGTTTTGTTCGATTCGCTGGTCAAGCCGCGCGGGGCAATCGAGCCAGATGCGCAGCGGGTGCACGGTCTGACGATGGCCGATCTGCAGTCGGCGCCATCCTGGCAGCAGACCTGGCCCCAGGTCGAAGCGGTCTTATCTGGCAGAGTGGTGGGCATCTACAACAGTGAGTTTGACCTGCGCATGATGAAACAATCTCACCAGCGTTCCTGGCTGGCCTGGAAGTTGCCAGAAGACGGTTTCTTCTGTTTGATGAAGCTCTATGCTAGCTTTTATGGCGATTGGGATGCACGCCGGGGCTCGTATCGTTGGCAGGCGCTGGAACTGGCCCGGCAGCAGTGCGACCTGGCGCTGCCCAACTCGCACCGGGCTTATGACGATGCACTACTGGCACGCGCCATTCACCTCTACATGGCAACCTGGCAGGAACGGTGAATCATTTTTTGTAGGTGGATCGTGTGGCTTTGCCACCTCATCCATAGAAAATTAATTGGACGGTAGTGATGGGCGAAACCTTAACGATTGGGCAGCTTGCCAGGCGGGCAGGCATACGCACTTCGGCTTTGCGTTATTATGAGGAACTGGGACTGCTGAAACCGGCGGCGCGCACCGGCAACGGTTACCGTTCTTACAATGCCGAAGCCGAACAAACCCTGCGCTTCATCCAGCGAGCACAGCGCTTGGGATTCTCGCTGGGAGATATCCGGGTGATGCTGGACAGCGGGCAAGTAGGACTGGACACGACCCAAACCATACTGCGGTTGGCCGAAGAACGCTTTGTAGCGTTGGAAAAAGAGCTGACCTCGCTGCTGATCCAACGCCATGAACTGGCCTTGTTCCTGGACGATCTCGCACACAAGCGCCGGCCCATGCCGGTGGATGCTTCTCATTTTGAGCAGCTATTGAAAAAGATCTGTGCCGAGCCTGTGCGTCCTCAGGCCGCCAGCGATATCCTGGAATGGCTGATCGAGCATACCGGCTGCTCTTTGGTTTACTTGGAAGAGAACGCTCTGTTGGAACGCCTGCGCGGCCGTCATGTGCACGTCTGGCAAGAGGGCGAGTGCTACCAGATTCTGGTGGTCGGGCATGACGATAACGTGCTGGAGGCGCTGCAAGAACTGGCCCGCCTGGAGGCGGAATGCCATGCGCACAAGCGGCCCCAATTGGTACGCAGCACGGAGGGCTACCTCTTCAGCGTGGAGGGCGAAAATGCATTCATCTTCGCCAGGCTGTTCCTGGCCTTGGAAGAAGAAATACGCTGAGAGTATTAATGTTATCATTATGGGCAGGAGGCGAGTATGAAAAAATATAACTGGCTGATCGGCTTAATGGCTTTTTTCCTGGCGGCGCTGGCCTGCGGCATGCCGGACGTTGATAAGCGGCAGATCCCACAGATGACGCACCTGGCGGAGACTGCCAAGGCATTGCCCTCGATGCTGCCTTCGATATTCCCATCGGGCCTGCCCACCGTTCAGCTTCCCTCGCTGGCAACGCTGATCCCGCCAGGTAAAGGTCTACCCCTGCCCGGCACGCTCATCCCCGATCTGCTAGGAAAGCTCTCGGAAGAAGAAGCTAGCCTGGCCATCGAAGCCTATGCATTCGATGTATTGGGCATCCAGGTTGAGGTAACCACCAGCAAAGGGATGGTGGGAGATTTCAGCCTGCCTGCCAGTATGGAAGACGGAGCGGAAAGTGCTCTGGCGCTGGCCGGGGTAACGTACTTTGGTATGTGGCAGAACGGTATGGGTTCGCTCAGCCTGGGAAGTGGCACGGCAAGCGGCGACCTGACCGCCAGCATCGAGGATGCTTCGTTGGGTATTTTCTCGCTGCGGCTGGACCAGTCCATGCCGGCGGATACCAGCGCAGCCCTGGAACTGATCCAAAAAACCTATCCCGGTTTGAGAGAGTTGGAGCTCATTCCCAAAGAGGCGCAAGAAGAAGTGTTCACTTTTAGCACCAACCAGAACCAGGATTTCAGCCTCCGGGACGGTACGATCACGCTGAAAGGGTCGCTGATCTCGGCAGGCGTCTCGGCAGTGCGCAGAGCCGGCAAGATCACCGTCTGGGCGACTATAGCTTCGGGTGACCTGGCCGCGCCTTTCGACAATTAAGGAAACGAAAACATGCTCGGAGGAATGCGCGGCCTGCGCAGCATCCAAAGCATCTCTGACGAAGACGCCTCAGACGCCAACGCCTTGCCACGGCCCACACGAGAGGAGATGAGCCGTCTATACGGCTATTTACGCCCTTACCGGCGGCGCATGGCGGCGGCAGTTGCTGCACTGGCAGGCAGTGCTTCTTTGGGATTGGTGTTCCCGTGGATCTTGCAGAACCTGGTAGATGTGGTGCTCAGCAGGGGAGACCTAAAAGAGTTGAATCGCATCACCTTGCTGCTGCTTGGCACATTCGTTCTGCGGGCGGTTTTTTCCTATTTCCAGTCGTTTTCGTTGGCCTACGTGGGCGAGCGTATCATTGCCGACCTGCGCAGCCAGGCTTATACGCACCTCCATCGCCTGAGCCTGCGGTTTTTCACCAACCGGCGCACTGGAGAGATCCTCTCGCGCCTATCGTCCGATGTCACAGTGGTGCGCAGCGCGCTGACAAGCAACGTGGCCACGGCGCTCAGCCAGGCGCTCACATTCCTGGGTTCGCTGGTCTTAATGCTGGTCTTGAACTGGCGGCTGTCGCTCTTCATCTTGGGATTGGCGCCGCTGATGATTGGAATGGCAGCCTACTTTGGCGTGCGGATGCGCAAAGCATCCACCATGGTGCAAGATCACCTGGCAGAGAGTGCAGCCCAGGCGCAAGAAGCGCTTAGCGCCATTCGCGTGGTAAAAGCCTTTAACCGCGAAGCGTACGAAAGCGCCCGCTATCAAGAAAAGGTGGAGAAAACTTTCCGGGCCACACTGGGCATTACCATTCTGCGAGCGGCATTCGGCGCGATCATCGCCTGCCTGGCTTTCAGCACGATGGGTGGCATCCTATGGTTTGGCGGGCGCGAAGTGCTGGCGGGTCGGCTGACGGGCGGGGCGTTGATCGCCTTTTTGGTGTACGGGGTGAACATTGCTTCCGCGCTGGGCGCGTTTGCAGGCCTGTATGCCCAACTCCAGGAGGCTATGGGTGCTTCGCGGCGCCTGTTCGATCTGCTAGACGAGCAGCCCGATATCGTGGACCCGCCCGGAGCTCGGGCTCTGCCGGGCGTGCGCGGGCGGATCACTTTTGATAAAGTCTCTTTTGCTTATGAAAGCGGCCAGGCGCCCGTGTTGAACAACATAAACTTGCAGATCGAACCGGGAGAAGTGCTGGCGTTGGTAGGACCTTCAGGGGCAGGAAAATCGACCCTCTTCAACCTGATCCCGCGCTTTTACGATCCTACCCAGGGACGGGTATGCATCGATGGGAATGACCTGCGAGACCTCACTATTGATTCGCTGCGCAGCCAGATCGGCCTGGTGCCCCAAGAGACGCAGCTCTTCTCGGGCAGCGTGCGCGAAAACCTGTGCTACGGACGGCTGGATGCTAGCGATGAAGAATTGATCTCTGCGGCAAAGTCTGCTAACGCCGAAGAATTCATCGAGCGGTTGCCCCAAGGATACGATACGCGCGTAGGCGAACGCGGCGTCAAGCTCTCAGGGGGGCAGCGCCAGCGCATCGCGATTGCCCGCACGATCCTCAAGAACCCGGGCATTCTGCTGTTGGACGAGGCCACTTCCAGCCTGGACTCGGAAGCGGAGGAATTGGTGCAGGAGGCGCTGGAGTTGCTGATGAAGAACCGTACCACCGTCATCATTGCTCACCGTTTATCAACTGTGCACATGGCAAACCGCATCGCGGTGCTCGAGCGGGGCCGCCTGGTAGAATTGGGCAGCCATGCCGAGTTGATAGCAAAAGATGGGCTGTATGCCCGCCTGTACCGGATTCAATTCCGCAGCGAGGTGGATCTCTCATGATCGTGATCGTCAACGGGCCGCTAGGCGTTGGTAAAAGCGAGCTGTCTTGGGAACTGCTGGCGCTGTTCGATAAGGCGGTTATGTTGGACGGCGATTACATCGGTGCGGTGCAGCCTTTCGATATTTACGATGATGAACGGATCGAATACCTGTACCAAACCATGCAGCACCTGATGGCCTTCCACAAGGAACACGGCTACAGCCATTTTGTGATTAATTACGTGTTCGAGAGCAGCCAATCTTTGCGGCGTCTGCGCCGGCTGCTGTCAAAGATCGACAACGAAGATTATGCTTTTCGGCTGACCTGCTCGGAAGAGGAAATTGCCCGGCGCATTCGCAAGCGCTCCGACGATCCCGAGCGGCTGGGGTGGGAACTGCAACGTTTTGGCGAGCTAACTACTATCCAGGAGAAGGCGGCGCTGACCGGGGACCTGGGCTACCCGATCGACACCACGCACTACAGCGCGCAGCAGGCGGCTCGGCTGATCTGGGAAATTCTGCATGAGGAAGTGAAGTTGGAATCATATAACCCTGCCTGGGCGGAGCTCTACCAGGCAGAGCGACTGCAGATTGCAGCCATGCTGGGCGAACTGGCAGTCAGTATTGAGCATATCGGCAGCACTGCCGTGCCAGGGCTGATTGCCAAGCCGGTCATCGATCTCCTGGTAGGCGTGCAACCGTGGGAGAGCGCCGAGCGCTGCATTGCGCCGCTCAGCCGGTTGGGTTATACGTTCATCGATTATGCGGCCAACACCGAACGGTGTTTCTTTCGCAAGGGGATGCCGCGCTCGCACCACTTGCACATCGTTGAGCACGGCGGTGAGGAATGGTGCACCCACCTGGACTTTCGCAATGCGCTGCGGGCGGATCCGGCGCTGCGGGTTGGTTACCAGGCATTGAAGATCGAGCTGGCCGGGCAGCATGGCAGCGAACGGGCGAAATATTCTGAGAAGAAGAGCGAATACGTGCGCCGGGCAGTGGAGCAGTGGCGAAAAATTTGATTTACCCCCCTCTTGCAAGAATCTCAGATGGTGGTAAAATTGGTGCGCTCAAAGCAAAACCCTGGCAATTGAAATGCCCTCGTAGCTCAGTGGATTAGAGCATTTGCTTGCGGAGCAAAGGGTCGCGTGTTCGAATCGCGCCGGGGGCGCCATAACTGGGCAGGGAGTTCATCCCTGCCTGTGTGTTTAAACTGATGAACGAGCCACAAATCTTGCTCACTAATGATGATGGAATCGCCTCGCCGGGCATCTGGGCGGCTGCCAAAGCGCTTTCGCAGATCGGCTATGTGCACGTGGTTGCGCCGCGCGATCAATTCTCAGGAGCGGGCCGCAGCCTGCCATCCAATTCGGACGGTATTATTACAACCCATATCATGCCTGTCGATGGCAAAGATTGGACCACTTACAGCGTAGGAGGCTCTCCTGCCCAGGCTGTGCTGCACGCGCTGCTCGAGATTCTGCCGGTGCGACCCGACTTGGTGGTTTCGGGGATCAACTTTGGCGAGAACGTTGGACAGGGAGTGACTGTCTCTGGTACGGTGGGTGCCGCGTTAGAAGCCGCTGCCCAGGGTATCCCGGCGATGGCAGTCTCGCTTGAAACGGAGAAGGCCTATCATTATTCGATCTCAAACCAAGTCGATTTTTCGGCCGCGGCTTATTTCACTACCCTGTTCGGACGGATATTGCTGGAGCGCAGCCTACCCGAAGATGTGCTAGTGCTAAAGGTCGATGTGCCTTCCAGCGCAACATCAGAGACGCCCTGGCAGGTCACCAGGCTGTCACGGCAAAATTACTTTGTTCCTACCAAACCACTGCGAGCTTCGTGGAACCAACCGGAATCGGTGGGCTACGCTCGCTCATGTGAGCCCGAAAAAGACCCGCAGGATACTGATGTGTACGCATTGGGAATCCAGAAGCACGTTTCCGTTACCCCACTTGGGATTTCGAAGCAGTAGCGAAGAGTATTGAGCAGACAAGCGACCCGAAACA
>CAZVRZ010000156.1:0-6807 GCA_964629965.1 uncultured Anaerolineaceae bacterium
GGTCGTCATATTGGCAATCTTGTTGCAAATGCGCCCCGGGAAGTTGACAACGGCCTTACGCACCCTCTATTTCGTAGCCGGCGCAGTGACAGGCCCCGTGTTGGTGTTGGTTGCCATTTTCATGCTGGATCCCAGTATCAGCCCCTTTCAGGCTCTTTTGCATGGTATGGGCTTCGAATTGACCAATGATGTGATCTATGCCGGCAGTTTGCCCTATATCTTCACCATGGTTGGCTTTTTTTCTGGCGCAGGCTTGTGGATTGCAATCCAATATGGCGCCTTGGAAACCATTCCAACGGATGTGATGGAGGCAGCCACCATCGACGGCGCCAATAACTGGGATAAAGTGGTGCACATCAAATTGCCGCTCATCCGTCCCTATATCATTTATCAATTTATTCTGGTTCTCGCTTTGAATGTGCAATTATTTGTTGAACCACAGATTTTGGCCGGCGGCAACAACCTCGGCGTTGGCGGCAATGTCCCAGCGGTCTGGTCGCCGAACCAATTAGCCTACAACTTCGCCTTTGAGAGGGGCAACTTTGGCGCCGCTTCTGCGCTTTCGCTGATATTGCTGGTGATTGGGCTGGCAGCCGCCTACCTGATCATCCGCTGGACCGGTTTTTTCAAAATTGAGAACTAGGAGAGTGATACATGTCTAAAGCTGATACATCGCGCCCAGATTCTCACCAGGCTCTCCCGCACACATGGCGGCGTTTTTGGATGAGAATTGCTGGTGACCAAGGCATTTTTGGATTTGGCCTGCGCTGGGCGGTGCTGTTGCTGTTTGCTGTATATTTCTTTGTCCCTGTTCTCTGGCTCGTATTGGCAACTTCCAAAAACGCACCGCAGCTTCTTGAGATGAATCCTCTGGCCTTTGGTTCGTTCGAGCGTATTCAGCAAGCCTGGCAGAGAATTATTGAGTATCAGAATGGCGAAGTGCTGCGTTGGGCGGGCAATTCTTTCCTCTACGCGGGCTCGGCGCTGGCCCTATCCCTGCTCATTAGTATTCCCGCTGGTTACATTATGGCCATTGCGCGTTTTCCAGGCCGTCGCATGTTGCTTTGGTTGACATTAATTACCATGTTGCTGCCACCCTCGGCTCTGGTATTGCCCATGTTCATGGAACTGAATCTGGTGCATTTGATCAATACCGCATGGGCCGTCATTTTGCCGGCAACCTTTTTCCCCTTCGGCACATACTTGGCCTATATCTATTATGCTTCCAGTCTGCCATCAGAATTGCTCGACGCGGCCCGGGTAGACGGCTGTTCTGAAGTGAAATTGTTCTGGCATATTGCCTTGCCGCTCGCTAGCCCACTGCTGGGCTTGCTGGGCTTTATCAATTTCACCACGAATTGGAACAATTACTTCGGCCCGTATGTCTTGTTAAATGACAATAAGCTCTTCAACTTGCCGGTTGGGATTCAGCAATTTGTCGCGGCCACATCCGCCCTCCGTCCCGGATTCAACCCCAGCCCCGGCATTATGGTCGGCTATCAACAAGCCGAAGCCGCCTTGTTCGGGCTAATAATGGTAGTGCCTGTGGCGATTGTATTTCTGATCGCTCAACGGTATGTCATTGGAGGCGCCTTTACTGGCTCTGTTAAAGGGTAAGGTGGTCACAGAGACCCAAAAATTTAACCTGCCGCATGGTCCATCTAGCCCCATCCGCGGAAACAACTTATTATGAAGGTAGTGCATTCCACCGTCGATGTGGATGAACAGTGAGCAGGTTGAGCTCCAGGTTATCAGCGGCACGCCTGTGAATATTCGGGTGTATGGGAAGAGAGATACGCTTGATGCGCAGGGGATTACATCCCAACTCCAGCCGGTGGTTTGATATCAGCCGGAACTCGTACTTCGTTTTTTGGGGAACGTACAAATAAAGCACGACCAACTTTGCACTGCAGATGGTTTTTTGGATGAAACAGTTTCCAACTCATTTTATTTTATTGAGTCTTGCTACCCTTCTCGTAGCCTGCACTCCGACCTCCCCCAACTCTTTTTTTACAACACCGACACTACCTGCAGACACTGCCCCCCCGATTTCTGCACAGGTTGATACTGAACCAACGATAACATTGGCGCCTGCCGTCTCAACAAACCCTGCTGTGCTGGTCTCTCCGGAGGTCAAACCAGATCGAACAGTTACCCTGCGCTTGCGTGCTGCAGGTGCAACCAGCGTAACCGCCACGGGGGATTTTGGTGATCTTATCTTGACGAAAGATATGCAAGGCATCTGGTCCGCTACCACCGCTCCTTTAGCGCCCGCCATTTACCTATACTTTTTCAATGTGGATGGGGTGCAATTCGCCGATCCAAACAACCCAGACATCAAAGGCACCTCCGAATCCCTCGTGACGATACCGGGCAATCCGCCTATGCCTTGGGAACTGCGCGCTGTGCCCCACGGCCGCGTCGCTCAGATCTCCTACAAATCTAAAGTCTTCAATGCCCAGCGCAGCTACCATATCTACACCCCTGCGGGCTATGAGACATCCACCGACAAGCTGCCTGTGCTCTACCTGCTGCACGGGTACACCGATGACGATTCCTCGTGGACCGCCACCGGCAAGGCCAACCTCATTGCCGACAACCTGCTAAGCGACGGAAAAATCAAGCCTCTGATCATCGTCATGCCGTACGGCCAGCTCAACAGTGGCGTCACAGGAAACGAGGCTTTCGCCGCCGATTTCCAGCAGAAGTTTGAAGAACAGCTCCTCACTGAGATCATTCCGTCGATAGAAGAGACCTATCGCGTCATTCCAGACGCCAGGCATCGGGCCATGGCGGGTGTTTCGATGGGCGGGATGCAGACTGCTTTCATCGGCATGAATCACCCTGAGACCTTCTCAACCATCGGCTTGTGGAGTTCCGCGGTCTTCGGCGATCCGGCCATTCTCTTCGACCGTCTTACGGCTGCCCCGGCAGAACTCAAGCACTCATTTCTATACGTTCAAGTGGCCGTGGGCCAGCAGGATCCTCTCCTCGCCAGAAGCGATGCAATCGACGCCTTCCTGACTTCGCAGAAGATCGACCACGTGTACACGCCTACTCTCGGAACGCACAGTTGGCTGCTCTGGCGAAACTACCTCGTAGATTTCCTCGCCAAGTTCTCTGCTGTGGCCCCATGACGCACGACCTCATTGCGGCTACCCGATGCCATATATTTATTTGCTAACTGCTGATCGCCATAACCGAATAAAATAACCCTGTTATGCGTAGAAGATAAGGAGGTGCTGTATGCCAAAAAATTCTTCTCGCAGAGCTTTTACCCGCCGGGATTTTCTGAAAATCTCCGCGCTGGGCCTGGGGGCTTACCTGCTGGCGACGGTTGGGCTCAATCGAACCGCTGAGCCGGTCGCAGAACCGGTGGAGGTGGAAACACCCAGTTTTCAATTTGGAAAGGAAAATTCTATGAACCAACGCATCCTGGTCACTTATGCCACCCGCACCGGCTCCACGGTGGGAGTGGCGTCCGCCATCGGTGAAACGCTGAGTGAGCGCGGTTTTGCAGTGGACGTGATCCCGATGAAGGATCATCCCGTTGTCGAGGGTTATCATTCTGTTGTGATTGGCAGCGCGGTCAATGGGGCACAGTGGCTGCCCGAAGCGGTGGAGTACGTCAAGAACCACCAGCAGTCTTTGGCTGCCGTTCCGCTGGCGTTGTTCTGCGTGCATATTATGAACCTGGGAGACGATGAAGGCAGCCGCAAGAGACGCCTGGCTTACCTGGATAACGTCCGGGTGCTGGTCAAGCCGGCCGAAGAGGCTTACTTTGCCGGGGTCGGCATAAACCCGGCCGAGATGTCGTGGTTTGAGCGCACCATGGCCCGTTTATTTAAGATCACCGCCGAAGGCGACTGCCGCGATTGGGATAAGATCCGCGGCTGGGCGGGGACGGTGTTTGGCTAGGCAGCGGCTATCCCTTTCGTTAGTTCGAGATTGTGGATTCGTACCAGGTGTAGTATAGTTCTGCCTTGCGCCGATTGGCATTGCCCGTAAGGGGGTGTGAGGCGTAACCCCATCCTAAAAGTACAATTGAATTATGGAAAGGATCCTATGCGTAACCGATTTGAAGCTCTACTGTTGTACATCGTTCTAGTTGTGAGTCTTTTGCTTTCTCAACCTTTCGGGGCGTTCGCTCTGCCAGGACAGGCGGACGCGCCGATCCTGACCTCCGTCTCCCCAGCCAGCTTTGCCAGCGGCGTCAACATGCCGATCACCATCACGGGCAGCGATCTGGCAGGCGTGGTATCGGTTGCGTTGGGAACGACCTCTCTCAACGAGGTCCAGGTTGTGGATAGCAGCCATATTACGGCTCTGGCGCCCTGGACGCTGGCGCCGGGCGTCTACGATCTGCAGGTGATCGACGATCTCGATCAAAGCGCTGTCCTGGAAGACGCGCTGACGGTCAGCGCGCCAGTTGCCGGCTGGGCTTCGAACGGCCCTTACGGCGGAGATCTGTATGGCATCACGATCGATCCCTTGGATGCTGATCGTATGTTTGTTTCTGGGTCGCGCTCGGGCGTGTTTACCAGCAGCAACGGCAGCCAAAGCTGGAGCATGATCCAGGTGTCGCCCTTCCCTAACAAGGTTCAGGTGGCTTACCCCGAGGCAGGCCAGCCGCCGGTTATCTACCTGGACGGCGGCCCCGGCGTGGCGGGCTTGCTGCGCTCGTCTGATTACGGCCTGACCTGGGAACAGAAAGTTCCGCCTGTCTATAGCAGCGGCAATTACAATACCCATGCCGCAGTGCGCCCCGACCAACCCTCCTGGGTTTACCTAGCGCTGCACAGCGACAGCGAAGGCGATCCCAACGTGGGGTTGTACCTGTCCACTAACCAGGGCGACTTTTGGAACCCGGTTGCCGGGACGATCGGGCTGAACGTGGAAGCGATTGCCATTGATCCAGCGGACTACAACCACATTGTGCTGGGCCTGGACGACGGCAAGGTGTTTTCTAGCCTGGACAGCGGCGCCACCTGGAGCGCACCGGTGCAGGCTGGCGAGTATGTGGATGGGCTGTTTATTGCGCCCACCCTTTATAACGGGAAGCGCAGCATCTGGGCCTTGCCCAATGGCACTTGGGAAAGCATGAGCGATCTGGCTTACCGCTCCAGCGACGGTGGTGCGACCTGGGAGCAGTTCCAGATCCAGCGTGAAGCCAATCCCTTGGATATTGAATATCACGACACCATCCCCGGCCTGCTGTGGGCCGCGCTGGGGAATGGCTATTACTCTGAAGACGATGGCGCCACCTGGACGGCGATGCAGGCGAACATTGGCGAGTTCAACGATATCGCTGTGCTGCCCGGCGCAAGCAGCCGCCAGGCCACCACGCTCTTCGCCGGAACCGTCAGCGGCCTGTTCAAGAGCACCGATGGCGGCGCTACCTGGGAAGAGTTCGATGCGGGCATCGGCGCGGCGCTGCCTGGAATGATCGTGGTTTCTCCTTTCAACGCGGATGAGGCTTTTGCGGCAGTGAAAGGCAAAGGCTTCATGCGCAGCCAGGATGGCGGCGGCACTTGGGAGCTGCTCTCGGTGCCGATGAGCCGTTACCGCCCCGGTATGGCGGCCGATCCCTTTACCCCGGGTAAGTTCTATTTCAGCCTCGGCAGCTATGAAGATATCCCGCGGGTGTTCGTTTCAAGCGATCACGGCGCCAGTTACATCACTTCTACTCTGACGCTTCCGGCCGAATTCAACGGGCGGCAGGGCGAAATTTTGGCGCTGGCCGCGCACCCTCAAACCAGCGGACGCTTGCTGGCGGGGGTGTGTATGGGGTATAACCCGCTGCTGAATCCTTCCGAAGGCCTGATCTATGCCAGCGCGGACGGCGGCCTCACCTGGACCCAGCAGACCACTCCGGCGGATACGCACTGCGTCAGTTCCCTGGCGTATGCCCCACTTGACCCGCTCCTGGTGTATGCGGGCACGGAGACCGATCTGCTGGTGAGCGTGGATGGCGGCGCCAACTGGAGCGTTGCGGCCAGCCAGCCAGATGTGGAGCGGGTTGGACCGGTGGTGGTGGACCCGCGCAATTCGCAGTCGATTTACATCTTCGGCGGGCCGCTCTTTGGCGGCAGCAGTGTTGGAGATGTGGGTGTCTTTGCCAGCCATGATGGCGGCCTTACCTGGCAGCGTCTGAACCTGGAGGATTATCCGGTGTGGGCGATGCAGTTTGTGCCGGTGGGCGAGCAGTACTGGCTGTACGCCGCCACCATGAACGGCCTGCGCTTCCTGCGGGATATACCGTCAGGCGACTTTGATCCGCAGTATTCCTGGGATAGCGCGGCGGGCATAGCCGGTGTGGCCACGGTGGACAGCTTTTGCGCTCAGGCCGAGGGCGAGCGCATCGTTCAATATATCGGTACCAGCGGCGGCGCAGTGAACACGGCCTTGTCCAGCAACGGTCTTTTACCAGCGGACGCGACTGCCACCCAAACCCTGACCGGCGGAGTTTACCGCCGCCTGGGCATGGCGAGCGAGGCACTGCCACTGGAGATCTCCGGCTGGCGGCTGACCAATCGCAGCGGGTTTGGCGTATCGAACACAGTCATTTCATCGTTGGAAGTTTTCAATGGCCAGTTGTACGCCGGCGCCAGCAGCTGGAGGACCAGCGGGCGGGTGTGGCGCCTGGATGACGATGGCGCCTGGATGCCGGCCAGCGAGGTGGGTATGAGCCCGGTCTACAGCCAGACGAACCCGGCCATCATTGACATGGTAGCATTTGACGGGCAGCTTTATGCCTCAGTCGGTTGGGGGGCTAATGAGGGCCAGATCTGGCGCACCGAAGATGGC
>CAZVRZ010000156.1:6817-12015 GCA_964629965.1 uncultured Anaerolineaceae bacterium
GCGCGACCTGGACGAAAGTCACGGAGAGTGAGTTCATTTCCCCCACTCGCAGCGTGAGCGTGATGGCAGTGTTCAGCGATACACTGTATTTGGGTGTGGCGGCCGCTGGCTTAGAAATCTGGCGCAGCTCCACGGGCGACAGCGGCAGTTGGCGGCGCGTGGTCCAGAATGGCTTTGGCGACGCGGATAACCGCCAGGTGAACAGCATGGCAGTCTACGATGGCGGCCTGTATGTGGCGGCGTATAACAGCGTGAATGGCGCCACGATCTGGCAGACGACCAATGGCCTGGACTGGGTGCAGGTGAACACGAATGGCTTTGGCGATGCGACCATGGCGGAAACCGGCGGGATGGCTGTGCTGGGCGAGTATCTCTACGTGGGTGTGACGAATATGGTCACCGGCGGGCAGATCTGGCAGTATGATGGCAGCGCCTGGAGACGGGTAGTGGCGGATGGTTTTGGCGCGGTAAGTAACTACAGTATCGACAGCCTGTACACCATCGGCAGCCAGATGTACGCGGTGACAGGCAACACCGTCTCGGGTTTGCAGGTATGGCGAACCAACGATGGCATCCATTGGGCGGTGCTCAACGCGAATGGCCTGGGCAAGGTGAGCAACAACAGCGTGTTGTGGTCGAACTCCAGCACAGAACTCAATGGCCAATTTTACCTGGGCGTGTGGAATGGCGTGGACGGCGGGGAAGTCTGGCGGTATGACGGCTTTCCGGTGTACCTGCCGTTGGCGTTACGCTGAGCTGATCCAATGAGAGCAGGATGACCAGGATGTGTTCTTCGCACCCTGGTCATCTTTTTTATGCCAATCATATTAATCATATTGAGATTACCTGATCGGGAGGATCATGCTATGTTCTACAAACACAACCCAGAAGGGTACCGGCCGATCTTAGACGGCATCCAGCTCAAGACTCTGGTCTATGGAGAAAAGACGCTGCTGGCGGAGTTTCGCTTGCAGGCGGGCAGCCACCTGCCGCGCCACGCCCATCCCTACGAGCAGACCGGTTACCTGGTCTCCGGCGGTATGCGCCTGACGGTGGGCGAGCAGACCTTCGATGTCGAGCCGGGCGATAGTTGGTGCGTGCCCAGCGACATGGAGCACTGCGCCGATGTGCTGGTGGACTCGCTGGCTGTGGAGGTCTTTTCGCCAGTGCGCGTGGATTACCTGCCGCCCGACCGGTGAACCTCACTATTTGAGCACTGAGTTTTTCTTACCTCACCGCCAACGGCAAAAAGAGGCGCGCCAGGTCGATTTCAAGGTTCAGCGTGGGGCCAACCAGGTCGGCTGCGAAGGACAGAGCAGCCTGGGAGGCCAGCAGCACCCGGCTTAGCTTCAGTGGGGTTTGGCTGGTGAGCGCCAGGGGCATGAAGTAGACCCGGGCCACCACGCCCTCGCCGATGCCGCCCACCGAGCCCAGGCGCACAACCGCCATCCCGTTTAGCTGGCCGGTGGCATTGGCCTGTGCCAGTGAGGGGGCTACCACCCAGGCCGGGCCGTGGGCACTTTGGAATCCGGCGCCGCCCTCCACGCGCAGCACTTGCAAGTAGGCGGGGTCAAAGTTCAGATCGAGCTCCAGCGCAAAGACGGGCGAGGCCACAGCTCCGCTGACGACCACATCCACCGCAAAAGGTGCGCCAATGCGGGCTGGCGGGGCTGCGGGGAATTGCAGGCTGACGGTCAGGGCCTGGGGGTCGGCGACTGCCAGAGGCTGGGCCTGCGTGGATAGGTCTTGAGGGTCGGCATTGGTGCCCACCACATCTGCGTAATACGCCATCGATTTGAGCACTTCTACGCTGTTGGAAGATAGGCGCCAGATGATTACCTGGTAATCCGATCCGGCGGCCGAACCAGAACCGGTCAGGGATGCCACTGCCACGGGCGGCTGCCAGGGTTTCCAGTGGGAGGTGGATGCGTCGCTGGTGTATTGACCCACGCGCACAAAAATGCGTACTGCCGCGTTGGACCAATCGCTGGGGCTGGCAGCGATGTTGTAGATATCCCAGGCGGGAACGCCCTGCGGATCGCTGGCATACCACTGCGTCTCGTCTTCCCAAAGAGCAGCACCGATAACGTTGTTGTTGGCATCGATCTGCACCAGGTCGACACGGTCGACGCGCAGCGCGCTGCGATCCACATCCTGCACGCCGCCATGGTAATCGCCGCCCTGCACATCGTAGGAGTACATGCTGTAGTTTGCCAGGTCCACGCTCAGGTTCTGCAGGGTGTATGTTCCACCGGTTTCGTTGTAGTTCAACCCCAGCGAGTAGTGGTACTTGGCCCACCACACATCCACCTCATACGAATCCAGCTCGTTGATCGAGTCGGCCAGATGATAGAGGATCAGCTCGCCGATGGACAGGTTGTCTTCGTCTAGCTTGTTGTAGCGCTCCACCTGTTCCCAGGAGGTGACCTCGGCCGAGGTTTGCAGGTCGGCATCGGTGACGCTCCAGCTCAGGGTGAAATCATAGATTTCGGGCAGTCCCGCGATGGGTGTGAAGGGGCTGCTGGCGAAGGGCGTGCACATGCTGCAGGTGGCCTCCAGGCTGTACGAGGTGTACGCGCCCACATCGGCCACTTCGAAGGCGAAAACGCCCTGATCATTGCTCACGGCAGATGCGATCTGACTGCCGTCGCCTTTTAGATTGACCGTGATGTTGGTGAAAGGCCGCCCCAAATCGTTCGTGACCACGCCGCGCACGTAGCCGCGGGTGGTGGAGGGCATGAGGATGGGAACCGCGGCGACGTTGCCCGTGCTCACCTGCACCTGGATCGAAAAGGGAGCATTGCCGGCATGCCAGGCTTCTAAGGTGTGACTGCCGCTGATCACCTGGGTGAATTTGAACCCCCCGGTAGAATCGGTAAGCACAGAACGTTCACCATCTAAGATAACTGTGGCGCCAACCAGAGACTTTGTGGTCGTGGTGCCGGTGAATACCATTCCCTGGACGGTGCCCCACTGGTTGACGTACAGCGGCACGGGTGCGGCGGGCGTGAGCAAAACCCGGTAAGGATCGTTGGCAAAGCGTTGGGCGGTAACTTCCTGAGTGGCGCTCGAGTAGCCGGGAGCGGCCAGTGTCAGGCGCAGCAGGGTATTCCAGGCGGGTCCGCCGTTTGGGTCGAGCGGCACGCCAACGAACCCATTGATGGCATGGGTGGATGTAACCATGGCCTGGTAGCCGAGAGAGGGCACCTCCAGGGTGAGTGTTCCGCCCAGCAGATAGGCGGACAGGTCGCGATCGCCGGAGGCATAAGTTTCATCGAGGGCGGCCGCGCTGACATCCACACTGTGGGCAGGGGGGATGACCCCCAGCGTGAGGGTGATGGTGTTGTTGGCCAGGGTGGTTTCGGGCAGGGTGGTACTGGCCTGGATACGGATGGGGAGGGCGGTAATATCTTCCAGATCGGGAATATCGAAGGTGCGCGTCACGGTCACACTGCTAAAAGGGGGCAGGTCGGGCAGGTTGGCAGCCGGGATGGGGGTTCCGGCAACGGTTTCTGTGAAAGCCAGGGTAATGCCGCTGGCCTGAGCCCAACCACCGTTGGCCAGGGTGACGGTGAAGGTGACCTGATCGATGATGCGGGTGACCAGGGCGCTGGCAGCGAGGTGCGCCTGGTCGAGCACCAGGTCTGGTCGCAGGCCATCAAAGGCGGCTGGGTCGGCCACGCTGGATAGGATCATCAGCGGATTGACGCCATACTGCCCGTTGTAATCGCTGAAGAGCAGCGCAGCCCCGCCGCCGGGCAGCGCCTCCACCGACGAGTGGGTACAGTTATGATAATAGACGGTCTGGTAAGGGATCAGCACGCCGCCCTGGCGGTCGAGCAGGCCGTAGCCCACCTCGATATCTTCGCTGCGGGCGGTGTAGTGCAAGCGATCCTGCGGGTCAATGCTGAATGAGACGACCAGCGGTGTTTCGTGATAGCCGCCGTTAGTCACCTGCACCTCCGCAGACAGTGAGCCATCGGGGTTGATGCGTTTCCAAAAGACGGAGCCCAGCGTGTCGGCGGAGCCGCGGTAATCGTGCCACAGGATGTGCGCTGCACCCAGGCTGTCCACCTGCAGGCCCAGGCGGTGTCCGCTCCAATTGCTGATGTGTACCACGCTGAGCTGGTTGGGCGAGGGCAGGTCGCCGAGGGGGATGCGGGTATAGATCAAGTCGCCGGCTGCGCCGGGGGTGTCCTCGTACCACAAGATGTGGCGCGCACCATCCGGGCCGATGGCGATTTCGGGGTAGATGCCGCTGGTGGTGATGGCGAAGCGCGTGTTGATGCGGGTTGGCGTGAGCAGCGGCTCACCGTACCCATCTAACGCCAGGTAGAGCAGGTTCATGGAAAGGTTGCGGGCTACGATGTGCGCATGACCATACCCATCCACGGCGATGGCCGGCAGGAGACAGCGATCGCAAACCACCCTTGGCCCTGCCCGCAAGCGCCCGGTAGAGTCCAGGCTGGCATAGAGCACGCCGCTCTTGCTGTTGGAGGCGTCGTAGACGGCGTGCCAGGCGATGTGCACATTGCCCTGGGCGTCCACAGCCAGGCGCGGATCGCTGGCCAGCGTGTCGAGCAAAAGATCTTCCACCAGCGTATTGCCGGCCGAGTCGAGCTGCGTATAGTATACCCAATCGCCGGTGGTGGGGGAGCCTTCCTGGTACACGATGTGAACATTGCCGCGGTTGTCCACGCCTGAATCGAGGCCGGTGATGCGGGTCAGGTCGGGATCACCATGGATGCCGTTGGAGATGCGCCGCGGCCCGTAGAAATTAAAATCATCGCCGTAGTTGCGGCCGAAGATCACCAGGTCGGCCAGGTCCACCTTGTCATTCTGGTCAATATCGGCTTGAGCGTTCCAGTTGGCCGAAATGGGATTGCTGGAGTGACTGCCGTAAGCGGCAGAAACTACCTGCATATCGGGATCATCGACCACGCCGTTGATATCCAGATCGCCGATCAGTGCCAGGCCCAGGGTGGGCAGCGCCAGGGCAAGCAGTGCACTGAACAAGATGGCTCGCATGACTTTGGCTCTCATAAATCACCTCCTTGTGATGTTATCATTATACAAGAAGGTGAAAATAAGAGTTACAGGGGCGAGATGATCCCGCCCCTGTAACTCTGAATATGTGAATAACTAATTAACCCAAGTTGCCACCATGCGGCAGCATGAAAAAATCCATGCGAATTCTG
>CAZVRZ010000157.1:0-12013 GCA_964629965.1 uncultured Anaerolineaceae bacterium
CCCCCCCTGCTGGTGTGTTTATTTTCGGATGGAAAAGTGCTAAGGGGAAGTATAGCACGAGTAGTGCCATGCTGTCAAGCATGGCACTATGCAAGAATAAAGAACACCTTTGTATCAAAAAAAAAGCCCCGGCAGATTATTGCCAGGGCTAAATATTGTTCGCTTTCCCGTATACCTTGTCAAGCGATTTTCTAGTTTCCCACTTGTTTGCGCTCGCGACGATAGCGCGAAAGATCAGGGTGTTTGAGCAGGTTAGGGTTACCACATTCATCCAGTAGCGATGTTCCGCCATGCACTCCGGCTTGTTGGCGAGTGATTTGTATTGCAGCGCAATAAGCTACGCCAGCTTCATCCAAGAACATGCGGCGGCCACGACCGCTTGACGTAAGCACTTGAACGTAGCCCAGACTAATCCATCGAAATAATGTTCTTCGCGCCAGGTTATATCTATCCATTGCATCAGCTACACTGATCTTATGATCGCGCAAGTGCTCAAAAGCATCCCGCCTGATCGCTGCGAGCTGCTCATTGACGTTCCCGACCTGGTTGGCGTTTTCGTTGACCACAATCTCTCCGCTAAGTGAAATACCTAAGTTGATTTTACCCTTTTCAATCAGGGTACGCAACTCGGATTCACTCAGGCCAAGCCGCCGAGCGGCAGTAGGGAGAGAGATAAGATTTCCTAGAGCAGCCATAGCATAATCCTTATAAAAAAACACACGCCTTCACAGCTATTGCGGTGAAGGCGCATCAGGGAAGTGTGGCAATAGCCAACAGAGTGATCTAATCATTTTGAGTGACCCATAAAGGACTTGAACCTTTAACCAACCGATTAAGAGTCGGTTGGTTTGCTACCATGCTGGGCAACAGATATAGTATTTCTATTCAGAGGCGTCGAGGGGATTTGAACCCCTGATCAGGGTTTTGCAGACCCTTGCCTTGACCCATTTCTTTTCAGTTGACCACAAAAATTATCGGAGAATCAAAAAACGAGCCTTTTCAGGCTCGCTTTGATAAGTTCTGCTTCAGCTAGAACACTGCCGGAGTAATCGGCAACATCTTCGCTCCAGGGCTGACACGCCTATGGATATCCTTGAGTTCCTTGTCAGCCCAGCGAGCGTAGTAATCAGCCGTAACAGTCACCTTACTGTGCCCCATCATCTGTGAAACCTGCGACAGATCAGCTCCATTCATCAATGCGTCACGAGCAAATGCGTGGCGAAAGGCATGAGGATTGTATCGCCCCGAGGCATTTGCCTTAACCGCCAATCTCCTCAATGCACTGTAGATGCCGCCACGCCCGAATCCATATCCGAGGCTATTTAAGAACAAGTGATGATCCTTCGGATCGAGTGTGTATCTTACAGAAAGCCAGCCCATTATGGTAATTTTAGTAGCCTCGCTCAAATAGATAAACCGGGTCGTGTTGCCTTTTTCTTTGACTAGCAACCGCCCTGTAGCCAAATCCAGATCGTCTACTTCAGCATTGACCAGGCCGCCTACACGACCACCAGTATCGCGAAGCACAAAAATCAGGGCTATGTTCCGGTAGCGTTCCCATAGCTCGCCCGTTTCTGCTGCTGCCTGGAGCATCTTGTCTACAGTTTCCGGCGAGATCGGTTTCGGGTCAGGCAAGGGGGGCGGTGGAATAACAACAGAATCAGTTATATCGCAAGAAATATAACCTTTTCTGTACGACCAACGTAGAAAATGCCTGGCAGTGCTCATAACTGTGTAAATGGTGAAGGGGCTGAGCTGTCCCTTGATAATCTTACCGCCCCTATTTTTTGTTTGGCGAGTATACAGGTAGGACTTGAAATTCTCGAAATCATCTACTACAACGTGCTCAATTTTCTTTTCAGCGCCCCAGAAGCGCAGGAGGTGCTGCAATTTGCCCCGGTATGCTTTCGGGGTCTCGTTGGTTTTCCCTACACATACAGAATTGACAAACGTATTGATTGCTGTTTCCAGGTTTATGCTTGCATCCATAGTTAGACTCCTTTTATGATTGTTAGGTGGTGTACTAGGCAAGCATAATCCTTTTTGTACTGGCACTACAAAAGCCGCCTGTCGGCGGCTTTGTTCTTTTGAGAGTGTTGCTTCGGCGGGAAAGCGATAGCGATGCTAGTCAGCAAACCAAGCCATCGACTTCTTTGGGATTGCGGCGACAATCTCCTCCGTGTCCGGATCGTCTCTTTGATCGCCACCACGCGGCCCCTATTAGATGTTTTTTTATTTTCCAGATTTTTCCCGATTGTGCCTCAAGCAGAGCATTTGGCAATTATCGGCACTTGTTTTGCCACCAAGACGCCAGGGGGTAATGTGGTCTGCTTCCATCTCACCCAATTCATAGTGTTTCCCAGGTTCGCATCTGGGACACACGCCTTTTTGTCTTTCATACGCTTCCCGCTTTTGATTTGGGGTAAAAGTTCGGATATTCAAATATTTTTCATCACGGGTTAATACATAAGGATAAATTCCCTTTTTGCTGGTAGCATCATCGTCCATCATCAGGTCTTGAATTTCCTGCTCTAGTTTAGCCGTGTCAAATATCTTGTCTTTGAATTCATCGTACAGACTACCCCAATCAATACCTTTCATTTCCTTGCGATAGGTTGTAAATGTTAATTTGACCCATTCGATTACATTTTTGAAATACATCCATAGCTCATTTGCATTTGGGTCGTGCTGATGAATGGACATGTAGTTTTCAATTTCACCTTTAGCAATCCAGCTTAAAGCCGTTTCAAGGATTTCCTGGCGTATCGGAGAGCCATTCACATAATCTTTGGATAGAAGATATGCAGCGCAGTTGCTTTTGCTGAATATTGATTTTGCGTTTGTAAGCCAAGTGCCTGTATATACAGCGTTCCGTAATTCCTGTTCAGTGAGTCTTTCCCCTGCGATATTAATAATTTTGAACCAATCTAGTTTTTCTTTGTCGTTGCCCTCGCAAAAATAGACCATCAGCTTATAGTTCAATATCTGCTCTTTTTCAGTATTTGTCAGGTTATGGAAAGCTCGGTTGTCTATTGAAAAATCGCCATGAACGTATTGGCAAAAGCTGATTGTCCTTTGCTGCCCATCCAGAACCTCGAAAGTTCCATCACCATTTTTGACCCAGTACATGACATTGAGGGGAAATTCTTTGCGGAGCGTATCAATGACAGCATTGCGCTTCTTTTCATCATAAACAAATTCTCGCTGGTATTTTGGGCGTATATTCAGTTTGCCGTTGTAGCCAATCACGCCTTCTTCAGAGTTATCAACGTAATTCGCTGCGACTTCTCGGACGGTTATTTCGTGTAATTCGATTTTCATATCATTCTCCCTGGAGTCCCCTAATTAGTATGCGCCCGTACTTCAATTTTCCGTTTAGGTACGGGCCGTCTTTTCCCGTTTTTGTTGGGATACCAGCAAGACCTTTAATATTTCCAGCGATAAGACCAATAATCTCAAATTGTTTCGGGTTGTGCCTATCAAGAAACGTAATGGGAACACCCATAACGCCATCGTAATTGCATGGTATATCCGAAACCTTATCCACGTTTATTGCATCATAATTGTCATAACGCGGATATTCTGTTGCCGTGTAGTTTTTATAAACAGTTATGCTTTCGTGACGTTTATCAAAATCCAGATTAGTAAACCAACCCACATTACGAAATTTTACCAACCCTGTTTCTGGGTTATACACACCTGCCACCCATTCCCGCGAATATTCATCTGGGACTCTAAAAAAGGCATTCCCATTTGGAAAACCATTTCCAAGCCACATTCTGCCTTCTTTTATGACCTTGAAAATATCTCTATAGGTGATCGCATTTTTGCTACCGATAACAATAAACTTTTTGTTGTATTCCATTAACTGAGCAACATATTCGCGGAACAGAGAAAATGGGGGATTGGTTACGACAATATCGGCTTCTTTCAACAGATCAATACATTCGGTAGAGCGAAAATCTCCGTCCCCGCTCAGCAACGAGAGAGCGTTTTTCTTGTTTTTTATCAAATACTCAACATCAGCGAGGTCAACCGCCCCGTCAGCATTTTCATCAGTCACTTCTGTGATTTCAATTTTATACGGGTGCTTGGCATCGGTGTTTTTTACAACCAAACCCTTTACATCAAACAACGGCAATTGCTTACCTGCTACGGGAGATTCGGAAAAACTGGTTGCAACCAGTTTTTTTAGGCCCAAGAAGTTGAAATTCATCGCAAAATATTTGAAGAAATTGCTCTCAAACGGGTCGTCACAATTGCAAAAGATAACCTTGTCGCGGAAATGCTCTTTATAGTGGCGTATTTCTGCCTCAATATCTGACAGTTGTGTATAAAATTCATCTTGTTTTGCTTTGCTTGCCTTTTTCAAACTCGCATTTTTCGCCATAAGGCCCCAAGTCTCCTAGTCCATTCAAGAAGGTAATTGAGATACCTATTTGAATAAAAAGCCTCCAGCGACATTTGCGCTGAAGGCTTTGGTATGCTACAATCCCGCTTACCATGCGCCTGCGCCGCGCTGGTCACCGCCGGGAGTGATTGCAGTCACTGCCCGGCTTTTCTATTGGCTCAAGTATAGCACAGGAAGCGAGGGCGCCTTACAAATTCTACCGACAGTTTTTCACCCGTTGTAACTATCAACAGGTGGAGTTGGAAGTTTTAGATCCTCAAACCAGGGGTGTTGAATGGGCAAGGGCCATAGTCGAATCATATCAACCCCAGGGCACGCCAACGCCAGAGTGCGCGTGGGTTGTAAGGTAATATCGAAATAAATAACCTCACACCTCATCGGGAGATGGTAGGAGGTCGCGCCTGGCACCAGTTCATCGGCTGTAGCTAACACATAAACTACAGACCCCAGGATGCCCACTAAAACAACTACCAGAAATGCCAGTATCAGCGTGGTTTTTCTGCTCATCCCAACCGTCTGCTTTTAGACATTGTTTTTCCTGCCAGGTTTAGGCCGGTGGTTTAGCCAGGTTATGAAAGATGTTTTTGGAAAGCGCCAATCCCTGCCGGATTTTTCGGCCTGGTGGATAAAGCCATGCGACGCCGCGTAGCGTACCGTCCGTTCTGAAACGTCAGCCAGCTTTACCGCATCAAGGGTCGTGATCCACTCAAGGCCCAGGCACTCATCCAGGTTGCTTATCTCGCCATCAGTTTTGCCAGTAGCCAGGTATTGACCTAGCAGATCATGCAGGGCCTGCACTTCCCAATCATCTCCGACAATCAACCCCCTTGAGTTATCGGCAGGAAGAATGACCTTGAGCGGCTTGTCGCCGCTCTGGTCTTGGATCGTGTGAAGGGTAAAGGGTTGTTTTTTCACTTTGCGTACTCTCCCTTAGCATTCATAAAATCGTCAATCTCCGCGAGTAACGTTTCGATGTGCTCCAGATCGCCCGCCAGCGACCAGGTTGCCGCATTCTCAAACCTCTTCATTCCATTCGTTATGCTGTTGAGTCTCTCTTGGATTGCAACCCGCCAGGTTTCGCAAGCTAAACCCGGATCATCGGTATATCGCCCTGCCCCGGTAAAGTATTCATAATCGTCTTGACAAGGCGCACCGTCAGGATCGTAGTCAACGCCAGCAGCAGGAGCGTGACCTGTTTGGGCATCGAATGATGGGTATCTCGGCATGTCGCTCATATCCTCACTTGATTCTCCCATACTTCTTGATTGCGCTCTGCGTCTCAACAATCCGCTTTAGGTTCCCACCTATGATTTTACCAGTCACCAGACCATACGCCTCACACAATCTTTGGCGAACGTCGGCTATGTTCGGGTCAAGGCCGGTGCCACTGCGAAGCGCCTGAGCATTCAGCTCCCCAATGGCGTTTTCCAATACCTGCTTGAGAAACTCCCGTTGTTTTGCGTTCACCTTACCCTTCCTTTGTATTGAGAATTTGGATTCGTGAGTTTTTGCCCCGGCAATCAGGGCATGTAACCTTTTTCAGCGACCGTGGGCCACGCTTGATGATCTTCCCTTCGCCACTGCATCTTACACATTCCTGAGTGATGATAATCTCCGTGATGCAATATTCTGGGCCAAGACCTTTGTAGTACTCCACATGATGAGCGATAGCTTCCAACGTTTTGAGAAGTGATGTGTCCCCACAACCGATTCCGCTATCGTAGGATTGTCGGTGCGTGGTATACCCGATATAAGCGCAAAAGGCGACCGTGGGCCGCTGCTTGACGATCTCCTGCTTATGCACAACGCAGTGTGGATTGTCACCGGCGCTCTGGCGACACGAACATCCAGTAGCATTGAAGTGTGCTTGAGCTTGGTCATCATTCAGCGGGTATTGAAGTGTACCGCCACAGTTGATAACAGTGGCTCCATGCTTCGGGCAGACTGTGGCAATAACATCTGTGCCCTGCTCTGCTCCACAGCAGCAGTAACCTTGTTCCTGTAATAGCGTGTAAATTGACATTTCATCATCTCCTTGTCCGGTAGTATTCCCACAAATTTTGCCAGGCTCGACTGCGTGAAAACTCCCATCCGAGTCGTTGCACCAATTCTCTTTCTTCGCCATCCTTCATCTTGACACCGATCTTTGTCTGAGGGTCGCGCCCCATTTCTTGCAAAACACCAGACCACACACCGCCCAGATCAACCAACATAAACTTTTCAATCGTTGCGTGCCGGTAACGGCTGCCTTCCGGGGTAGTGTTTATCTCATAGAGATACTCACCTTCTCTGACATCGCATCTCATAGGGCACGCTCCCAACCAGCCGTATCTTCTGCACAATGCCTGATGTAATCCCCACTGCAAATGTCTGTCCACCGATCAGCCACATCGCACAGCCATTTCTGGCACAGCCATTTGTCATCACCGCGAGATTCTTCGCTGCGTAATACAACCATCCGAGCGCCAGTCAGCCGATCAATGAACCTGTATCCCATTTTGATAATGCCTGTTTCCTGTGTGTGCATCTCATCACTCCTCGCTCTACCTGAGTTGGTTAGATTTACAGTAGCCACCAGTATCCTCTGCCCCGGCCATGCCGGGGCTGTGCTGGTTGGGGTGGGTTAGCTAGTCTGAAATGTGGTATCCGATGTCTATATACACAAAATCTTCTAGTTTCTCAATCTGGAACCTGAAAAAGTCTCCGTTGTCCATCTTCCAGTAATCGTACGCCCTTCCGGTTTCTTTTGCCTGTTCTACCATGCCGTCAAGGTACCATTCTTCCATGTCGTCTGGAATTGAGATCATGCCATCTTTGATCGCGTTCTTGACTGCCGTCTTGATACTTTTTGTCCCGTAAGTGTGATCTAAATTTTTGTTTTTCATCTCTGCTCTCTCCTGGGGGTGTGGGGTTACTTGCAGTATCAAATTTCTAAATTCTTTATAGCAGTTCCGCTTCAAGTTTCTCTATGTCTTGGTTTGTGTATTTCAGCACCAGGACTTCGAAATTATTTGTGATTTGGATTGAAACGCCTTTTGTTTCGCTGCTATCAAGCCATCCGTCATAATCAAATTCTCCAGAGAAATTCTCGACTGTAAAATCTTCTAATCCGATTGATTTCAAGTACCGATTGGCCTGTTCAATATTCTTGCATTGCTTCTGTAGGTGCTTCATCTCTCTCATCTCCTGATATATTGCCGTGTTCGGCAACATTATTTTACCGCATAACGGCAACAATTGTCAAGATGCGCAAACCAACTTTATAAAGTTGGCTTGACAACTTTATAAAGTTGATTATAATGGTGGCTGTAGCGAGTGCTACAACATCTAACCCCTCCGAATGGGCAAGTGCCCGGAAAGGAACGAACCCCGAATGACCGCAACACAAGCAGCTCAGGAATATATCAAGCGCCAGGATCGCACCGCTCACCCTGCCGGAAAGTTTGACAACGTTGGCCGCTGGTATCCCAGCGATGGCGAGAAGTGCAATTGTTGTAAATCGGTGCGCAGCCCCAGCCGGGCTTGGCCGTACAGCTACATGGTACACTGCCGCACTGCCGAGCATGTGGCGCACATCTATAACGTGGATGTCAAGGACGTGCGGCGCGAAGCTCGCCGTATCCGCAAGGAGCAAGAGGCGCAAGCCGCATAGTACATAGTAAATCGGCCTGGCCGGAGCCGCAAATCCGGCCAATCCTGCAAAATCCGTCACGCTGGTGGCGCAGGATAAGCGGTCGAGTGACCGCAGGCAGACGGAAATCACAAAATGGGCCGAGTGGCCCAAAGGAGACAAAAAAATGAGCACCATCACTTTTGTAGTTCGCATTTCTGAGACGGGCCGACGTGCTGAAGCGTTGGCCGGGAGTGCAGGCTCCCGCGACCGAGAGATCAGCATTGATTTGGCTGATTTGACGACAGAACAGCGGCAGGTGGTTGTCCCAACTGCCTATCTGGACGACAAAACCGGCAACATGCGGATCAGCATGAATGAAAAAACGCCCTATGCACATGCTATCGCCGTAGAAACACTCCGCGACGATCCGATGGGTTATGGAAATGACCAGGCAAATGTCAGGAATTGGATGAATCGATGCGTCTACGAATTCGATGCCGAGCCTACAGCAGATGTAATTATTGGTCAGATCAAGCGCATTTTGGCAGAAAACGCCGTTGTACAAGGCGAGGCAGAAAACAGAGCGCAAAAAATAGCCAATGGGATTGCAGCCAAAAAACAGGTTGATTCCGAGAACAATGATCGCCACGCGGTGGAATACGACCGGATGCGGGCAATCATGAACGATTTGATTGCCGCGAAAAATTACGACGCCATCAGTCGCGCAAGCACCGGCGACGCGCCTGTCCTCCGTCCGGATTGGTATAACTGGTCATGGTCAGCAGCGGGGAGGAATCGCCATGTATCCCTGAGTGATTTACAGGGAGATGCCATTGATGAAATGCGTCAGGGACTAATTGACGCTAAGAAGGCAAACATGGATGCCGAAAAATTGGCCTGGATTAGCGAACACGGTTCTGACCATCTCCGGCGCGCGGTCGCTGCCGGGCACACCTGCACCCGCAAATACCTAGCCGAGCGCGCCGAATTGGAGTATCCCGGATTCGTCGTTGACTTTGACGATCAGGCCAGGTGGAAATCCCGCGCTTGCCCAAGCCTGGGCGCTCTGGACAAGCGGGACGCGATCTTGCAAGCGCGCCCGGATGTAACGGTCGAGATCGTTTGGCTAACGGTCGAGCCGGATGCGAGTGAAGAGGACGAGCCGGAGGAACGCGAGGCAATCGTTGTGATCGATCCGCTATATGGCGGTCACAGCATCATCAGCAAGTAGTTATCACCCCCACCGAAGGGGGCGGGAAACCGCCCCCTCAAACCTTTTTTGGAGGAGAGCATGAGCGACACAATGATGTATCTGAGTGAGCCAGTGGTTTTTCCTGAACTGTTCCGCGAAACCTGCGAGCAGTTTTTGACCGCGTACTGGAATGATCGCCTGTTTGAAATGCAAAACGTGTTTGGCCTGTACGACCTGCCAATTGTCGAAAACGTTAACCGGCTGATGATAGCTGACACATTGCTGCAAATCGCAAAAGCCGCGGCTGGCGAAACTGAGCACCTGGATACCGGCGAGGTGTACGAGTGTGTCCAATCTCTCTGCGAGCATTTGTTCGCCGCTCCGGGGATTGGGGCTGCTTACCGCATCCCGCAGGAATTTTGGGACGCGCCAATCGGCCAGATGGTCAACCTAGCCTTCATCTGGGCGCGAGGCGATGAGCTAGTCACTCTGAGCGAGGCTGCCGAGATCAGCGGCAAATCCCTCAGTACCCTGAGCCAAATGATAAGCCGCGGCAAGCTGCAATCCTACCCAGACCCGCGCGAACCCAACCCCCAGAAGCGGAATCGCTTACTCCGTTCGGATGTCGAAAGCCTGGCGTCGGCATGAACTGGATCGCATCATCGGGCGGGTTGGAATTTGGTAGGACAGGCGGGCCGCAGATAGACATCATGCCCATGCCGCCTCGGGCGGGTGATGGTCAAGATGCAGTTGTCGAGAGGCTTTTTTCTATTCTGTCATCCGTGCCCGTTCAATGGTATTGGGTAAAGGACGCTCCTGTTAACCTCAACGCATGGGGCTTTTTCCCGCGCACCTGGGCAGGCATTGTCGGGGTCAGCGAAAAGATGTTTTTCCGATTAATGTACCCGGCCAACCAATCGGTGAGCGATGCCCTGCGCGACATCGAAGCATCGGATGATAGCCTCTTCCCGGCATTGTGTGCGGCCTTTTTGGTGGCAGACAAGTGTCTAAGGCGCGGAATTGACCAGAAGCAATCGAGTATCGCCATAGTGATTGCAACACGTTCGCTGATTGCGACCAGGCCGCAAAAATTCCCGCACAAGAACCGGAAAGAAATTTCGGCGCTGGCCGATCAGGTATTTCGGCTGAAAAACGTTTCGCCCGACAACGACCCATTCTCGCGCCTGAACAGCTATGATCTGGTCAGAGTGATGCTCGAAGCTGGTAACCTGGCATGGGAGCCAGGTTATCTACACTTTGATCTGGTGGACACAGCGATGATTGACACGCGGGGAGCTTTCGACAGCCAGATAGAAGAGGCCATTGCGATGGGGGATGTATCTAGCCTTGCCAGGCCATTTCTGAGAAATACCGGCGCGGCAATGCTTGTGTATGATTTTGCGATTGTCAGCGCGCTCACCACGCCCGATCTTCGCGTCACGGTTGCCGGAACGCTGCTACAGGTTGACCCACGCGCCACCCCCACCGCGTACCTGCAAATGCGCGAAATGGTGCAGCAAAAAGTTGACCCAGATTCGCTAAAAGCCTTATTGCCAGGGGCTACGCTCGCAGGGGGTGAGATGGATGATTACGATATTCCCGACCCGGCCCTGCTTGCCGGAATCACTGGCGGCCTCTTGCGTGATGCCGTGGAACATGCCAGCTACACCCCGCCAGCAGGGGCCTTCCTCCTGGATTGGCCGCCCGAAATTCTCCCTGGGGTCATCAATCATCTGGTTGTTGTCGCCCACCCTACCCACCTCTGGGTGGGCGTTTACGAAATAACTGATAAGGGCGCTGACGCGCCTACAGCAGTTCTATGCTGGCGTCCAGGCCGGGATATGTTCAAGTGCCTGACGATTCCCCCCGGTGTAACCGTGTGGGTCAACCTGGTTTTGGCGGCGCTCTGGCGTGACATGCGCGTGGCAGGGGATGAAATTCTGCCGGTGATTGAATCGACGCACCCAGAAGGTTCACCCCCAAAGCGTGCGGGCAGACATCGCAGAGGTCAAACAGAGCGCAATGCCCGTATTTTGCCAGGTGCGCGGCGTACAGTAGCTTACCGCAGATGGGGGACAGATGTAGAGCGGGCCGAAATCCAGCGCCGGGCGCATGGGGTACGCGGGCACTTGCGCCAGTTGCCGTCAACCTGGGAGCGGAGCGCCGAGGCCGTGGGGATCGCCGCCGAATTCGGGATTATCCCCCCAGATGGGTACACGTTTGTCCGTCCGCATGTGCGCGGCGGAAAAGCAGACAGCACCATCACACCGGAGGGAGTCATCCCAATAAAGGCTCGCGGTTTGGCTACGATACTCTCCCTCCTGAGCAACACACACGAAAGGTGATGACAGAATGAAAAACTTTTTGCGCAACCTGGCTTTGCTCGCCATAATTGGAATCGTAATGCTCATCGCGTTCCCAGATATGACACGGCAGATTTTTGGGTTCTACAATGGATTGGGCATTCTGCCGATCTTCATCATCATGGTGATAGTGGCTGCCTTGCCAAGAAAAAAGAGCGGCAGATGAGAGCGTTTCGTTTGGGCGGTGGGGCAAGATTCGGGCATTATCAGACACCCCCATATATGGCCCCTGCCATTTTTGCCCATCTACAAAGCCCAACCAGGAAAATGCCCTGGTGGTTTATACCTCCGGTTTTGCAGCGGAAATTGCACCGGTGAGTGGGCGCCTGTAAAAAAACCTTGCACTCTGGGTGCTCTTTGGGTCATTTATGACCCAAAGAGGGGTATCGAAGGCCAAAAACGCCCCTCATGCTTCTGATAACTTTAACTTAACG
>CAZVRZ010000158.1:0-11935 GCA_964629965.1 uncultured Anaerolineaceae bacterium
CATCTCCCCCGAGATCAACACCAGGTATTTCGTCGAAACGCCCATCAGGCCCTCGTCGAACGACCAGTGGCACAAGCGGCACAAAGCCATCCCGTTGTGCGGGTCGTCCACCGCGTAAGGCATCACTTTACCGCCCAGGCTCCAGGGAACAATGTGCGCGGCCTCGACGGCGGTGTGTCCGTCGACGGTCAGCATGCGCACCCCGCAGAAAGCGCAGCGGTGATCGTAAATGCGCACCACCGCTTTGCGAAAGCCCTGGTCGCGCACGATCGGCTGGTAAGCGTCATCCTCGCCAGGCGTTTCTTTGACCTGCTGGCGGGCCTGCTCAATCAGGTGTTGGCTGTAAACAAACGCTTGCAAGTTGATCTCACCCAAGGCCAGCAAAGCAGAGTGAAATTCTGGGGCAAAGTAAGTCTGGATCAAGGCAGTGCGCAAAACGTTGCGAGTTTCAGCGGTTTGCAGCAGTTGGAACAGCTCGTCATCCAGGCGCGCTCCCAGGGTCAGCCTGCCCAATTGGCGCAGCGTATCCACCTGCCGGGCAGCCTGCAAGGCGACTTCCTGCCCCGGCTGCGGCAGCAGGTGCCAGAAGCCGCCGGAGCGCAGGTGGAAGAAAGGCAAGGCCAGGTTGCCGCGCCGCTCGGGCAGCACCTTTGACCAGTAAGCGGCAAACAACTCGCCCAACTCGGGCGTGATCTCGATCAGGTTGTTTGTGATGCGCCCCTGGGCGAACAAATCCAGCACCGAGAGCAGCAGGATGGGCTTGTGCGGCGCCTGGCCCTGGGTGCGAGCATCCCAGCCGCCGGTGCGGTCGGTGCGCAGGTGGGTGAATTGGTGGAGGTAGTGGGAGAGGGTGCTTTCCATATGTTATTCTTCCTCCATAACATCTGATTCAGACAAAGCACGGCGTATCTCTTGAGCAGCATGCCGCCGCCCACACATTTCCAGGCAAGGCACGGTTCCAATTGAAGGGAACCGTCTCAGCTCAAGAATGAATCGTTGGTAGTGATGTGCCCACCTTAGCGAATAAAGGTTTTTGAAGCACCATATTATGTTTCCTTGGTAAACCATAACCCAGAAAACACCAAAGCCACAAGATGATAAGCCTATTATACGACATCTTTTTTAAAGCCACGAATAATAGAGAAACACTTATGCAACGCCTTGCAACTAAGGCTCTCGTACAAGCCCACTTGTATGGTCAGTTACCCGAGAAAGTGCGATAATTGTTTATAGAAGTCTGCCTGTCAGCGAGATCACCGGTACAGAATGGAAAGGAAACCACACTATGAAATTTGGATACCATGTCTCCTGGTTCCTGCTGTTGGCGCTTTGCGTTGCCTGTCAAGGAACGCCGTCACCCCAGCCAACAATTACCGCCCCTGGCACAGAAACTGCTGCAGCGCAACCACCCCAGGCCAATCCAAGCGCAGCGCCAACGGATATACCTTCGCCCACCGCTTCAGCAACCGACACGCCGCTGGCCCCAACCTCGACGCAAGAAATCCATCTCACTGGCCGGATCGCTTTCTACTCTGATCGCGATGGCAACCCAGAAATTTACACTCTCCAGGCCGATGGCAGCCAGCCCCAGCGCCTGACCAATGATCCAGCTTTCGATGATAGCCCGGCCCTCTCTCCCGATGGGCGGCAGATCGTTTTTCTAACCGCGCGGCATGATCCCAATCCTCGCTTCCCTGATCTCAAGTACGAAATCTATGGGATGAACGTTGATGGAAGCAGCCCGCTCCGGCTGACGAATACGGAGGCGGCCGAGGATCACCCGGCCTGGTCGCCAGATGGCAGCAAAATTCTCTTCGATGCGGATTATGATGGGGATGGGTTCTACGAAATCTACACCATGAACCCGGATGGGACCGGGGTGGCCAGGCTGACCTCCAACGCTGCCAACGACCAGTTTGCCGATTGGTCACCCGATGGCGCCCAGATCGCTTTTTCATCCGACCGTAACGGCAATTGGGATATCTTTGTCATGGATGCGGATGGCGCCAACCAACGCTCGCTGACCAGCAGCCCCAATTGGGAGCTTTTCCCGGCCTGGTCGCCGGATGGCAGCCTGATCGCCTTCAATGTGGTGGTATCGCGTCCCGGCAACACGGATATCTTCTTGATGAACGCAGATGGCAGCGACCAACGCCAGCTCACCGACAAGCCAGGGTACGATGAAAACCCGGCCTGGTCGCCGGATGGCAGCCAGATCATTTTCCAAACCCGCCGCGATGGGCACTTTGAATTATATGTAATGAGCGTGGATAGCAGCCAGCAGCGCCCATTGGCCATTTCTCCGGCCGACGAACTCTGGCCATCCTGGGGCCTGGCTGCGCCGCTGTTATCCCTGGAAAAAAGCAACCAGGCATTGGGCATGCGCGAGACGTACCAGGTTGCAAGTGGTGATTTGGATGGCGATGACGACCTCGATGTGATTGTTGGCCGGTTTCGCGGGGGAGCCGAAGTCTGGTTCAACCTGACCAGGTAAGGAAAGCTCTATGACAGATTTCACAATTACCTTAACAGAGAAACCTGCTCCGAAACTGATCCAACGGTCATTGAATACCGAAATGGACTATTTCCGCGCCCGCAATTTCTTGCGCGAGGTGTTCTTACTGAACAACCGCCTGGAACATAGCTGGCATGTGGCTCGCCTGGATTATTGGCGCTGGCATTTCATCGCCACCTGTCAGTTGACCCCGCCTTTCGAACAAGTTACGGTTGCCTGGAAAACCGAACAAGGCGAGCTGGCCGCCATCCTGCACCCCTATGGCGGCGGCGAAATCCGCGTCCATATCCAGCCTCGTTTTCGCAGCCCAGAGCTGGAGGCCAAGGTATACGCTTACGCTGTGGAGCATTTCGCCGAGAAAACCGAAAACGGCGCATACCTCATCGCCCCGGTTTTAGCGGATGATGCCCTGCGCCAGGAAACCCTGGCCCGCCTGGGCTTTGCCAAACAAGCTGGTTGGAACCACCACTACTGGCGCGACCTGGATGCGCCCCTGCCGGATGCCCCAGCGCCTGCCGGTTACGGCATCCGCTCGATGGGCGATGAAAGCGAGCACCCATCCCGCAGTTGGTGTTCCTGGCGCTCCTTCCACTCTGACGAGCCTGTCTCCAATTATGACGGCGATTTCTCCTGGTACAAAAATGTCCAGTCGGCCCCGCTCTACCGGCGCGACCTGGATGTGGTGGCGGCTGCACCGGATGGAGAGATCGCCGGGTTTTGCACGATCTACTACGACGACTACACTCGCAGCGCCGTTACCGTGCTGGTGGGCGTTGCTGCCGAGCACTGGCGGCGCGGGTTGGGCAAGGCCCTGATGATCGAGGGTATGCAGCGTCTGCAACGCCTGGGCTGCACACGGGTTTTCTCCACCGCGAACGAGGAGCCGGCTGATGCACTCTATCGCTCGGTGATGACCCATATGCGGGTGACCGATACCTGGTTCAAACAATGGATCCGGGATTGATCGTAAAGGAGGAACAAGTATGTCCCCAAAATTGATGTTAGGTGTGGCGCTGCGCATTGGGCTGGGGATTCCCTTTATCGCGCTGATCATCATCTTGCCCGCCGGAACGTGGAACTACTGGCAGGGCTGGCTGTACCTGGCCACGCTCGTCCTGCCCATGCTGGTCTCCACCATCTATTTGTTCAAAAACGACCCAGCGCTGCTCGAACGCCGCATGCGGATGCGCGAAAAAGAAAGCGCCCAGCAAAAAATTATCGGCTTCCTGGCAATTTACTTCCTGCTGGCCTTCACCCTGCCCGGTCTGGATGTGCGCTTTGGCTGGTCCAACGCCCCGCCGCTGGTCTCCATCCTGGCCGATGGCCTGGTGTTGGCAGGCTACCTGATCACCTTCTGGGTGCTCACCGTCAACAGCTTCCTCTCGCGCGTTGTCGAGGTCGCCGCCGAACAGAAAGTGGTTACCACCGGCCCGTATGCCATCGTGCGCCACCCGATGTATTTTGGCGTGGCCCTGCTTTACATCGCCTCACCGCTGGCGCTCGGTTCGTATTGGGCAATCTTGCCCGCCCTGATGATTTTGCCCCTGTTAGCGGCGCGCATCCGCAATGAGGAAGAAGTCTTGCTGCGCGAACTGGCCGGTTATGCCGGATACCGTCAAAAAGTTAAATACCGCCTCCTGCCGGGAGTGTGGTAGAAAGGATTTCACATGGATAGAAACGGATTTCGCACGATGCTCACCGGGCGGCGAGTACCTGCCGAAAAGCTGGATACCGCCCTCGAATTGGCCGAACGTTTTGAGCAGTTTGCCGCGCAAGTGGGCGGCTTCTCCACCGAGACCGCCTGGGCTTTCTCGAAGGCGCTGATCGCCGAAGGACTGAACAGCGAGGAGAATTTCATCACCCTGGCCCGCTACGGCTTGTTCATCGCGAATAACGCTGTGTTCGTCGCTTTTCTTGAATCGCTCGACGGCGGCGAGGCGCAGGAAAACCTCTACAAACGGGTGGCAGAAAAGTACGGCGAAGCCATGCGGGATGAAGTCTTCGCCGGGATCGGCGTAGCCCCTTATGGCATCCCCACCCCCGAGAAACCGCGCACCATGCAGCCGGTGATCGAGCGCCTGGAAAAAGCCCTGGGAACGGAGGCCTGCCGCGCTCTGCTTGCTGACAGCCTGCGCGACCTGCCGGACGAGATGTATGCCGGGGAACGCGAGTTGTACCAATCCTGCCAGGATGTGGAGGAGTACCTCGCTCGCAAAAAGCAGATGTTTATGGAACAGATGGAAGCCTGCCAGCGTGAAGGCCGCTTGTTCTTTGCCCAGCCGGTCACCGCTGAAGTGTTAGATTACATCCGCCGCGAGCCGGAGATGGGCGGCGGTGTGCGGGCGGGCCAGGTTGTGTATGAAACTAAAATCCCCTTCTTGACCGAGCAATATTTGCATACCGACGATCCCACGCTGAAACGCTACTACTACTGCCACTGCCCGTGGGCGCGCGAGGCGGTGAAAAGCGGGGAGAAAGTGGCGCCTATTTTCTGCAATTGCAGCGCCGGCTTCCACAAGAAACCCTGGGAAGCCGCCTTGGGGCAGAAAATCCAGGTGGACGTGCTTGAATCGGTGCTGCAAGGCGATGACCGCTGCCGCTTTGCCATCCACCTGCCGGAGGGCGTGGTCCAGGCATGAAAGCCTACGCCATGCTCACGACGCGCGGCCAGGCTGGGTATACTCGCTGCAGCCCCTGGCCCGAACGCTGCCCCGGCGAAATTGACGCGTTCATTGCAGCTCGACCTGTTTGTTGCTGCCCAGTTCGCGACGATGGTTTTGTGGTCTTCGGCTTTTCTCAAGCATGACCCTAAGCGGGCAGCGGAATATGAACCCTGGCGGCACAACAACGGAAACCAGTTGTTGTGCTATGATGAGAGGAAGTGATGCCCAAGCCTCAAGATAAATTGAATGGTTATTTTCATGAACTGGAAGCCCAGCAGAAATTTTCTGGCGTGGTTCGCATTACCCAGGGTGAAGAAGAACGCTTTGCCGGCGCGTATGGCTATGCCAGCCGTACCTGGAAGATACCCAATTCTCTCTCCACCCGCTTTGATACCGCCTCCATCACCAAGCTCTTCACCGCCACGGCTGTCCTCCAGCAGGTGGATGCAGGGCATTTCGACCTGCAAACCAGCGCCGTAGAGTACCTTGGATTGCATGGTACAGCCATTTCCCCGCAGGTCAATGTTCATCATCTGCTGACGCACACCTCAGGCATCGCCGACGATGCCGACGAGGAGGCTGGTGAAGATTACGCCGACCTGTGGATTGCCAAACCCAACTATTCGGTCACCCGGGCTGAGCATTTTATCCCCCAGTTTGCCTATAAGCCGGCCAACTTTTTGCCTGGGGCGGGCTGCCGTTACTGCAACTGCGCCTATATCTTGCTGGGCCTGATGGTCGAAAAAGCCAGCGGCATGGATTACCGCGACTACGTCCGGCGGCACATCTATGCTGCCGTGGGGATGAACGATGCAGGCTTCTTCCACATGGCTGAAATCAACGAGAACGTGGCCGAAGGGGCTGACCCCATCCTGAATGAACAGGAGGAGATCATCGGCTGGCGCAAGAATATCTATTCCTACCCGCCCATCGGTACGCCGGATGGCGGGGCGCACGTCACCGCCGCCGGCCTGGAGCGATTCCTGCGGGCTGTAAAACAGGGCGAGCTGCTTTCTGCTGAAATGACCCGCTACTTCTTCGAACCGCAGGCGCTGCATACCCAATACGAGACCTGGAAAATGATGTATGGGCCGGGGCTGTGGTTCTACGTAAAAAACGATGGCGAAGTGCTGTTCTACGAGAAAGAAGGCGAAAACGCCGGCGCCAGCGGGATGATCCGCCATTACCCGGCGCGGGATCTGAGCATGGTTCTACTGTGCAACATGCAAAGCGCGGCCTGGGATCCCGCCTGGCATATCCACGAGATGATGATCAATGGTCAGTTCGATACATAACCCCAGCCCTGCCTCACATCAGGTATGGGGATTGGCAGTGATCTTTCGAGAAAGGACTGTTGACGATGCAAAGAGATGATGTTGCTCAGCTTTGTGAACGCGAAGCGCTAGAAACCGCCGCCCGCCTGTTTGGAACATCCAAAGCTGCGTTGGGCAAGTTCGATGATTACGAAGGCTGCGCCAACCTGGTTTATCACTACATGTATGAAGGTCAGCCGCGCGTGCTGCGCCTTACTTACCGCCCTGACCGCCCGCTGGAGATGATCCAGGCAGAACTTCACTTCGTGGAATACCTGGCCGCAGGCGGGGTGCGAGTTTCAAGACCGGTTCCATCTATCAATGGGAAACTGATCGAGGTCATTCATGGCGGTGGAATTCCATTCCTTGCGGTTTCGTTTGCTCGGGGGCGGGGCATGCGCGTGCCCGATAATGGTTACCGCTATCGAGAAGGCGTGCCTATTGAAGAGTATTTCCAGAACTGGGGTCAAACCCTCGGCCAGATGCACCGCCTGGCAAAATTTTACCAGCCGTTGAGCAATGCGATCCGCCGCCCAGAATGGCATCAGTGGGAATACAACCGTGCTTTCCCTTACGGCGAGCGGCTGCCAATCATCCAACAGAAATATGAGCAGTTGGTCGCCGATCTGCACGCCTTGCCCAGGGAGGTCGATTCTTACGGGCTGATCCATAACGATTTTAACGATGGCAACTTCACCGTGGATTATGACAACGGCGATATTACCGTCTTCGACTTCGACGACTGCTGCTATTTCTGGTTCATGTACGATATCGCTTGCGCCTGGGAAGGCGGGATCGGGAGAACGATGTTCCGTCCCTTAGAGGAGCGCCGGGCGTTCATGGGCCACTACATGGAACAGGTGCTGACCGGATACCATCGCGAAAACACCCTGAGCGCTGAATGGCTGGCACGCTTGCCACTCTTCTTGCGCCTGACACAGATGCAGGAGTTGATGCACTATGCCCAATACCTGGATGAGCCAGATGAAGAAATCCAGGCCGGGCTGCGCTATAAAATCCACTGCATTGAGAACGATATCCCGTACCTGGGATTTTTCGACAGCGTTTTTTCACCCGAAAGGCCGTTCGAGTTGTAAAATAACGTGAGTTCGGGTTAAGCCGCCAAAGCAGCCAGGGTATCCCGGCCAATGGACGGTTTGACAGGCTGATGAGCATAGGCAATCAGCCCACACAGTACATTTACAAGGAAATTGGTGACACTACGGTGGCGTGAGTGTTCGATCTGCGAAATGTTCTTGAGTTGATCAATGATCGTTTCAACAATAGCTCGCTTTCGCAGCAGAAGTTTATCGGCAAAAGGCATCAGTCTGTTCTTCATGTTGGATTTGATCTTGGTGATCAACTGAATGCCAAAGGTTCGATAGAGTTCTTCAAATAATGGTTGTGATAGGTAGCCTTTATCGCCGAAGAGTTTCCCGAATAGCCTCTTGACGAGTTCTGGAACAGGCTTGCGATCGTCGACATTGCCTGGGGTCAGGGTTACATTGAGGATTTCGCCACGATCATTGAAAACCAGATGCAGCTTGAAACCAAAGAACCAGCCAGTAGATGTCTTACCCCGCTGAGCTAACCCTGCAAAAACCTTGTGTGAAGCGATCCGTTGGTTGAGACACACATCCAAGCTGGTTGAATCGATGAAAGAAATGCCAGTGCAATCTCCCAGACAAACCAGGCGCAGGTAGGCACACAACGGCAACAGCGCAGAAGGCATGAACTCAACGAACCGTGAGTAACTAACCAGCCCAGGAAATTCTTTCCGCAAATGCACCAGCACATACTCACAGTAGTAAGCCTTGAAATTGCGGTAGTGCGACTGATGAAAGTGAATCAAGATCGTCATGACTTCACTGATTGAGAGCGATCTGGCTCGCTGACGCCGAATAACTCCACTAGAAAGCAATCGTTGTTGATATTTGGGTAGAAATGTAATGCAAAAATCATCGACAGACACGAATAATTCGACTAAACTGTTCATGGAGGCTCCTTGGTTCAACTCGGGTTCTGGTAAAACCAAGTTTATACCATTGGAGCCTCTTATCCCGAACTGACGTTAAAATATGATGTACCGCTGTTAACTCAATTCGAAATATTCGTCTGTGTCCAACCCAGGAATAATCCCCTCACCGATTCTATTTGATCGCGACCTCAAACACTTTCGTTTCACTCTCCACCTCATACCCCAGCCCCGTATACACACCCAGCGCGGCGCGATTCTCAGCTTTGACCTCTAAGCTGGCGTACTGCAAGCCGCGTGCTTTCAGGTAGCTTAGCGCCTCGGCCAGCAGCACCCGCGCCAGGCCATGACCGCGGTATTCGGCCAGGGTAAAAACATACTCCGTGGCCCCCGCCGGGCTGCCCGGCTGCCAGAACACCAGAACGCTAGCTGCCAGTTGTTCTGTGGTAAAAGCCGCCATATTGATGCCCTGCTCCCATAGGGGCGTTTGGGCAAAATACTGCCACTCTTCCAGGGAGGTGGTCGCTTCGGGGAAGCAGGCGTTGCGCCCGGCCAGGTACTGGCGCTGTTCAGCCTCGCTCTCCATGCGCCAGCCGCGCAAGACAAAGCCAGCGGGCATGGGCAGGGCAGGGACTGGCAAAGACAGGTCGCGGCCCATATTGAAAATGCCGTAGCGATACTGCCCGCCTTGTTCTTCAGCAAAGCGAATCGCGGCTTCTTCGTGCGGATGATACTGAAAACACAAAATGTGCTGTCCGCCCTGGCGCGCCTGCCCCACCAGCCAACTCCACAAGGCCGCCTTGGATTCTGCCTCGTTCTCTAATCCGGGCAGCGTCATCACCTCCACCCAGGCATGCTCTCCCTGGGCGAGATAAGGCGCATACCCCACCAGGCGTTCCTGGCCATCGAAGGCGCCCGCCACCTTCTGCCCGCCATCGAAATAAGGCGAGAAATAAAACTGCGCCGGCGGGGAGGTACGCGTCGGATAGACCTGCGTATATTGCTGCAGCAGGTGGTTTAGTGCCTCAACATCGGCTTCACACAAAGTGCGCATTGTAACGGTCATAGGCTTCCTCTGAAAGAGATATCAAGCAGGTGCAGAAAACCGCGCCCGCAGCGGGGCCGGATTCCGGCGGGTGTAGTCATTTTGAAAATGCGGCAAGACCTGGTGCACTTGCTCTATGGGCACGGTCATGTTTGTCACTGACTGTCTGCCCTCAACTGGTTTCTAAACACGACACCCAACAAGATGCCGTTGACCAGCAGCACCAGCCAATCGATCGAGATAATTGTCACCTCAAAACGGTCCTGCCGATCCAAGCCGTACAGCGACGAAAATGCGATCAAACTAACCAGGGCCAATCCAGAACCAGAAAGAAATACCCAGCGCACAGCCGTTTGCAGCCGGTCTTTACCGGTAAAGATCAGCGCGATAAACAAGAATGACAGCGCCATCAGCAGGTAACCCAATTCCTCCAGGGCGATAAAGACGCCATGCGCGTTGTACTGGGTCAGCAGAGTGAGTCCTTCGGTCTCGCCGCTCATCAGGCTGATCGGCACCACCGAAAATTGGATGAAATAATCACTAGCCAGCACTAACGCTGCCATGCTGGCAAAAACCAATCCAATCTGACCGTAAACCTTTTTGCGCGGCGCAGCCGTTGCCTGGATCGCAACCGTCCAGATGACATAAGCCAGCATCAGTAAGCCGGCCAGGGGCATCCAGCGGTAATCCTTGGGAAACTGGGCCACCGTGTCCAGGTAGGGATATTCAATGCAGCCTTCCAGGCAGTTCGCGCCGGAAATGGGCACCGCGACAATGGCAAAGCCGAAGGTGACCAGTGTCAAAATAACCACTGTGAGCGAAGCATAAAAGCCAACCTGGTTGGCGCTTTTCATGGTTTCATCCATCTTTGTAACCTGCTTTCTGTGCGAAATCATCATGGTTGGTTGGAGGCCGGTTTAACAAAATAGGCATAGAACAATCCCAGTCACAAAGAAAATGATGGCGCCAATCACTCCACCCGTCATTGCCCAAAAGTGATATCCAAGCAATCCGCCCAACAAAACGCCATAAATTTGACCCGACAAAACCCCTACGGCCATCACTGCACCGCGGGTATTCACCCAGTTGGAACCCTTTGCCATCAGATAGCCCAACCCCGCAGAAAGCGAGATACCCAAACCAGAAAACGGCAATACCAGGAACAGGAGGGCATCGAATGGTAAAAGCCGAAGCATCAACAAAATAATGAAAACGGGTAATGCAAATACAACCTGCAGAACAGCGACAAATCCCAGAAATTCTCCAAAGGAAATCTTGCTTGTGCTGTTTTGCCCCGACATTTCTTCCCCTACTTCCACAGGTCAGCCAAATTCTTACGGCCTGCCTCCATCGCCTGGCGTTCCAAGAATTTTTTCATCTTCGACCATGGCGTTTTATCCAACATGTGCGGCATGGGCAGGGCATCGGCGTCGGCAAAATAGGCCAGCGCTCGTATCGCACTGACCGGGAAACTGCGCACGCGCGCATATTTCACGGCTGCCACTTCAAAGATGGTTTCCAAAGAGACTACCTGGAGCAGGTAGTATAAATCTACCATATCCTTGCGCGTACCGCGATCTATAATAGCCGCCAGTTTCATGGCACCAATCTCCGGGATAGTAGCCAGTGGAACTCCATCCAGCAGCAAAGGCACCTGCACCAAAGGATAAAGCGGCAATCGGAAAAAGCTGACACCCACCCCCTGCCAGGTAGCGGCAAAGGTACCATCCTTATCGTAGGTTATCGCCAGGGATGGGTTGTTTAACAAAAAACGCAAGGCATCGCGTTGGTCAGGTCCAACTGCAGCTTCATCAGGAGAGAAGAAATCAAGATCAACTGAAAAGCGATGTCCCAGGTGCAATGCAAGCCCAGTGCCACCAGCCAAGTAAAAACCAGTGATAAAGGGCAGGCGCGCCACTTGGTGAAAAGCCTGGCGCGTGGGGGATGTCAGGGACTCCCAGTGAGGCTGGCTCATGGATTCCATAGCTCACCTTTGCCAAACGGCGCGGGCTGCCAACGACGGACGCGCAGCAGCTTCCGCCAGTAATTGAATGTAACGGGTTTCAGCCAGCGCTCGCCATGTTCGCGCAGGAATCGCTGTATGCGCTGGCAAGAATATACCTGGAAGAGCCAACGTACCTCATCCCAGGTGCCATATTCCAGAGTACGCTGAATAATGAGATTGGCGTCCTTGCGCAAACGCAAATCTGCCAGGTCATATTCCTGAAAATAGGGCTGCAAAGAAGCCGGAATCGGGAGAGGCCGCATACTCATAAATCAATTGTAACATCAGGGGAGTTAAAAGACAAAACCCCCACTTCTTCTAACGAGTTCGGGGGGTTCAGAAAATTCCCTTAGCAATGATCTACTCTCCCATCATGACCCTTGAACCTGCTCACGGAAATCCTCCAGCCACCCTCGATC
>CAZVRZ010000159.1:0-2173 GCA_964629965.1 uncultured Anaerolineaceae bacterium
TTAGGATCATGTGCCGAAAGGCGTGAGGGTTCAAGTCCCTCCATCCCCATGAATCTCCCCTTCCGAGTTGGAAGGGGTCAATTATGAAGGGAACCTGCTTTGAAGATCGATAAAGAATTTCTCACCGACCACCAGGTCAAATTAACAGTTACAATGGAATCGGAAGCCCTGGAAGAGGCCCGCCAGCGCGCGGCGCGGAAGATCGCTCAGAAAACCCGCATACCGGGGTTCCGACCAGGAAAAGCCCCCTACCAGGTGATCGTGCGCACCGTTGGCGAGGGCACAGTGCTCGAGGAAGCACTGGATATCCTGGTTAACGAAAACTATCCAAAGATCATCGATGAAGCGGAGATCGAACCATATAGTTCCGGTTCGTTGGAAAAGGTCGAAAGTGTTGATCCCCCCACATTCATCTTCGTGGTCCCGCTCGAAGCGGAAGTGACGCTGGGCGATTTCCATGCGATTCGTTTCGCATACGAGCTGAAAGATATTACCGACGAAGATGTAGATCAAACGATCGAGGATTTACGCGACCGCTTTGCATCGGTAGAGGCCGTAGACCGGGCTGCTCAAGAAAGCGATCAGGTATCTGTGCGATTAAGTGCAGAACGCAAGAAAATTGAAGAGGGCAAAGATATTGCCCTGATCAAAGATCGCCCTTCACCCATCACAATCAACGCCGAAGATGACGATGTCAGCAACGAATGGCCTTTCCCGGGTTTTTCTCGCAAACTACTTGGCCTGAAGATTGGCGATGAGCTGTCTTTTGATTACACCTATTCAGAAGATTCGGTGCTCGAATCGCTGCGCGGCACCGATGCTATCTTCCATGTGAAAGTGGAAGAGGTCAGCCTGCGCCGCCTACCAGAGGTGGATGAGAAGTTCGCAAAAAACTTAGGGAGTTTCGAGTCCGTTGACGAACTGCGCCAGGAAATCCGCAATGGCATGATCGAACAATCCAAAACAGAATATCATCGCGAATATGATGATAAGATCATGGAATCTATCCTGGCAGAAGCAACCATCAAGTATCCGCCTCAGATGCTTGAACAAGAGATGAACAGTTTCATGCGGCAGCTGGAAAACCGCCTGGCGCAGCAGAACCTGGATATGGCAACTTACTTAAAAACGCGCCAGATGGATGAAGCCGCCTTGCGAGAAGAACTGCGCCCCACTGCAGAAACCCGGTTAAAGCGCTCCCTGGTGCTTTACGAGATTGCCCAGGCTGAGAAGATTGAAGTCAACGAGCAAGAAGTTCAGGAACAATCCATCCGCACCTTGAACGAAGTTTCAAAATATTATTCTCCCAAGGATGCCCGCAAGCTGGTCAACAATGAATTCATCCAGAACATCATCGGCAGTATCACCAGCGATCTGCTCGTGGACCATACTCTGGAGCACTTGCGCAAGATCGCTCGCGGCGAGGATGTGAGTAAACCGGCTTCCGAGACCGAAACGAGCGAAGAAAAGGCGACCGATGCGGCGCCAGAGGGCGAAGCAGAAGCCATCCAGGAAGCTGTCCAGGAAACAAACCCCGAAGAAAATATTTCGGATGACGCCAAGGAATGACCGGCCTGGATCCATCGTCCATTAGAAAGGAAGGAACCATGTTCAACCCAGATATTCTGTCGCTCGTCCCCATGGTGATCGAATCGACGCCCCGTGGAGAACGCGCCTATGATATTTTCTCGCTGCTGCTGCGCAACCGGATCATTTTTCTGGGCACGCCAATCAATGACCAGGTAGCCAACCTGATCGTGGCTCAACTGCTCTGGCTGAACCAGGAAGACCGGGAAGCACCCATCTCGATGTATATTAACTCACCAGGCGGGGTAGTTTACGCCGGACTGGCAATCTACGATACAATGCAGATGCTCACCAATCCAATCAGCACCTTTGCGGTTGGGGTGACAGCCTCCTTTGGCACAGTTCTGCTGACCGCCGGCACCAAAGGCCAGCGTTATGCTCTGCCCCACGCCACACTGCATATGCACCAGCCGCTCGGCGGCGCGCAAGGCCAGGCCTCGGATATCGAAATCCAGGCACGCGAGATCTTACGCCTCAAAGCGCGCTTGAACGAGATCCTGGCTTTCCACACCGGACAATCGCTGGAAACCATCGACCGCGACACCGAGCGCGAAGCTGGGGATCACCAGGGCCGAGGCCAGAAGCG
>CAZVRZ010000159.1:2183-11662 GCA_964629965.1 uncultured Anaerolineaceae bacterium
CAAGACGGCCGTAGAGTATGGCTTGATCGACCAGATGCTCGAGCCGCCTGCAGAGAAGAAAATGCCCTAAACGTCGCGCACCTATACGCAAAGCGGGTCAGTGAATGGTCGCAAGCTTCAACGCAACAATTCACTGGCCCATTGTTTTTTTATGAAAGAGTGTTATGAACCAAATTTCATCATCCAGTGAAAGTCGGATGAAAGCGCAGCAAAAGCAATTGCACGGCATGATCCTGGATATGGACGGCGTGCTCTGGCAGGATACGCACCCGATCGGCGATCTACCGGTCCTGTTCCGGCAGATGAGCGACCTGGGACTGAGGGTGATCCTGGCAACCAATAACTCCACCCGCACGGTGGGCGAGTACCAGGATAAGGTGCGCTCCTTTGGCGTGGAATTGGAAGCCTGGCAAATCGTAAATTCATCCATGGCGACTGTGCATTACCTGAAGAGCCAGTTTCCCCAGGGCGGGCCAGTCTATGTCTTTGGTGAAAAAGCCTTGATCGATACACTGGATGAAGCAGGATTCTTTTACGAGGAAACTCAACCTCTGGCAGTGGTTGCCGGGATGGATCGCTCGGCAACTTACGAGAAACTGCGCCGGGCCACCTTGCTGATCCGCAGTGGGCTGCCTTTCATTGCGACCAATCCCGACCGCACATTCCCCACTCCCGATGGCCTGATCCCTGGCACGGGTGCACTGCTGGCTGCCATGCAAGCCGCCACGGATGTGCAGCCGGTGATCTGTGGAAAACCATCGCCGCGTATGTACCAGATTGCTATGGAAAGCTTGGGCAGTACTCCTGTTACCACCCTCGTGGTAGGAGACCGCCCGGAAACAGATATCGCCGGTGCGCAAGAACTTGGATGCCAGTCGGCATTGGTGCTGTCCGGCGTGACCACGGTGGAACAAGCCAGGCGCTGGCAGCCCCAGCCGGATATCCTTGCTGCCAACCTGGAAGCCGTATTGCACCTGCTACAGGCAAGCCATGACTGACTCAAGGTCTGCCGGTGCATCAATTTTCGATCTGGATCTCCCAGAGATCACCGCGTTATTGGGAACCTGGGGAGAACCTGCCTATCGCGCCAGGCAAATCTGGCAAGGCCTGTATCACCAGCTTTATGTCACTCCAGAACAATTCAGCACGATTTCCAAAAACTTGCGACAAAAACTGGCCGAGCATTTTGGGTGCGCTGATGAGAGCGGCAAAAGCATTACGTTCAGCAGGCTGAAGCCAACTTCGGTGTTAAACTCAAGCGATGGAGAAACGCGTAAAACTCTGTTTGAACTGCCGGATGGGCGACTGATCGAGGCGGTCCTGATGCGGTACGAACGCCGGCGCACGCTTTGTATCTCGACCCAATCCGGCTGCGCGATGGGCTGTGTTTTCTGCGCAACCGGGCAAATGGGTTTCTTTCGCCAACTTAGCAGCGGCGAGATCCTTGAACAGGTGCTGTTCTATGCTCGCCAACTGGCGCCGCAGGATGAAAAAGTTACCAACGTGGTGATCATGGGGATGGGCGAGCCGTTTCATAATTACGAGGCAACCATGCAGGCCGTGGCGCGCCTGAACCAGCCGGATGGTTTCAACCTAGGCGCCCGCCGCTTTACGATCTCTACAGTGGGGTTGGCGCCGGCGATCAGGCGTTTCGCCGAGGAAGGCTGCCAGGTAAACCTGGCAGTCTCACTGCACGCGGCCAATGATCAACTGCGCACCTCCATGCTGCCGATCAATCGCCGGTACCCACTCGAAGCATTATTTGAGGCGTGCCTGTATTATGTGCAAAAGACCAGGCGGCGCCTCACGTTCGAATGGGCTTTGATCGAGGGGATCAACGATACCCCCGACCAGGCTCGCCAATTGGCACAGCGATTGCAACCTTTTCACATCAATCAATCGACCTTGTGCCACGTGAACGCTATTCCGCTGAACCCCACCCATCGCTACGACGGCAAACCGACCACCCAAGAACGCGCCAGGGCTTTTCAAGCCGAACTGGAGCAGCGAGGCATTCCTTGCACGATCCGGCTGCGGCGCGGCATCGATATCCAGGCCGGCTGCGGGCAGTTGGCCGGAAGCAACCTGCAAGCATTATAATAGCTGCATGCCTTCTCCTTGTCGCACAAAACGATCTTCCAGGTTGGCAAGATGGTTTTTGTTGTGGGTGATGTTAATACTGATCGTTTCGGCTCCGGCTGAGGCAGCCGACATCTCGAACCAGGTCCAGGTTGTAAAAGTTCGCTACACTTCGCAGCAAGCATTACAGCGCGCTGCAGATCAACTGGATATCTGGATCGTCGACCAGGAACAACACACTTTTACCGCCCGAGTTTCTCCGGCAGAATTTCAATGGCTGGCAGAGTTGGGCTATGTTATAGAAATCGATCCAGCGCATAACGATCAGCAGTTAAGCCCGAACGATCAGGCGTGTTATCGCACCATAGACTCTCTTTATGCAGAATTACAGCAGTATACCAGCGCGTTTCATGATCTGACCGAACTGATTGAGATCGGGCGATCGTACGAAGGCCGCCCCCTGTATGTGCTGCGGCTGACCAGCCAAGCGCAAACCGGTGAAAAGCCCCGCCTGTTCGTGATGGCAAATATTCACGGTCGAGAGATGATCACACCAGAAGCCGCCATGCAGTTTATCGACCGCCTCTTGAACGGCTACGGCATTGATGCAAACATCACCTGGCTGCTGGATTGGCACGAGATCTACATCATGCCCTCGGCCAACCCGGATGGGCATATACGCAACGAACTCTACCCAACTTATTGGCGCAAGAACACCCAGGCTTACGGACGCTGCAGCGAATTTCAAATAGGAGTTGACTTAAACCGCAACCATTCTCACCAATGGGGAACTGGTGGTTCCAGCACAGACCCGTGCTCCGACACCTACCGCGGCCCCAGCGCAGCCTCCGAGCCGGAGACTCAGGCCTTGCAAGACTTTGTGCGCAGCCTGTTTCCCGACCAACGCGGCCCGGAAGATACTGACCCTGCACCCCCAGATGCCACCGGTATCTTGATCTCCTTACATTCGTACAGCAACCTGGTGTTATGGCCGTGGGGGTGGACCTATTCGGCCGCGCCCAACAGCACCGCGCTGGGTGTGCTGGGCAAAAAATTGGCTCAATTCAATGGGTACACTGCGATCCAGGCAAACGGCTTATATGTTGCCAGTGGCATTACGGATGATTGGGCATACGGCGAGCTTGGCATTGCATCCTATACATTCGAGATTGGATCGGAAGCAGACGGTTTCTACCCGGATTGCAGCCAGTATGCCGCCCTGATCGAACCCAACCTGAACGCCTTGCTGTATGCAGCCAGGGTGGCGCGCACACCTTATCTGACAGCTTTTGGCCCAGATACAGTAAGCGTCCAGATCACCCCGGCAATAGTCCGGGCCGGCGAAACGATCACGCTCACTGCCCGCATCGATGATCGGAATAACGGCAATCAACCGGTGACTGCCGCCGAAGCCTACCTTGATCTTCCCCCCTGGGCAGGGGGAACGCCCCTGCCCATGCAGGCAACGGATGCCGTCTGGGATACCCCAAACGAAAACGTATCGCTGTCATTGGACAGCGACACAACCGCATACGGGCGGCATATCGTGTATGTGCGCGGCCAGGATGCAGAAGGAGCCTGGGGGCCTGTCACGGCAGTCTTCCTGGCTGCCGGTTCGCAACAAGATGTCTTCCTGCCATTATTAGCCAGATAGAGAACAAATGGCGTGGGTGATGAAGATGGGTCATTTCATCTTTCGAGATTGAAAATATCTTGACACTCATTCCTATTTTATGGTATCGTATATCCCAACAAAACTGCAAGCAATCCAGCATTCAATCGCAGAACTCTGCCAGTTGACCAAAATTCCATGAGCTTCTATAAGCAGAGTATCCTATTGTTGACGAGCCAGATGGCATTTTCAGTGTTGATCGCTCAACCAGTCGTTTGTGATACCAGCCAATTTCAGATCAGTGCAGTGCGGTTACAGTGCTGATTTCTTTTCATGCGCTATTGATCCCCCACCCTATGATCAAGGAGGTGAATCCAACCAATCGAATTGTTTGAACGGCATCTTGTAAAAAGTTCCACTATTCTTTATGGAGGTTATCGAATGAAATCCAAGTTGTTTAGAGTTTTCTCGATCGTTGTGCTGCTCAGCATGCTGGCTTTTCCGGTCAGCGCGCAGCCGGCCGCTGCTCCCAGCGTGGCTTCGCAGGCTGCCAGCGGGCCTGAGACTTTCGAGCCCGCCGCCGCCAAGGCGGTGGTGTTCGGTGAGGTCAAAGGAGCCAAAGGCCTGGGCGGTTATATCGTCTTGCTCAAGGAACCGCCGCTGGTCAATTATAGCGGCGGCACCCTTGGAATGGCGCCGACCTCGCCGCAGGTAACCGGCGCGGCCAAGCTGGATATCAACTCGCCTGACAGCCAGGCCTATGTAGAATACCTGGACGGGCAGCAGACCAATTTCCTGGCCAACATAGAAAGCATGTTCGGACGCCCGGTTACAACCGTTTTTCGCTACCAATATGCGCTCAACGGCTTTTCGGCCCAGTTGACGCCCGAGGAGGCAGTTCAAATTGCCGGCCTACCGGAAGTACTCATGGTTCAACGAGATACGCCGGAAAAAATTGACACCGATTACGGCCCAAGCTGGATCGGCGCCGGGGAAATCTGGAATGGAACGGTCATTTCAGGCGGCGTCGGTACGAAGGGCGAAGGGATAATTGTCGGCATTCTTGATAGCGGTATCAACGCCGATCACCCGTCCTTTGCAGATGTGGGCGCTGATGGCTACAATCACTCCAATCCTTTTGGAATCTTCCAATATAAAGGTATGTGCGAGCTGAACGCGTACTTCCTTCCCATTATAACCAGTGTAGGTGCTGCTCCAACAATGAGCGCTGAAGGAACTTCGCCGTTTGCCATACGCGCCAGCACATCCAGCACCACCACCATTGCTTGCAATGACAAGCTCATCGGAGGTTGGGAATTCAGTTACCTGGTGCCTGAAGTCAGGAACGATCCCAAGTACATCGAATACCCAAGCCCAGAAGATGAAGATGGCCACGGCAGCCACACCTCCAGCACAAGCGCCGGCAATGTCACCAACGCCGAGGTAACTTTACCAACCGGTACGTACTCGAGTACCATTTCGGGCGTTGCGCCGCATGCGAACATCATCATCTACGATGTCTGCGCAACAAATATCGACCCGAACGTGGGCGGCTGTTATCATTCTGCTTCGGCAGCAGCCGTCAACCAGGCCATCGCGGATGGCGTGGATGTGATCAACTTCTCCATCGGTGGCGGCGATGATCCCTACAATAATGTTGTGGAAATCGCTTTCCTCAACGCAGTCAACGCCGGCGTGTTTGTCTCGACCTCGGCCGGCAACAGCGGCACCAGCGGCATCAATACGCTGGGGCACCTGGGGCCGTGGGTTTCCACCACCGCAGCTACCACACACAACCGCCAGTTGACCAATGTTCTGCAGGATATGACCGGCGGCGATACAACTCCGCCCGCCGACTTGATCGGCGCGGGTGTAACGGGCAGCCTGGGCTCCACCCCGATCGTTTATGCGGGCGCAGCCCCCTATAACAATGCACAATGTATGGCAGCGGATGGGGTCACCAATCCCTTCCCGGCCGGCACCTTCAGCGGGCAGATCGTGGTATGCGACCGCGGCACAGGCGCGCGCGTCGATAAGGCCAAGAACGTAGCAGCCGCCGGTGCAGCCGGTTTCGTCATGGCAAATAACGAGGCCAACGGCATCGGTCTCTCGGCAGATCAATACGTGATCCCAGGCGTTCACCTGACCTACGCCGATGGCGTGACGCTGAAAACATGGTTGGCCAGCGGCGCAGGCCACATGGCCTCTATTTCCGGCTTTGCGTCTGTGGTCGATCCCAACAAGGCCGATATCCTGGCCAGCTTCAGCTCGATCGGCCCTGGCAGTTCGAGCATGGAACTCGATGTACTCAAACCCACCAGCTCGGCTCCTGGCGTGTCCATCCTGGCAGCCGTGGCAACGGCTGATCTGGCTAATCCCGGCCCGGCAGAGTTCGAGTTCTACGATGGCACCTCGATGTCCAGCCCACACAATGCCGGCGCGGCAGCCTTGCTCAAGGCAGTCCACCCGGATTGGACGCCGGTCGAGATCATGTCGGCACTTTCATCGACTACGACGCCCGAGGTGATGAATCGAGAAAATGCCGCCCCAGCCAATTACTTTGAGATGGGCGCCGGGCGCGTGCAGGTCAACCAGGCGGCCCAGGCGGGCCTGATCTTGAACGAAACCTTCAACAACTTCACGACTGCCGATCCCGGTAAGGGCGGCGATCCCAAGAAGCTCAACCTGGCCAGCTTCAAAGACAGCCAGTGCCTGGAAGGATGCTCCTGGGTGCGCACGGTGGAAGCCACCACGGCGGGCAGCGTGACCTGGACAGCCGAAGTAACCGGCACTGCCGGCCTGGGCATTCAGGTTACCCCCAGCTCGTTCACGCTGGCGGCTGGCGAAACCCAGGTATTCACGGTCACTGCGGATGTTGCCAGCTTGCCCAGCGGTACCTGGGTATTCGGCGAGGTACAACTGGTTCCTTCAGATAACACCATCCCCACGGCGCGCTTCCCCCTGGCAGCCAAGCCGACGGCCGGTATCCTGCCGGCGGCCGTGGAGATTCCCACCCGCCGCGACCTTGGTTCGAAGGTGTTGGCAGACTTGCAATCCAAGGCCATCAGCCAACTGACTACGGAAAGCTTTGGCCTGGTCAAAGCCGACATCACCTCGCAAGAAGTCTTTTCCGATACAGACAACGGCAGCGCTTTCGACAACCTGGCAGACGGCGTGTTCTTCGTCACCTACACGGTGCCAAGCGATGCCTTGCGATTTGTAGCCGAAGTTACTTATGCAGAGTCACCCGATGTGGATATGTTCGTCGGTCTGGATGACGGCGACGGCATACCGGAAGACGGCGAAATCGAGTGCACCAGCGCTACGGCAGCTACCCTGGAATACTGCTCGGTGCTGAACCCGGCTGCCGGCACCTGGTGGATCCTGGTGCAAAACTATACGGGCTCCGACGATCAGCCGGACCTGATCACACTGGCCGCGGCAGTGGTAAGCGGCGCTGATGCAGGTAACCTGGAGGTGACCGGCCCGGCCCAGGTACCGATGCTGACACCATTTGACCTGACGCTGGCATACGATGTGACCGGCGCGGCGCCCGGCGACCGCTATTACGGCGGCTTCTCGCTCGGCTCCAGCGCAGCCACACCCGACAACATCGCGGCCTTCATCCCGGTCGACTTGCAGCGCTACAATGATGATGTAAGCAAGGGCGCCAGTGCTACCAACGTTAAAGTGGGCGATGTAGTTACCTATACCATCACTGTACGTCCCAACGTCACCGGCGAAATCGATCTGGCTTACGCCCTGGAAGATACGATCCCGGCAGGCATGACTTACGTGGATGGATCGGCAATCGCCAGCAGCGGCACGGTCAGCGTGACCGGCAGCACACTCACCTGGAACGGCCTGATGCCCTGGCAAGGTGGTTACAGCATGACCACCAGCGACGAGGATCCCACCTACTGCACGGTGCACTCGTATTATGCTGCCAACGATGGCGACCCAGATGCCTACGTCAACTTACAGCCGTTGGGCATCTCAGCCCAAGCAGACATCGTCGGCGATACGAAAACTTTCGTCGCCACTTCTTCGCGAACCTTTGAGTTTTACGGCACCGTATACGGCGGCGGCATCAACTTCACCGATGACGGTTTTGCCTTCCTCAACTCATCGGCGGGTAACTACCCATATATCAATCGCGACATTCCAGATCCGCGCGTGCCGAATAACCTGGCAGCCATCCTGTGGGCAGACTACGAGATCGTCTACGATGCGGCTCTGAACTATGGGGTTAGCATCGCCACGTTGGGAGCCACTGCAACGCTCATCGAATACGATGACCTGCGTGTGTATGGTGATGACGATAAGCTGGATATGGAAATCTTGATGCGCACTTACGCCAGCCCATCCTGGTATGAAGTGATCTTCGCCTACGACAACATCAGCACAACTCTCGAGATCGGCACGGTCGGCGTGGAAAACGAGAGCGGCGCCAAGGGCACCAAGTTTGCTTACGATGATGCCGCCCTGGGCACGATCCATGACGGTATGGCGATCTGCTTCGATTGGTCTCTGCCGCAACCGGTGACCATCCAGTACGCAGTGACTGCCAATAGCGCTGGAACGCTAACCAATGCTGTCACATCGATCACTGATGATCTATATGCAGTAGAGACTACCACCAGCGTCGATGTTATCGTGACCACTCCTGATGTAGGTGTAACCCTGTGGAAGTCCACCCAGGAGTGAAGCTGATCATTGATCAGATACGCTGAACCTATGAAGTGACAGGCAAAATACTACCTGATGCGTCATAGATCCAGGCAAGATTCCTAACTAAGAAAGAGGCTGCTCTGAACATGTGGGCAGCCTCTTTTTTATTGTGTGAAAGGCATTTATTGCACGCTTTCAAAATCCACGTGCATCACCTTGACCCAGATACCGTGGGCGCGACAGGCCGCCAACAAGCGCTGCCCGGCAGGCATTTCCAGCAAACCGGTGCTGCTGACGATCACGCCGGAGAACGTGTGCTCACCTGCCAGGTTCTCAAGGTAGCGGCACCCGCCCAGAACGTCAACACTCCGGATCGAACGCCCCCACAAGCGCTCATCTTCATCCAAGAAACCCATGGGGCGGAAATCCAGGGAATGATCTTGCAACAGCCAAAGCAGCACAAATTCGCCGCTGCTGCCCGCACCATAGATCAACACGGCCTGGGTCTCGGCGCGGGAACGCTGGCGATGATAGAGGCGATCGAGAACGGTAAAAGAAGCCCGCGAACCGGCTAAAGCCAGGAACAAGACGATGGCGAAAAGAGCGAATACCTGGAGAGGAAACGTTTGCCAGGCATAGATCAGACGCAAAGAAAGCCAGGCAATGGCCGAAGCACCCAGCGCACCCAAGAGAGTGCGCCCTAGATCCTCAAAACTGAAATAGCTCCAGGCGCTGCGGTAAACGCCGGCCAGGAAAAAGCACAGGTACGCCGCCGCCAGGGCAAAGGGCCAGGATTGCAAGAACAACTGCATGCTGGCAGAAGTCATGTCCAACCCATAACCGATCCAGTAGGCCAGGTAGTAGCTGAAACTAACCAACAGCAGATCTAGCAGAATCTCGAGGACGCGCCGCTTGTAAGTCAGGTCGGCGATCAGGCGAGTAAAGCCTGCGGAGGCAGCATCGGCGGGCATGACCACTTTCAAACGGCCCAAGTAAGCCGTGAACAACAGCAGCCCCAATAAAACCAAAGGAACCAGCACCAGGCTGAGTTCATAGTTGAGAGCTTCCAGCCCCACCGCCGCGGGCGCAGCGGCAGACAATCTCACCGCGCGCGCCA
>CAZVRZ010000160.1:0-11617 GCA_964629965.1 uncultured Anaerolineaceae bacterium
ACCCTTATTTTTGTAAAGAGCTACCTCACTCCACGCTTAAGTGGGGTGGTACCACTACAGCCTCACCAAGCTTAAATGGTTCCAAACCCACCAGCCCGAACTCTATGCGAGCGCATACAAGTTCCTGCATTGGGGTGCTTTCGTAGCCTACATGTTAGGCGCCGATCCCTGCGTGGATTACTCGCTGGCCAACCGTACCCTCTTATTTGACATCACCAAGGGTGGCTGGTCGGATGAACTGTTGAACTTCGCTGGGCTTGACCAGGAGAAGCTGCCGGCAGCGGTCCCGTCAGGGAGCGTGATCGGGACGGTTCCGGCGCACATCGCGGCGGAGCTGGGCTTGCCGCCGGGCGTGCGCATCGTCAGCGGCGCCCATGACCAGTGCGCTAATGCGGTCGGCTGCGGCGTGGTCGATGTGGGCAGTGCGGTGTACGGCATGGGCACTTACCACTGCATCACACCTGTTTTTGCCACCCCACCGGCTTCAGAGGCGATGATCGGGCGCGGCCTGAATACCGAACACCATGCCATCCCAGAACGATATGTTTGCTTTATTTACAACCAGGGCGGCGCGCTGGTCAAATGGTATCGGGATACGTTTGCGGCAATCGAACATCGCCAAATCGAAGTCGAGGCGCAGGCCGGGTATCCGGAGCGTTCGATCTACCCGGCGCTATTTGAAGAGGTCACTGCCGAACCCAGCCGTGTGTTGGTGCTGCCACATTTTGCACCCACCGGAACTCCCGCATTCATCTCCAACTCATCCGGTGTGATAGTTGGCCTGCACCTGGATACGAAGCGCGGCGAGGTGCTCAAAGGTATCATCGAAGGGATCACATTCTATCTCAAAGAGGTTATCGATTCGCTTCCAGAAATAGGCATCCGGATCCAGGATTATCGCGTCGTGGGCGGTGGCAGCCGGTCCGATACCTGGGTGCAGATCTGCGCCAATATTTTAGGAACGCCTTTTACCCGTCCGGTGATCACAGAAGCAGGCGCGCTGGGCGCTGCGATCCTGGCTGGTGTGGGGGGAGGAATTTATGCAGATTACGCCGAAGGTGTGGCAGCCATGGTCAAATTGGATCGTACGTTTGAGCCGGACTTAGCTCTACATCAACGCTATCAAACCCGCTACCAATACTATCAACGTCTATGGCCGTTGATGGCGGATTACCTGCGGGAATTGCCAGCCAATTTTCACTACTAAACTGGAGGATGTATGGCGATTTTATTCAATCAAGAATGGAGTAAGGTAGAGTTGCTGCGCCGCGTCGGTCATATGGATCAACTGGCAGGCATCCGCCTGCTGGAGTTGTCGGACGGCAAGGGGCGCGGCTGCCGGGTATTAGATGTTTGGACCGGGACGGGTTTCCGTTTCCAGGTGAATGCAGACCGCGCCCTGGATATTACCAGTTGCGACTTCAAGGGCGTGCCGCTTGCCTGGCGTTCCTCCGCCGGAGATGCAAATCCCGCTTTTTATGAGCCGCACGGCCTTGGCTGGCTGCGCTCCTTCCCTGGTGGGCTGCTGACCACCTGTGGGTTGAACCAGTTTGGCTCCCCTTCGCAGGATAATGGCGTTGAATTTGGCCTGCACGGGCGAATCAGTAATCTGCCAGCCACCCAGATGAATTATCGAACGTTTTGGGATGGCGATGATTACATGCTAGAGATCAGCGGTGAGATCCGCCAGTCAGCACTCTTCTTTGAAAACCTGGTTCTGCGGCGGCGACTGACGATGAAATTAGGATCCAGTCGGTTGCTCATCCAGGATGTGGTTACAAATGATGGTTTTGATCCTTCCCCCCACATGCTGCTGTACCACTTCAACTTAGGTTTCCCGCTGGTCAGCGAACATGCGCAACTGCATCTCCAAGCAGAGTCACCCCAGCCGCGTGACGCAGATGCCCGTGCAGGGTTGGATGGCTGGGATCGCTTCCAGCCGCCTACACATGGATATCGTGAGCAGGTGTTTATCCATTGCCCGAGAATTGGCCAGGATGGAAACGCAACGGTTGAATTAACAAATCCGCGAATGGGCATCGGGATGCGCTGGAAATACGATGCAACCAGCCTGCCCTACCTCATGGAATGGAAAATGATGGGCGAAGGCGCCTATGTGGTGGGCATCGAGCCGGCAAACTGCAATGGAACGGGGGGCCGCGCTTCCACCCGAGAGAAAGGGAAATTACCAGTCATCGAGCCTGGCGAAAGTCTTCAGTATTCCATCGAGTTGGAAGTGATTGACAATAGGGAGTAAATGAGTATCGTAAGAGATCTATAGATCTTTAGTTTTGCCAAAATAGACTGAGCACTGGAAATCTGGTAGGATAAGTTGCCACGAATCCTGAAACCAGAGGAAACCAATGCTCACAGCAATTGTACAACGCTCGGCAGAACTTATCGCATTTATTAATGCTCTGAACATCGTACTTTACCAACCACAAACACGGCACTTGATACAGATGGTGGATGCGTTGCTGACAAGCAACGAGGGCAAGACAATCAGCGGCCTATATCGTTTGTGGAGGACTACGCAAAATCCGTTGGGGCGCTCAGGGTCGAGGCAAGCGTGTTGGCGTGCGCGTGATCTATTACTGGGCTGTGCGTCAGGATCGCATTGTGATGCTTCTGATGTATGCCAAAAATGAACAGGACAACTTAACGGCTGAGCAATTAAAGGTGTTGCGAAGGATTATCGAAGAGGAGTACCCATGAAAGAAGATCTATTTGCTGAACTGGTAGCCAGCGTCCGTGAAGGCGGCGCTATCCTGCGCGGCGAAGTACCGGCTTCACGTACTTTCACGATCCTTCCGCCTGACATCAAGGGCATTCGCGATGGGTTTGGCCTGACACAGGAACAGTTTGCTGCGCTGCTGGGCATCAGCGTGTGGACGCTGCGAAATTGGGAGCAGGGCCGGCGAGTACCCGAAGGCCCCGCTCGCGTGCTGCTCCAGGTAGCCGCTAAGCATCCAGAAGCGGTGCTGGATGTGGTGCAGACGAAGGCGGGGTAACGCCTGGTAGGGTAAGTTGATCGGGTAATTTTGCCATTTTTTTCTTGACCCCCACACAAATCCGGGTATAATCTTAATCAGAATTTGCGCACCCCCCTGGGTGGGCGCGTTTTTATTTAACTGAGCGGCAGCCGCGCATCACCCTTTTGGGTGGTGCGCTTTTTGATTCCTGCCCCAGGAGGCGCTGCTTGACTCTATCTCTCCAATCCCTCTCTTCCATCCTCGCCGCGGTCTGCGCGGCAGTCATCGCCCACGGCCTGCTGAGCTGGCTTCTTACCCGCCGGCCTTCGGCAGCCCGTGCCTTGCAAGATTACGCCTTTTCTCCCGCCAATACCACCACGCCTGATATCGCCGCCGGCTCACAGGAGCACAAGATCAGGATGGCCTTTGCCGGGTATGGTTTCGATGTCAGTGGGCGGGAGCAGCTCTCGCTCTACTTGACGATCGGCATCCTCGGCCTGGGACTGGCAGCCGGCGCAGCCGCCTGCGGATTGCCGCCGTTGTTCTGGCTGGCCGGGCCGCTCATTGCCTGGTTCGCGGTCAACAGCCTGGTCAACAACCGGTGGAACAAGGCCCGCATGGCGCTGGAGAAAGAAATCCCTTCGTTCCTGATGAACCTGTCCAGCGTGATCCAGCTCAACCCCAACGTGATCCGGGCGCTGGAGGATGCTTCGCTCTCGCTCAATCCCAGGGGCCAGCTCAAGCCCTGGATCGAGCGACTGGTGCATAGCCTACAATCCCGCGGCAAAATGGGACTGGCAGAGATGCAGGTTGAGGCGGGCAATATCTCATCCTCCTTGCTGCTGGTGGTGGTTGAGATCGGGCGGCTGTGGGAAACGGGCGGGCAGGGCTACGCTCAATCCTTCCAGATGGTTGCCGATAACCTGGCCGGCATCCTGGAAGGCCGCTCGAAGGCTTTCTCCAAAGCGGACGGCGCCTGGGGCACGATCCGGGTCATTGTCCTGGCCTTGGGGGGAACGATCTTCATGGCCTTTTCCAACCCCGGCAGCGGGGCGATGTTCCGCACGGCTACGGCCCAGGTCGCCATCGTGGCTGCGGTGGCCTGGGCGGCGTTTGGCTTTTCCTACATCGGCGACCTGATCCGTGAATCGGTGGAATGAGAGGTGAACATGACCGACACACTCCGTTTGGTTGCCCCCTTCCTGGGCGCTGGGACTTTGGCGCTGGTGGCCTACTTTCTCGCCGGCAGCCTGCACCTGCGCTCGAAAGTCGGGCGCGGGCTGGAAGATTATTATGTTTCAACCGGCAACAACCAGCCGCGTTCCGCGCGCGGCGAGCAGATCGGCGAGCGGGTGGCCGAACGATTGCCGTTCTCGCTGGAAGCCTGGGAAGAGCACCTGCGCTGGGCGCAGCGCGGCGGCTATTTCAAAGGCTGGGGCATGGGCCGGTTGGTGTTCAGCGCCATGATCTACGCCGGCATCGGCGCATTGGCGCTGCTGGTCAACCCGGCTCCGGCCTCGCTGCTCGCACCCCTGGGAGCGGCGGCTTACCCATTCATCTCGGTGCGCGCCAAGGCCAACACGGTGCGCAAGCGGGTGGTGCGCGGCCTGCCCGAAGTGGCCGCGCTGGTGGCGGCGGAGATGTCCGCGGGCGTTTCGCCTGACCAGGCGGTGCAGCGCGCCTCGCTCCTGCCCGGCCCCCTGACCGGACTGCTCTCGGATGTGCTGGCCTACTCGCGCAGCGCCGGACGCCCGCTGTTCGGGCGCAAGCCTATCCGCGGCGCGCTGGTCGAAGTCTTTTCCCAGGCCGGCCTGCCGGAATTGATGGCTTTTGCGGCCCAGCTCGACCTGGTGGCCGAGAAGGGCGTGGCCGGTGCGCTGCTGATGAACGAGGTCGCCCGCACGTTGGGCCGGGAATACCGCGCCCGCCTGGATAGCGAAATCGAGAAGCTCAACGGGCGGCTGATGCTGGCGACGGCGTTTTTCTTCTTTATCCCCTTCGTGCTGGTCATCCTGGGCAGCTTCATGGTTCCCGTGATGGCAATCTTTGGGTAGGCTGATGAATTCTAGCTGGTCTGACAAAGTTGTACTGGCTGCCTGCCTGCTGCTGTGGGGTGGGTTGGCCGGCCTGCGCCTGCTGGCTGCCTGGCAAAACGCTCGTTTGATCCCCGCTTTACTGGCCGCCCAATCCGGGCTGACCGCCTGGCTGCTGGTCACCCGCAGCCGTCAGTCGGAGGAAGTACGCTGGCCGCAGAAGGCAATCGCCTGGGTCTCTGCTTTACTCCCGCTGGCGCTGCGTATAGACAACGAGACTCTGCCAGGGCAGGCGATTACCATCCTGGGCCTGCTGCTCGCATTGTGGGCGCAGAGTACGCTGGGACGCTCCTTCGGCATCGCTCCGGCAGATCGTGGCCTGGTGGAGGGCGGCCCGTACCGCTTCGTGCGTCACCCGATGTACCTGGGCGAGCTGGTCTCCCTGGCCGGAGCGGTCGTCTGCGCTGCTTCCGCCTGGAATATCGTCCTGATCCTTGTCGTTCTGCTCGCTCTGCTGCTGCGCATGCGCTGGGAGGAGCAGGTTATATCCAACTACGCCGCCTACGCCGGAGGCGTGCGCTGGCGTTTGATCCCCCACATCTGGTAATCCCACCAGGAAGGAGCTTGTATGAACCGAAAAATCACCTTGAGAAGTATCCCATGGAAACGCAGCCTGCTGTTGCTGGGCTTGCTGCTGGTGCTGCTGGCGCTGCTCGCCAGTATGCTGGCAGACCCGGCCCAGGCGCAGTCCGGAGATGGCTCTACCGTCTACCTGCCCATGATCCTGGGCGGGGAGGGCGGCGCAGTGATCACGCCAACGCCGCCGGCCTTTGTCCCGCAGAGCGTCTTCGGCCTCAACACCGGCTCACTGGCCGGCGGAGATGGGCTGGCGGAAGTGCTCAACGCCGGCGCATCCTGGATGCATGCCAGCCAATCTGTGCGTTGGGCGGAGGTGGAACCGGTGAAAGGCGAACGCCGCTGGGAAGCGCTGGCAGAGCTGGAGACCGAGCTGCAGGCTGCGGCCAGCCTGGGCCTGCGAGTGGTTCTGACGGTGGAGGGCACGCCCGATTGGGCCAGCGTGCCTGGATCAGCCTGCGGGCAGCCTCTGCCGGAACACTATCCGGCGCTGATCGCTTTCCTGCGCGACCTGGTGCAGCGCTACAGCGCCCTTCCCTTCCAGGTAAAACATTGGGAGCTGTGGGGCGAGCAAGACACCTACGGCGGTTGCTGGAGCGAACCGTCCGAGCCTTCCTACGCCGGGGGTGGCTATGCCGCCATCCTGTCGTTAGCCTACCCGCAGATCAAGGCCGTCGATCCCGAGGCCCAGCTGCTGCTGGGCAGCCTGAGATTGGCATGCGATCCGTTGAACCCGCCCGGCGGGGAGTACTGCTCCGGTAGCAGCTTCTTAGAAGGCTTCCTGCAGGCCGGTGGCGGCGCCTCCTTCGATGGCGTCAGCTTCCAGGCCTCCGACGGCTTCGCGGTCTACGACTTGCCCTGGGGCGCTGCCTACCAGTTCAGCAATTCCAACTGGCATTCCTACTGGCATACCGGCGGGCCGTCCGTGATTGCAAAGGCGGGCTATATCCGTGATCTGTTGGAGGCATATCGCGCTGGAGACAAGGCGCTGTACAACACCCAGTCCGCCGTGCTGTGCGCCAGCTGCGAAAGCGTGCCGGTGTTCGAAACGGCCAAGGCCAGCTATATTGCACAGGTGTATGCGGCCGCCGCGGCGCTAGACCTGGAAGCCAACCTGTGGCAGAGCCTGACCGGCTGGCAGAACTCCGGCCTGGTCGACCAGGATTTCACCCCGCGCCCGGCCTACCAGGCCTATCAATTCGCGCGGGAGAAGATCGGCCCGGCAGCCTACTTGGGCGAGATATTGCCTGCAGATGTGGGCGGGGCACCTGGCATCCGCGGCTACAAGTTCATCCACGCAGATGGCCGCCAGGTGTGGCTGCTGTGGTACGTGTCGCTCAGCGAGCCATCACATACCGTTGCCTTTACGCCTCAACCGCAGGCAGCGTGGGATGCGCTGGGCAACCCACTCGCGGTGGGCGGTGAATTGGAGATCGGCGTCGATCCGGTCTATGTGGAGTGGGCGCCATCCCCGAGCGAAGGGAGTAAAGCCAGATGAAAACCATCCTCATGACCATCCTATCCGGCCTGCTCATTCTTTCGTTGGGAAGTTCGGCGGGAGTCAGTTCTCCGCCAATTCCGGAGCAGGGCGAATCGTCCTCCTTTACCGTGTTCCTGCCGATGATCCTGTCGCCGGGCAATACGCTGTCCAACCTCAACGCCTACCGCTCCCTGGCTAACCTGCCGCCGGTGACGGAAAACAGCCTGTGGAGCGAGGGCGACCGGCTGCACGCCCGCTATGTGGTCAAGAACGGCGTCCTGACGCATACCGAAGATTTGGCCAACCCCTGGTATTCCCTGGATGGCGATGCGGCCGGGCAGTCGTCGAACGTGCTGGCAGATACCGGCATACAACTCACCGACAGCCAGGCGGTGGATAAGTGGATGAGCGGGCCGTTCCACGCCGTGAACGTGCTCGATCCGCGCCTGCAGCGCATCGGCTTCGGCTCCTACCGCGAGATGGGCAGCGTCTTCCAAACAGCCGCCGCGCTGGATACCTTCCGCGGCCTGGGCGCTGTGTCGGATCGGGTGCAGTTTCCAGTCTTCTACCCGGCGCAGGGCAAGGCGCTGCCGGTGAGCCAGTATTCCGGCGGCGAGACGCCCGATCCGCTCTCGGCCTGCCCGGGCTACACCGCGCCCTCCGGTCCGCCGGTCATCGTCCAGTTTGGCTCTGGCTTCACATCCGTCAACGTTACGGCGCATACCTTCAAACAAGGTACTACTAACCTGGAACACTGCATCTACACCGAAACCAGCTATACCCATCCCGACCCGCAGCAGCAGGCGCTGGGGCGCAGCTTCCTGTCCGGCCGCGACGCGCTGGTCATCATCCCGCGCCAGCCCCTCACCCCAGGCGCTGCGTACACCGTCTCGCTGACTGCCAACGGCAAGAGCTACACCTGGTCGTTCAGCGTGGCCGCCAATGCCCAGGGTGCCCTGCCCGGGCAGTTCATCTCGCCTGCGGGGAGCCTGGAGGAGCCTGCACATATCCCGTGCACGCTGGCTATCCAACAGGCGGCTGACGCTAACGGCTGGGGAACGCTTTCCTACTCGAACCATGCCGGTGAAGGGGCCTGGACGCTCACCGGCGTGACCGGTCGCCTGCGCCAGTGGCAGTGGGATCCCTACCGGGGCGGCCCGCGCTTCGACCTGGTCGAGGTGTATTACCAGTCTCAGGGCGCTTCCCGGCCGTTGTGGGCCGCCTTGGGCGTCACGCTGCCGGCCTACTACACCGTCCACGACTCGGCTTCGTATGACGCCTATCACCGGCTGGGCCGCGGCGATCAGCCTTACTATGTGTCTTTTGTCGAAGGGGCTTTCACCCGCCAGGAAATGCTGGCGCTGTTCCGCCAGCCCGGCCGGCAATTGGTGCGCCTGAAGGCTGCCGGCGCACACGTTTCCGAGCAGGAAATCAATTGGACGCGCTGCGAGCCGGTGGATTCCGAGTACTGCACCCTGGCGCGCTTCTTCGAGAGCCTGTCGCCCCTGATGGATGATATTGGCGGTACAGAACACCGCTTCTTCCAGGGAGAGAGCAACCTGTTCATCCACACCGGATCAGCCTCACCCCACCCCATGTACGGTTTTCTGATCTGGCCGCTGCGCCGGATCCGCAATGTAAACCTCTGCCCACAAACCAACCACAAGGAGTATTTTCATGCACGCTAAATTCACCCGTCTCATCCAACTGCTGGAGCGCCTTGCGAGGCGCCGGATCATCCGCCGCCTGGCTCTCCTGGCCGCGCTGCTGCTTGCCTTGACCCTGGTCATCCTGGTCTACCGCACCTACCGGCCAGTCTTTCACGCGTATTCCGCCGCCCACTATGCTTCCCCGCAGGCCACTGCCACACCGGCGGATACTGCTTCGCCAACGCATCCGCCAACAGTCGTTACTCTCACGCCCACCGTATCGCCCACTGCCAGGCCGCCGCTGACGCTGATCTGGTCGCCGGAGTCAGAGCAGGTTTACCTGCGGGACGGCCCCAACGGCAACTCGCTGGCGCTGCTCGACAACGGCACGCCCGTCACGCTGGGCGAGGAGGCTGAGGCCGGCGGGGCAACCTGGGTGCAGGTGACCGGCGCGGGTTTCAGCGGCTGGGTTGCCCGCCTGCTGGTGGCAACCATCCAGCAGGATCGACCGGTCGCCTATCTGAGCAGTGAAGAAGGCGCCTACCTGCGCGCCGAGCCGCAGGGCATGATCCTGGCCTGGCTGCCGGACGGCACGCCGGGGCAGATCATCGAAACTGTTGAGGCGAACGGCGTGGCCTGGGTGCACGTTGTACTGCCCGATGAACGCACCGGCTGGGTTGTACAGCGCCTGCTGAACACTGCCGGGCCGTGAGGTAAGTACCATGAAAAGCAATCCGCGCACCACTCGCTTGCGAGCCATGCACTGCACTTGCCCGATCTGCCGGGGCCAGGCTGCGCATCCAGAGAAGACGCAGCACGAACAGATCAACCTGCTGATGAGCCTGATGAACGCCCGCCAACGCAGGCTGTTTGCGGCATTTCAGGCGCAGCAAATGGGGCACGGTGGGATCACGCGCATGGCGGAGATCACAGGATTGGATCGCAAGACGATCCGGAGAGGGGTGAGGGAGATTACAGGTTACATGTGAAGAGACAATATCGCATTGGGTAAAGAAAGTTGGGGTGACGCCGCCCTATTTTCCAGTGTAGATCAGCCTTGCCCTGTTGTATAATTTGGGTATGATTTTTGCTATGAAAAGAAAGCTGTTAACCCTGTTCCCAACTGGAGTATGAGCAACGATGAGTGGATATTATACTGACACCCATCCCAAAATCGAGGCGCTACAAATCAAGCTTCTGCGTGAAGCCCCAGCCTGGCGTAAGATGGAAATGCTATCGAGTTTAATCGCTTCGGCCCAGGAATTAGCTTCAGCAGGGTTGCATAAGCGCTATCCGGGCGCCAGCGAGAGGGAGATTCGTCGCAGGCTGGCAGACATTTTGCTGGGAGAAGAGCTGGCGCTCAAAGTGTATGGAGAGCTGAAATATGGCCAGTGATGCAATTGCAGCCACGATACGGGTAACCAGAACCCTGGAACGCATCGGAGTCCCTTACTTTATCGGGGGATCGATTGCGAGCACACTTTATGGAATGGTGCGTACAACGCAAGATGTAGATATCATTGCTGAGATGATGGCTGAACATATCCCGTTGTTGATGGCTGAGCTTCAAAGTGAATTTTATATGGATGATGAGATGATGGCGGATGCGATCGCTCATCGTTCCAGTTTCAATATCATCCATCGCGAGAGCATGTTCAAGGTGGATATTTTTGTGCCTCGTTCGCGCCCATTTGTGAAAATGCAGTTTTCTCGCTCTCGCCAGGAAAGGTTATCTGCGGACCCGCAGATGGTTGCCACCGTTGCAAGCCCTGAAGACACCTTGCTGGCAAAACTTGAGTGGTATCGCATGGGTGGCGAAGTTTCTGAGCGCCAATGGCGTGATGTGCTCGGTGTGATGAAAGTTCAGGCTGGGGCGCTTGATCTTGATTATCTGCACCATATGGCGCGCGAACTCCAGGTGGAAGATTTGTTAGAACGGGCGCTCAAGGCGTAAACCCTGTGCCAATCATCCAACAGGCGCGCCAGCAGGCCGAGACTGCTGGATTGGAACGCGCCGAATGGCCAGGGCTGTATCGAGAGCACAGGAGAAAGTGAAAGTCACCTGGCTGTGCGAGTAAAAAGCCGGGGTGCAATCAGGGAAAGCACAGGCGCCAATGCCCTGTCTTATAAAGGGGTCATGCTTGCTTATAGGCAGTTATAGCCTCAGAGATGGCCGACTGGCGTATTTCGGGGCTTAGGAAACGAGTGGTTTGTAAATCAACCTTGCGGCCCAGTAGCTGGGATAACTCTGATTCGATCAGGAAGAAATCGTATCCTGGAATGTGACCTGGCTCAAACTCAACCAGCACATCGATGTCACTGCGCGGGCCAAAGTCATCCCGCACAACCGAGCCGAAAAGGGCCAGGCTGCAGATATGATGCTTCTGGCAAAAGGTGCGCAATCGATCTGGGGTCAACCCCAGGGTGGTTATATCCATGTTTTTATTATAGCATAGGCTGTTGAATGAAACAGCCTGCCGATTCCAGGAAGCCTCTCACAAGCTTTGGTGACATAAAGTGTATGACTGCCTGGCAGGCTCTTGCGCTAACTCATTGCGCCCCTACCAGCCGCGTCCGCCAGTGCCAGCTGTTCGGTGCTTTCCAGGCGCAGCAGATGGGGCACGGTGGGATCATGCGCATGGCGGAGATTACGGGGTTGGACAGGAAGACGATACGAAAGGGGCTAAGGGAGATAACCGATTATATGTGACCTGGCAACGATACAGTGGATAAACTCTGTGTGTTTCCATGACTTTTCTTGTATTATAATCTTACCAGTAAGATAAAGGAGGAATCATGGAAACGATTGCCACTACCCGTATGTCTTCGAAAGGACAAATTGTTATC
>CAZVRZ010000161.1:0-11474 GCA_964629965.1 uncultured Anaerolineaceae bacterium
TGGTGTACCTGGATCGCCGCCACATCCTGGACTTCAAGACCATCAAAGCCGTCCCCGGCCCCTGGCGGGCTTACACCTGCCCGGAAACCGGCGTTCTGATCCGCGAGGGTCCCTATGCCTGGCGGCCCAAGATGATTGCCTGCCCGCACTGCTTCGATGGCGAGCATATCGCCCGCCAGATCTTGCAGGAAGGCCCGCCCAGGGCAAAGAAAGCCCACGTGCAGCAGGTCAGCCTGTACCGCCTGGTGCTGGCTGAACACGGCGTCACCGTGGACACGGCTGAGATCGTCTACATGGACATGCGCGAGCAACTGCGCATCCCGGTCGAACTGCTGCCACTGGACGAAGCCTGGAAGCTGATCGAGCAGCGCCTGGCGCTGTTTACCACTGGCTCGCTGCCGGACATTCTTCACGATCCCGAAGAATTTTGGGAGTGTGATTACTGCCCGGTGAGCGGCGTGTGCGAACGGCTGCACGGCGCTCCGGTCGGCAAATCCCTGGTTGGCGAAGAAGCCGCCTGAACCTTATCAATCCCGCGCTGGCCTGTCCATTCCGGGCGGGCCGGCGCGTTTTCATCGGTCAATCCGAATCCAATTTTCAATCCCAATTTCATATATGAGGAGTAACATACCATGACTACCAAATCAGATTTCAAAAACTTCGCGGTTTTCACCGTGGATATCCGCTCGGTCGAGCAAAAAACCAGCAAAGATGGCAAGCCTTACGCTGTCGCTGCCGCCATGCTGCCTATGGAAGAAGAGCCCATGCCGCTGCGCATTGTTGCCTTGAACGGCATTGCTGCCTCCATTGTCACCGGCCAACACACCCTGGTTGGGCGGTTGGGTTACGAAGAAAAGGATGAGAAAAGCACGGTTGTGCTTTTTCCGACCAAAGTCGAACCCGCCCCCAGCGATGGCAGGCTGCGCAACTACGTCATCCTGACGCTGCGCGCCGGCCAGGATGCCGAAAGCCGCTTCACGGATGCCGGCAATTTCTGGGGTCGCGTGCGCATGGCGCTCGGCCAGGGCAAAGATGCCAGTGGAGCCTACAAGCCGTCCCTCTGGTTGACCGTCAAAGGTTTCACCAGCAAAGAGGGCAGCGACGCAGTTCCGCAGGCGCTGACCAAGCTGAATAAGGGCGACCTGGCGACTATTACCGGCCGGCTGGTCTACGAGGTCTCCACTTCCAATGGCAAGGGTTACGTCAACCTGATGGCCTTCAAGGTGGAAACTATCCAGGTTGCCCAGCCCGAAGCTGCCGCCGAAGTGGATTGCCCGTACTAAACCGCATCCAAGCCGCGCTTGTGCGGCAATCACCATCACCCCTGATGAGGCGCGCATACCCTGCGCGCCTCACTTACTCATCAAATTTCGAATGCCTTGGAGATGGTTACACAATTTTTCCTAGGGCTTTTCTCATTTCTCCAGCATCTGGGTATCGATTTTTTGGATCGTTGGATAGAGATTTATCGATAACCTGGGCAAGTTTCTTGGAGATATCTTTTTTCTTGCTTCGAATAGGGATTACTTTTCCACTCAAAATCACTTCCAATGGATCCTGCCCTTTTTGTAGATCTCGTGGAAATTCGCCCGTTAGAACAAAATAAAAGGTGGCAGCAATTGACCAGACATCACTAAAAGGTTTCACATATTTAAAGTTGGTAACTTGTTCTCGAGGCATGAATGGGTATGAACCAGAATAAGTGCCGGTTATGGTCATCCCACTGAAACCTGCCTGGGTGAAATTTTTAGAAAGCCCAAAATCGCTGATCTTCGCACTTAGTGCGTGATTATCTTGAGTTAATAATATGTTCTGAGGTTTTAAGTCTCGATGCACCCAACCATTTGCATGAGCATATGCTAAACCATCCAATACCTGAAGCATAATCGGAAGAGCTTCTTTTTCTGATAAGGGCCTGTTCTGATATTCCATCAACTCAATCAGGCTACCCCGGTTGCAATACTCCATGATGATATAGAAAATGCTGCCGCAGACTCCGGAGGAGAGAAAGCGAACAATATTAGGATGACAAAGGGATGATGTAATTTGAATTTCACGGAAGAATTTCTCCCTGGCCTCTGCGCTTACAGCAACTTTCGGCAACATGAGTTTCAATGCAGCAAACTCTCCGGTTGTCTTGTGTTTGATTTGGAAAACTTCACCCATCCCGCCTTTGCCTAATAGTGTGACAATTTCATAATCTGGGATTTGGAGTTGATCCTTGGATTGAGGGTGAAGATTGAACAATGCCTGAAGGATAACATCAGGGTTCGCTTCGAGTTCTTTGATACAATTGCCGCAAAGAAACTCGCCATCGCGATCTGTACCGATTTGGGCTGTTACATCTCTTCCACATCGTTGGCAATGGACAGGTTGCTTGATGGATTTTTCTACTATTGTTTTTACCTGAAAGCAGGTATCACCTGTTTTTATTACATCTCCATCCTTCAAATCTACTTGAGGATAATTTCGCCTGGCACCTTCTTCGGGGGATTCACTCTTTAATCGGCTGCCAATCTTTCTTTCATTGACATACGTTCCATTCAAACTGCCCAGGTCTCTAATACGAGTATCTGGAGGGTTGACTTCTAACAAAAAATGATGGCGTGACAGGTAATTGTCATCCGGTATGCAAATATGACAATCGTCCATACGGCCGAAGACTAGGGTATCATGTTCAATAAAATCCAATGTTTTACCAGCTAATGGGCCAGTAGTTACATTAAGAATAACTTTATTAGCCATGCTTTTTACCTCTTCAACAAGTGTATCTCAACGAGTTTGTGCTTCTCCAATTAATCATTCAAACAATTGTGGAGGGCCTTTCCAATCCCTGGCCATCTTCTCAAGTTGATGTTGTACTCCTTCTGGGCGAAGCCAACCGTAACCGCAATGAGAGAGTTTCCGTAATAAACGTTGAAAATCTAACCTACTCCAGGTAAATTTATTACTCTTGAATAACATACCTTTCCGAATCGGCGGGTGGATCGTTAGAAAATTTGTCAAGTAAGGAAAAGCACAATTATCCCAATCGGAAAAAGGCGGAAATTTACAATCCCATTTTAATGCAATCAGCTGTTGAGATGTTTCATCACTAGTTATAATAGCTCGTTTCCCCGATTGGGAAAAATGTCCTCGTAGCCCAGGCCGGTAAATTGGCATAATCAGGTTGAGAGCTGGCCCTGCAAATAAATCCCAAGGTCTAATCCCGGATTGTTCTAGACTGTCAATTGAGCTATTTTCTGAGATCGTCATAATCCACTTGTTAGTCTTGCAATGATAAATATATAGTACCTCATTACCAACAAGATCAACAAGAACAAGGAGGTACATACCATTTTCTGAAATTGCCAAATCTTTCATGCACCCGCAATAGCCTTCTACCTCTTGCAGAGAAGGTAAATGAATTTCATCATGGAGTGTTCCTTTTCCTAAATCCCAAATTTTTATACAACCATCATACGGAGCATAGCTTGCACTATAACCGAAAAGGCTATTGGGCGAGAAGGTCAAGAATTGGACTCCTTCCTGATGTCCTACCATGACTTTCAGACAGTGTCCTGTTGCCAGATTCCACAGCCGGATTTGTCTGTCTTTACCGCCTGACAAAGCATATTTGCCGTTAGGAGAAATTGATATCGCTTCGATTTCATCTTCATGCCCTTCCATAACCAGGCACGCTTCCCACTTTTTCATATCCATTAACACTAGTAGATTATGACAAGGCCCGTGTTCAAGCTTGAGATCAAGCCCTGCGAAAAGTCCGGTTCTCCAGCTAGGCGATAAATCAAAGGAGTTGCTAGAGAGACTAATTTTTTCGGAACCTATCCAGCATTTTAATTTCCGAACGAGTTTGCACTGATTAAGATTCCAGAGTTGATACTCATTCAATAGACGATACTCGTCGAATAACAAAAAAGCATACATGTCATTTGGGGAAATTTTTACTTTGTGCAATTTTGTATCGGGGAAAGATCCAAGTAAAATAGCATCAGCCAGGTTGGTGCGTATACCTTTGTCACTCACCTGCTCCCATTCCTTTAGCCATTCAACCGAATCCATATAACCAGGGATCTTATTGGCTTGTTTGAGATATTTTGCAGCTTCGCCAACCCGGTCAGAATCAAACGCTTGATTGGCAAATGAAATTAGGTTCTTGTATTTTACTTTATTAGCCCCTACCTCAATGGAACTTTGAGGACGGATAACCAGATATGGCATAGCCTCGAATCGTGAAATAGGGATTTCAGTGATTCTTCCATCAGAAGTTGTAACCACAATCGATTGATTGTTTCGGATAGCAATACTCGAAATTCTGTAAAATGTATCTTGCAAATAGGTACGCAGGCATTTACCCGTACTCAGCTGTAATACACGGATTCCCTCCCTTTTCTCGCCTCCCACGACACATATATCTTGTTTTGTAGAGAGAGCAATGTGAGAAATATCAAAACCTTGTTGATCATACACGAAGATCTGTTTTCTTGTATTGATATTCCATCCTACAAGCTTGCCATCGGCGCATCCGCTTACAGCAAAGGATTTGTCATCTGAAAGCGCCACAGCCCTAATACCTTTATCATGCCCTGTCAAAGTTGCTGAACATAATCCAGTATCGGTGTTCCAAATTCTCAGATTACCATCTGCCCCGCTTGATAACATCAAATTGCTAGAATCAAGGAAAGCGAGAGAAGATACATGGCCTTTATGTCCTTCGAAGACTCGTAATCGTTCCCCATTATGTAAATCCCATAAATAGATGCGAGAGTCTGACAACCACTCAACATTTCTTTCTGGTGATGGAAAACCGGATGAGTTTTCTCCCGATATGCCAAGACGCCCATCCGATGATATAGCAACCGATGCTACACTTTGTGTGTGAGAAATAACTCGAACACACTTACCTAGCGGTAGGTTCCATAAGCAGACAGTTTTATCTTCACTTGCTGATAAAGCCCATTTCCCATCATTGGAGATAGCAAGATCATTTATTTTTCCCCCATGACCATCAAAGATTGTTTCTTCTTTTTGGTTTAATCCTTGCCTTGAAGCCAACTCAACAACCATTGTTCCTGTTTCGTACTTATCTCCTAAGTGCCATAGTTCTATATATCCTTCATGATCACCGATTGCTACCAACCGGCTGTCGACAGAAAAACTTACTCTACTAACACTTGATTTTCGATTACAGAAATACCGTAAAAAGCCCTTAGAAAATAACTCTTGAAATGGCCTATTCGAATTATTTTTTACTTCCGCCAGAAATGCTCCAAGAGGAAAAATAAATTCTCCTAGCGCGGCATATTTTTCATCAGGCGAGAAGGCAACTTCTGGTGTATAACTGATAGAGACTTTAAATTTGTCCAACCTTATTCCAGATTCTAAATCCCAGAGAGATATTTGTCCTGGGCTGCTGCTAATCAAACCATACTTGCCGCTTGCTGATATAGCAACCGACTTTATATGCTCCGTGAGAGATTGATCCTCACTGCTTCCCTTGAGAAACTGTCGTGAACCAGTGGCTAAATCCAGAATAAAAGCCCCGTTTTGATGTGTTCCCACGAAAGCAATATTTCGCTCAGTACAAAATGCAAGCGATGTTAATATGTTGTCATATGTCCCGTTAGGGGTCTCCCACGCATATTCCCGAATAATTTCACCAGTCACCCTATTGAGAGTTAATACTTTCGAACCACCCACATACAAAAGCTCTCCTTTGCTGGAGTAAGCCAAGGTAAATATATCTCGAAAATCTTTATGGAAAATTTCTTTGATACATTTACCGGTTTGTATATCCCAATATCTGATGGTTCTATCCATTCCGGCTGAAATTAGTGTCTGGCTTTTAATTGTGGTTAGGGCAGTTATTCGAAAAGCATGACCTTCAAGGATACGAATACGGCGGCCCTCCTCCGTATCCCACTGATGAATGCGACCATCATCACCAGCAGAGAACATGGTACATCCGCAGGGTAAAAAAACCATTGATTGAATATCATAGCCCAGAAAACCCTGAAACACTTTCGTTTGTTCACCACTTTCTACATCGATGATCCTGAGAGAGTTATCTTCCCAACCTGAAAGACAAAACAAATGCCCAGGTAGCAGTTCAAGAATGGTAGAACCTCTTATATTTGACAATAGACGTTCATGGCAGTCTATAAGCTCAGCGGCTTTCTTCTGAGCTTCTATGAGGTGTGCATCTTTCATCGTTTTGTGGTCAATCTTACCCAAGGCATCAAGCGCACCCTGTCTATCTCCGCGTTCGATATGTATATAACTTAGGAAGAGTTTTACGCTCCACTCATCAGGAAATATCAATGCAAGCGCCTCAAATTCTCTGATGATCTGTTCATCTGTTTTCCGGCCCGTTCTCCATTCGAATAAACTGCGGTTGTATATCCCTTCTATATGACTGGGATTTATTTTTATCAAATCTTCGAAAGTTTTTTTTGCTTCGTTAATTAATCCCATATCGATATAGGACACGGCTTTATTATTCAGATTATCAGCTATCATCTGTACAACTTCAGGTCGGAGCCGAGTAAATTTCTGTCCGGTAATTTTTTGAAAATCAGTACTAAACCTGTCTGCTACCTCCATCATGGAGTTTGGCCGTGCTTCAGGGTCCAGTAATAGACATTCTTGCAAAATATTAATAATGGACTTCGGCATAGTGGGAAGTTCCGACCTGGTTGACGAGTTTCTTCGAGATTCTTCAAGTGCCTGGGCTGCAAATTGCCCTCCCAACCAGAAAACTTCCCCGGTAAACATTTCAAGAACCGTCACCGCCCAGCTCCATATATCAGTTCTCCGAGTTAATGTGCTTTTGGCGGCTTGCTCAGGAGAGCAATATGCTGGTGTCATGCCTCCAACACTTGCTATCAGGGTTCTGCTTTTACCTGGAGTAAGAACATCTCCTATAATTGCTCGCGCTTTCGCCAGGCCGAAATCAGTTACCTTGGCTACACCATCAGAAGTCATCAGAATGTTGGCCGGTTTTACATCCTGGTGAATCAGATCCTGTTCATGCGCATACTGAAGTCCCCAGGCCATTTGAATGGCTATATCTAGAATACGGCATAGAGATGCTTGTTGACCTCCCTCGTACAATTTGCCATTATCTATCCAATCTCGCAGGCTACCGCCCTCAATAAACTCAGCAAAAATACGAGGAATGCCTCCCAGGTTTCTTACATAGTAACAACTTGTGATATGCGGATGCAATCCCAGGTTTACCCAGGTTTCACATTCGCGGACAAAGTTTTGAATACTTGTGGCGCTGTTTAATATTTCTTGTTTAGGGCTTTTTACCGCGAGGTCCATACCCCAGCCCCGATGGTGAACGCGATATACATTTCCCATTCCACCTGAGGTGAAAATATCGCGCACCTCATAAGTGTCAAGAATGATATCCCCTATATTCCATTCAATAGGCACATTTTTTTCGGCAATAATAATACCCGTAAGATTATCTTCCGGATATGGCTGGGTTGGAAGAATCTTGTCACCCTGCATATAATTTCCGCCTTGCATCGAATTCAACATATCCTGAATAGTGCTTTTGGTCACTATTCTACTGACATAATTATACAGCCATAGGGGGACTTGAATCGTTCAGCGCTTTTATGCTATAGCGAAAATACCGTAATTGAATTTTCCCAAGATTGGCTGGTTATTCTAGGTGTCTTCCCCGCGCGCCTCGTTTGTTCGTCTCGTTTCGTCTGCTTTGGAGGCATCGAAGGCAGTCGAAGGGAGATGAACACTCCCGAAACCTATTCACTGGAGGCAACTACTATGGATATGACACAACCCGCCCGCGAGCCTGTCACTTACCATGCAGACTCTCATGGCGGTTTCTATACCACGTCCCTGTTCTGGAACTGCTCGTGCAACGAGTTCTACGTCCACCCCTTCACCCAGCCTGATTGCCCGGCCTGCCGCGACCGCCGCGAGGAAGCGCCTGAAGCACGCGTCAACGAGGTGCTGCGCAACGCTTACGAATGGCGGTTGGATAAGGAACTGGTTCACCAACTCGAAGAAATATTCCCTTACTGCGATCTCGAAATGGAACCAGACGAGGGCCTGCTGGTCGAACAGCATGAAAATGCCAGCCGCATGCAGGACGACGGCGGTAAAGAACACCGCGGGCTGGCAGCAGCCTACGAAGACCGCATTTCTGGCTGGAATGACGATTTCTAATTCGCGAGGAACCCCCATGTCTTATACAACTGAAAATAAGCGCGTTAAGCCGGTCCTTGACCTGGCGCGCAAGCTCGATATTGCTACCAATCCCGCCCCTGAAGCGCTCTTTGAAGCCGGCAGCGGCGGCTTTCAAATCTGGGCCACTCCCGACGACCACCCCAAAGGCTGGGACGGCGTGCCGATGGATATGGGCGCGTTCGCCAAGCCCTGCGCTTTCATCGCCTCCGTCTGGTGGGGCTGGGAAGGTGAGACCATCACCCATCTCTGCCTGGAGACAGATGCCTATGATCTGCGTGCCGTGAAACAGCGCCCGCCAAAGATCCAAAACCGCCCAGAGGATATTGCCTGGGCGAAGCAGAAGATACGTGCCCTGTTCCGGCAGGCTGGCATCCCCTGCCCACCGATCAAGGTGGAAAAGGGGTAGCCATGGCAACTACATCACAATCCACAGGAAACCCGATCTACGCCGGCGACGGCCTGGCTGTGAACCTGCTGAAAACCGAACTCGGCCTGCGCCTGGTCTTCAACTTCGACCGGCCTGAGGCTAAGGGAGCGATCATTCTGGAAGAGTCTGGCTATGGCCTGTACGTGCTCTGCCCAGATGTTCACCCCGAGTTGCCGGTGGCGCTGCTTGATCTGTACTACCCCTCGTCCGAAGCGCAAGACATTCCAGACGGCCCGCCGCTGCAAATCGAGTTCTTCAGCCCGGCGCAGACGGAAGACCCACTCGGCCAGGCGCGCTGCTTCCCGGGTGGGACACGCGTGCGCTTTGAGTTTGGCGTTACGGAATTGAAGCCCGGCAAAGCGTTGGCGGACAAAGAGTTCGGTTACGAGTAGTGCCATGCACGCCGAAATCATTCCTCGCCAGGATGCCATGGATTTCCTGACCCACCTGCAGCCTAAATGGTTGGATCGGGTCTGGACAGATGGCGTTCTCAGCAACGTGAAGAAGCGCCTGATGCGCAACGCACGCGGCGCCGGCGCCAAAGCCGACCTGATCAACTACGGCCTGCGCAACGCCAACGGCAAGCTGATCGCAGTGCTGCGCATCGGCTGCGCGCCCTATGGCAATGCGCCGGTGATCGCGGCAGTTGGGAAAAACCTGGCCCTGCACACCGCCTACCTGATGCGGCTGGCCGGCGTTGGTCTCTCGGCCGACAACCTGGTTGGTTTTGTCCAGGCCAGCACACTGCGTTTTCGCGCCGATATGCTGGCGCGTAACTCGGAACGTGAACGCAAAGGGCTGCCGCCCAGGGATTACCGCTACCTGCTTTCGCTGGACGATCCCTGCGCCCGGCTGATCGAAAGCCCCGCCTGGGATATCCTGGCAGCTTCTAACGCTGCCACCGGCAGAGTCTATCTAAATGCCGGGGCGCTGGATGCGGGCGTTACGAACACCCGCAGATCTGTCACGCGCTATGTGGATGCTCAGGGCTGCGTTCGCAGCGTTTACCAATCTGGTAAGAATGTGGCTGCTGAAAAGGCCGCCGAAGGATTGCCGATCATCCGTGAAGGGGTCAAGCATCGCTTCTTATGGGTGCTGGCGCCTAAGGGCACACTCGAATACGCCGCCTGGCGTAAGGCGCTGCCCCGCTGGGTGCGAGAGCCTGAATGGGGCGAAAACGGCTTGGGATGGACACAACCCAGGCTGCTCATCCAGGCCGTGCCGAGCTAAACCATCAAATATCCACCAAATCGAGCTATCCGCTCATGGTTTGAAAACCTGGGGATCGCCTACAAGGGATCCCCAGGCTCTATTCGGCATCATCCCCGCAACACTCTTTCCACTCGTCCCACGTTAGCCCATACGGAGCGCCGCCTGATGTGTATCCGATGATATAGGCAAAGTTCTCATCTTGATATTCTTCAAACAATTCAGACTGGCGGGGGAGCTTCTTCTGGCGGCGTTTTTCAAGAGCACTATCGACAGATTTCAACACTGCTTCCCTGTACTCGCTGGAGATTTTCACTCCCAGCAACTCCAACTCCTTGAAGGCGGTGAGAAAATCTACCCCGTAATACTTTCGATAGTCTCTGACGATGTGCTGCCCTTTGTATTCCAGGAGCCAACTTTTGGCAGACTGAAGCCGTATTTGCCGATCAAATTGCTTTCGTTTGGGTACGGTCATTCATGCACTCTCACTGCTTTCCGTCAGGCCAAAGTAAATCCGCACCTGTTCAGCATGTTTGATTTCATCGCGCGCTTCGACTTGCAGCAAGTTCCGAATAGTCACACTCCGACCGGTTTCTCGCTTCACTTTTCCATTCGCCACATCCCTGGCAGGCAGGGATTCAAGGTGGGCGATCAACTGCCGGTGGGAAACGTTTAGTTCAGCCAGGAGTTGTTCGAGAGAGGGGCGTTTGTACTGCTCAACCAGTCGTTGGTTGTAGCTGCGCCAATCTTTGTCGGAATACTGGAAGAATGTGGGCGGCTGCCCAGCCAGGATTTCTTGAACCGCTTGCAGATTGGTGTAGTCCCACCCTTCCAGGTGGGCGAGCAGGTCTTGGAGCGACCAGATGCCCAAGAAGATTTCACCAGCGCGGCCTGGCGGTACCGTGCGAGCAGCTTGCAGCACTTTGGTGCGTGCCTGCACCAGGCCCCCGATCAGTTGGCGTTTGCGTTCGTCGAGTTTGGTGGTCATGGGGAAGCGTCCTCCATTACCAGTCGAGCAACTGCCCATCGCGGAAGAAACCGCCTTGCGGCCCGCCATCGGGTAAAGTAGCCAGCCACACAACGCTCTGCGCGCCTTCTTCAGCAGAACGGGGAGCATTCGGGCTGCCCATCTCAGTGCGTACCCAACCGGGGCAGGCGGCGTTGACCAGCACATTCGTACCCTTGACACTGTCTGCCAGCATCTGTGTCAAGCCATTCAAGGCGATTTTGGATAGGCGGTAGGCGGTCATGTCATTCACCATCTCTTTGACTTGCCCCGCACCGGATGAAACATTGACGATCCGCCCATAATTGCGTTCCAACATCGATGGAAGAAATACCTGGCACAGCCTCAAGGGAGCATAGACATTCGTTTCCATCGTTGTGCGGTAAATATCCAGTGGGGTTTGGATGACCCGGCCGTATTGATCGAGCAGTATGGCGGCATTATTGACCAGGGCGTCTACTGCGGTAAATTCGGATAGGATGAAGCGGTATAACCGTTGGATGCTTTCTTCATCCGTCACATCCAGTTGGTGGTAAAGAAGATCGCCAGGGATGATCGCGCCTAACTGCTGCTTCAATTCGCTAAGCGCATCTTTCCCTTTGCGCTCGT
>CAZVRZ010000162.1:0-11258 GCA_964629965.1 uncultured Anaerolineaceae bacterium
ATCTGTTCGCAGTTGGTGTTCCCCGGTGTATTGTTAAGGTTCGCTTTTTAATCCCGATTACGACGGGATTAGGGTTTACCCCAGGCCGGCCTGTAAGCCGCATTCTGTCCAGCGGCGGGACGTACCCGCCGCCTGGATGGTCATCTATCTATGCAGCCGACCCGGAACTTATCTGCCAGGCAGCCAGGAGCGGGCAGCTCCTGGAGCGCACGCCATCGGCGCACGCTTTTCGCCCCTGTTTGGCCTTGCTCCCGGCGAGGGTTACCTGGCCGCAGACATTGCTGCCTGCGCCGGTGGTCTCTTACACCGCCTTTTCACCCTCGCGCCGCGCCGCTTGCGCCGCGCACTGTGTCTCTGTGGCCCGATCCAGCAGGTTGCCCCGCTCCGGGGTTTCCCCGGCGCCGCGCCCTTTGGAGTACGGACTTTCCTCCATAGCAAGCCGCAGTGCAGCCCACTACAGCGACCATCCAGCCGACCTGGGGTATATTGATGTTATCACGAATGCCCAAATTGTGCTAAAATCCCTATGTTTTGCCCTATTCTTGCAAAGTTGGACGGTTTCATGAAATTTCTCTCGTTCCTGCGAACTCCCATGTTCCAGACACTCTTCGCACTGCGCGGCAACCCGCGCGCCTGCGTTTACACCGAACCCCTGTTCGGCATTCCCTCGAACTTCTTCTTCCCCTACGCCTCGGTCTACATGCTCGCCCTGGGCGTGCAGGATCAACAGATCGGCCTGATCGCCAGTTTGGGCCTGGTTTTGCAAGTCTTCACCGCCCTGATCAGCGGCGCCATCACCGATAAGTTCGGCCGCCGGCTCACCCTGTTCATCATGGACATATTATCCTGGGCGCTGCCCTGCCTGATCTGGGCCATCGCTCAAGACATCCGCTACTTCATCTTCGCAGCCGTGCTCAACAGCCTGTGGCGCATCTCACACACTGCCTGGTCTTGCCTGATGGTCGAAGACGCCGATTCCGAGCAGATCGTGCACATCTGGACCTGGGTCTACATCTTCGCCACCGGCTCGGCCTTCTTTGCGCCGATCGCCGGCCTGCTGGTCAAGCGCTTCGACCTGGTGCCCGCCGTCAGAGTATTCTATATATTCGGCTTTCTGGTGCTCGGCCTGAAAAGCTTTGTGCTTTACAAGTATTCCACCGAGACCAAACGTGGCGCCGAAAGACGTGAGGAAACCCGCCACCAATCGCTGATCGAACTGATGTCAGAGTACGGCGGCGTGCTCAAGCAGCTCTTGCAGGCCCGCGCCACACTGGTGGCAGTGGCATTCCTGGTGATCTTGAGCATTTGTCAGAACATCAACAGCTCGTTCATGTCAATCCTGATCACCCAAAAACTGCTCATCCCCAACGAACACCTGACCTGGTTCACTTTTACCCGTTCGGTGGTGCTGCTGGCAAGTTTCTTCTGGCTGACGCCGCGCTTGAGCGCCTCCCGTTTCAAACCCCCCATGGCGCTGGGCTTCGCTTTCTTCCTGACCTCCCTGGTCATGCTGGTGACCATGCCACCCCAAAACTACTTACTGCTGGTGCTCGCCACCATCCTGGAAGCCATCGGCTACGCCATCGTCACCCCGCTGCTGGATTCGCTGCTGGTGCTCGCCATGGACCCCGGCGAGCGGGCGCGCCTGACCGCCCTGGTGTACGTTGGCATCCTCCTGTGCACCTCGCCTTTCGGCTGGATCGCCGGGCAGCTTTCGGCCATCAACCGCATCTTCCCGTTCATCCTCAACATCGTTCTGCTTTCGTTCGGGATGCTCTTGCTGATGTTCGGCAGCCGCCTGCTCCGCAAGCCCACTGCCAGCCTGGAAAAAACCGCCTGACCGGCTAAGCGTTCGCCGCCAGCAGCTTCTGGTGGGCGGCCTTTACGCGCCCCATATCCATCTTCACTACCTGGCGGTCGTAGGTCAAATACCCATTGATCTCGGTCTCCACATCCGTGGTTTGGGTGTACACCGCCGCCGAAAGGCCAGCCTCGATCCACGGCTGGAGCTGCTGCTCCAACAAATCCAGGTAAGCCTGGGTCAGCTCGGCCGGGCCGGCGAACTTGCGATAGCCGAACTCGGCCTGCGGATTCCACTCGTGACCGGCCACCTTCAGGCTGTACCCGCCAAACTCCGATAAGATCACCGCCCGCGCCCGCTCCGGCTTGACCAGCGGCAGGCGCTTGAAATACACGTGCAGGCTCTTGAAATCGCCCGCCCCCTGGTCGTACCAGCCGCTGGCATGGTCCACCGGGCGGGTGGGGTCATATTCCTTCAACCAGCTCGCAATGGCAGCCGCATCGAACTGTCCCCAGCCCTCGTTGAACGGCGTCCACAGACCAATACAGGCAAAGTTATACAGGTGATCCACCAGGGCGCCCAGCTCACGGCGAAAATCGACCCGCCCGGCGAGATCCTGGCGGCCGGCATAGCGATAATGGGGCCGGTCACGCCGCCGCGAGCCGAACAAGATTGCCAGCAGCGAGGGCAGCTCGCCCACCTGCCGGGCGCCGTTCATCATATCCTGCCAGACGATCAGCCCCAGCCGGTCGCAGTGGTAATAATAGCGTGCCGGCTCCACCTTGACGTGCTTGCGCAGCATGTTGCAGCCGGACTCTTTGATGAACTCCAGGTCGTAGCGCATGGCCTCGTCCGAAGGCGGGGTATATAAGCCGTCCGGCCAATAGCCCTGGTCGAGCGGCCCGTACTGGAACAAAGGCTGGTTGTTCAGGCACAGGCGCGTGCGGTCCTGTGCGTCGCTCCCCAGGCTGAACTTGCGCATGCCGAAATAACTCTCCACCCGGTCGATGGTCTGGTCGCCGTCCACCAACTCCACCGCCAGGTCGTACAGAAAAGGCGAGTCCGGGCTCCACAGGCGGGGCTGCGGCAGGGACAACTCCAAAACACCCTGCGCCGCGCTCACCTGCCCGGCGGCCGCCGGCGCCTCGCCAGCAGAGACCGCCAGCCGCACCTCCTGCCAAGACGGCACTGGCCCATCCAACTGCAGTTCCACCCGCACGCTTTCTGCGTCGATGTCGGGCGTGATACGCAGGCTGCGGATATAGGTCTCGGGCACCGGCTCCAGCCACACCGTCTGCCAGATACCCGAGACCGCGTTATACCAGATTGACTTGGGCTGCAGCACCTGCTTGCCCCTGGCCTGCCAGTGGGTGTCGCTGGGATCCCAGGCCATCACCAGCAGCTTATTCTCGCCGGGCTGCAGGGCGCGAGTGACCTCAAAGTCAAAGGGCAGGTAGCCGCCCTGGTGCAGGCCCAGCCACTGCCCGTTCAACCAGGCTTCTGCCTGCCAATCCACCGCGCCGAAGTGCAGCAGCACGCGCCGGCCTTGCCACTCTTCCGGCACAGTGAAGGAGCGGCGGTACCACAGGCTGTCGCCGGGCTGCAGCGCCCGCTTGACCCCCGAGAGGGCCGATTCGAGCGGGAACGGCACCAGGATCTGCCCGGAGAAAACCGGCATGGGCACCTGGTCGCCGGAAGTGATGGCATATTCCCACAAGCCGTTCAGGTTCAGCCACTCGCGGCGCGCCAACTGCGGCCGCGGGTACTCTTGCCAGGCATTTTCCGCAGTCACCTGGCTGCCCCAACGGGTGACAGGATGACCGGGAACCAACTGCCAGCTCATGTTTTGCTCCTTGTTGACCTATGCGAACGTACCCGCCGCCGCGAACTGCCAGGCAAAACGTGCACTTACTTGGCCGGGATGTAGGTGACCGCCGGGCGAGCGAACTCTTCCACCGGCAGCACGTCCACCAGCTCGTACTGGCGCGAGCCCAGCCCCAGCTTCTCGCCGAACTCCAGCACCTTGTAGGGATCCTTGTACGGGCCGTGCAGCCAGCGCAATGGATGCCCGATGCGGGTGTGCACTTCGAACACCGACGGCAGGTTCTCCTCGATCAAAGGATACTTGGCCGTCATATCCAGCACCGCCTGGTCCACCGCAATGATATCGTCGGAGCCAAAGATGCCGGCGTCGCGCAGGATGGGCATGCTGGTGAAGCCAAAGCAATCGCACACCGGGGTCATGTGGGTCGCCAGCACCATGTGCGTGGCCTTCTCCGGCGCAAAGGTCGCCAGGCTGATCTTGGTGCTGATGGCGTTGGCCTCCTGGAAAGATTCCCAGTTGACCGGGTCGATCTTCAAGCTGCCGGGAGGCGCCGCCTGCACGCAGCGTTTGCACTGGTTGCACTGCTCCATATGCAGGTGCAGCTCGTTGGGGTTGTCCCGGTCTTCTACGATCGCACTGTGCGGGCAGGCATCCACGATGCGCTTACGAGCGTCGGCATCCGGGCACAGCTCGCTGAACCAATAGCGGTCGAAGTGACAGGTGTCGTGGATGGCGCTGCGCGTCTCACCGACCATGCAGCCCAAGGCCAGGTTCTTGATCGCTCCGCCGTAACCGTTGCTGGGATGGCCCTTGGCATGGGCAAAATTGATCAAGAAAGAAGCATCCTCGATCATGCCGGCCACTTTCCATACCTTGATATTCTTATACTCCCATTCGTGCGAGTAATGATATTTCTCGTGCATACCGCCCACCGCGATCACCGGGCAGCCCAACACTTCGGGCGTATAGCCGCGCTCGGCGGCGCTATTGGCGTCCCAATCCAGGTCGCACACAAAGGGATGACCGCCGCCATCTTTGACGGCCTGCACCACCTTGCGCACAAAGACCGGGTGAATGACCGAATAACCGAGATTATTCCCCAGGTGCAGCTTGATCGCCACCGTATCGCCCTTCACCCGCTCGCGCACGTTCAAGCGCTCCAGGATCAGGTCCAGCTTGGCGGGCAGCGTTTCGTTCGCCTCCAGACGTGCCTGGCGGGGATCGCCGTAATAAACAACACTCGTCATAGCAAATCACTCCTTTTCTCTTTGATCAACCGATAGAAATTTACTTGAGGGCTTTATTTTACCTTAAAAGATAGTCGCTGGCATTGAAGCGCCAGGGCTTTGGCAAAGTCAATCCGTTGTCGCGAATGAGCGCAGCAGGTGAAGCACCAAAGAAATTGAACCGGGATACGCCAGGCAAACGAAATTGCATCCTAGAAATCTTAAGAATCTTTAAGCGCCGGGTACCATCCATATTCCTAAACAGCCCCCGTTTGGCCGGTTTCATGCCCCCGGCGGGCCAATTCTTATCTTTTTTGCAAAGAAAAACCTTTTTCTGGCAGGCAGTCTGTCACGATCTCGTAACGCGAGGCAGGTATATTCAGACTAAGATCAATAGACGGTATCATCTTTTTCCCGAAGATTATTGGATAGATCCATATGAAAAAGAATCTCCTGAATGGCAATCGTTATTGGAATACGGTGCACTTCGCTGGCGGCGTTTTGAGCGCAGTTTTACTGGCAGCCGCATTATGGCTGATGCAGCACCCCTGGACGGCGCGCGCCATGAACACCCCCGCGCTGCAGACATTCTATGTCACGCTGCCAGAAGATATCATGATGCAATATCTCTGGGATATTTTCTCCAATGGAACTGGACCTGATCCTGTCAGCCCCATCCGCAGCATTACATCCATCGCAGTCGGCACCAATGGGACGCGCGTCTATTACGACCAGTGGGAAGACGGCAGCTACGACGCCGATATTGCCAACCCTGATTACAATTATTACGATGCCGATAGCAATCCCGATGGCACGCAGATCTGGGGAGACGGGGTGATCGCCAACGGCTGTGCGCCTACAATCAACAATATAACCAATCCCTGCGCCGAACCTGGAGACGACCTGCTGTTCCGCGGCAATGTGATCACCCTGGACAACCTGGTGGTGATCAATGGATCTTCCGGCAGCTACTCACGCGACCCGTCTACCATCTACTTCGATGGCAAAGACAAGATCGGCGCCAGCCTGCCGGTGGCGGTTTCGCGCAGCCTGTGGCCCAGCGGTGCGGGTTCTTTGGTCGCCGATGCCCAGGGTGTTTTGCCGACCGAGGTGTGGGGCAGCGAATACGTTTCGCCCGTCGGTGAGATAAATCTGGGTACAAATGACGGCCTGGACGATGTGCGCTTGCTCGTCATGGCTGGGCCGGGCGGCTCGGTGATCAACGTAGATGCCAACGCGGATAACGATTACAATGACGCCTATGATCGTTCGAACTACACCCTGGCCGAAGGACAGGTTTTAAGCGTCAATGGCGACCATAACACCATCGGTGATGCCGTATTGGCCGGAGGCCGGGTGGTGGTGGTCAGCGGCAGCCCGGTGCAGGTGACCCTCCTGACGGGTGATGTGAATTCATACTACGAGAACCGTTTTTACAACCTGATTCCACGCACCGATTGGACAAATGATTATTACTCGCCGGTCGGCACCCCTGCCGGGGCCACCTGCACCAGCAACTGGATCTACAATCCCAATAACACTGCTATCACGGTGAGGTATGACTATCCCGGCGGCCTTGTCCCGGATGGCTTTCAAAACATCGCCGCCTACACCTCGGCCGAAATGCCCGACGTGGTGAGCACCGGCGTCCGCTACTACACTACGAATGGAGCAGTCTTTCTGCCGATTTCCACCACCGATTGTTACAGTGGTGGCAGCGGCGGCGGCTCGGGCGATATTTACGACTGGGGTAACGAGTTGTACCCGTTCCGCCAGCTCTCGCCCGAAGTGCTGATCGGTTGGGCGCCCGGCTGCACGAACGAAAGCGTATTGGGCACCTGTCTCAGCGATAGCGCGTATATAGCCAACACCAAGAGCCGCAGCGTGGTATGGCTGACCCCGGCGGCAAACACCACTTTCTATGTCGACCTGGACGGCAGCGGCATCTCCTGCAGCCCCACCCCCAGCGGGCATGAAAAATCCTTTGTCGCCAATGCGCTGACCAGGACGCGCATCAGCGACGACCCGGATAACGTGCGCGACACGTTTGACAACCAGGCATACACCAATAACGGCAGCGGCAACTATAATGCGACCTGGGCATCGAACTGGATTGAAACCGGCGATAACGGCAGCGCGGCTGGAGGCACCATTTGGATAACGAACGGCGCTTTACAGTTTCGCGATCTATGGAATAATCAAAATCAAAATGACAGCCTGGACCGCCGGATCAATGCCAACCTGGCCGGCAAGTCGTTTGTGCGCCTCAGCTTCCGCTCCACCCTGGCAGGCCTGGGTACAAACGACAGTGTTAAGGTGCAGGTCTCGCCTACCGGCGCGGCGCCCTGGACCGACCTGGCTACGTACACCAACGCCGACAATGGCGGCCCGGTCACCCGGGTTTATTATCTAACTCCTGCCCAGGCCACCGCAGATACCCGGATTCGCTTCCTGGTTGCCGAAAACTGGGAAAATGAAGGTGAGACCTGGACGATTGACGATGTCAATGTAGATTTTGCTGCGGGAAACGGCAGCCTGGTCGGCGATTTTGACATGACCGGCGCTTACATCCGCACCTGCGACGATGATGTGTTTGCCGCAGCATTCGGGCAAGACCCGGAGATGAGCGGCACTAACGATAGCGAAGCAATGGACCTGGGTATGGGCGTGCCGCCTTATGGCTCGCAGATCCGCATGACCAAGAACGCCGATAAAACCTTCGCGGCGCCAGGCGATCAGGTGATCTACGCCTACACCGTCCGGCTGATCCAGACCTTCAGCACCGCGGTGACTAATGTGCAGGTGCACGACGATTTCTGCGCGCCGGTTACCAAGGTTGCGGGCAGCGGCAGCGGCGATGGCGGCACGATCGGCACCCTCGAGTCGGGGGAGGTTTGGAACTTCACCTGCACGGGGCGCCTGTACACCGCCACCACCAACTCGGCCTTTGCCACAGCCTTTTACGCTCCCGATTATATCCGCAGCACCCCGGCGCAGGCCACGGTACTGCTCAACAGTTCGCTGGGCGACCGGGTGTGGCTGGATGAAGACGGCGATGGCGATCAGGACGCCGGCGAGCCTGGTGTTCCCAACGTGCGGATAACCTTGACTGGCCTGGATGTGACTGGCGGCTCGGTCAGCCTGGCCATATACACCGATAGCGAAGGCCGCTATATCTTTGCAGATGTGCCGCCCAGCAATGCCGGCGGCTATACGGTTGCGGTCGACAGTGCCACGGTGCCTGCCGGCCTGCGGGCCAACCCCACATACGACGAAAACGGGGTTCCCACGGCCCACACCACCACGGTCGTGCTGGCCGCGGATGTGGAATACACAACCGCCGACTTCGGCTACAACTGGGCTTCGACGGCGGAAACCAACAGCAACACCGGCTCTGGCATGATCGGCGACCGCCTGTGGAGCGATGCCAATGGCAACGGCCAGCAGGATCCCGGCGAGCCAGGGCTGGCAGGCGTGACGGTGAATCTGCTCACGACCGGCCCCGATGGTTTGTTTGGCACCAGCGATGATGTAGTACTCACCACCACCGCCACCGATGCTGCCGGCAATTACGTTTTTGATGGCTTGGGCACCGGCGTTTACGTGGTGCATGTGCCCACTGCACCCGGTGGTTCCACCCTCACCGGCGACCCCGACCAGCCCGGTGTGGCCTGCACAACCTGCGACGGCCGCACCACCACGCCGATCCTGTTGGCGCCCGGCGATGTGTATTTGAATGCCGACTTCGGCTACCGGCTCGAAGCCAGCAGCAGCGCCTTCATCGGCGATACGATCTGGCTGGATGCCGATCGGGATAATATCATGGACGATGGGGAGCCTGGCATCCCCGGCGTAACCGTCGCCCTGATCCGTGACCTGGACGGCGACGGCGTTTGGGACACAGGCGAGCCGATAATCACCTCCGATATCACCGACCATGCCGGTCAATACACCTTCACCGGCCTGCCGGTCACCGATGGCACCGGAACAGACGATTACCTGGTGTGGGTCAATGATACGGCCAACGTGCTGGCCGAACTGGCTGTCACCTACGATGACGATGGTGTGAACCCTACCGGAGGTTTTGTCACCGGCCTGGGGATCAGCGCCGTCACCGACCTGGCGCCGGCCGGCACTCTCGATCAGGATTTTGCTTATGCCCCCGCCGGGCACGCTGCCGGCCAGGCCCTGGTGGGCAGCACAGTCTGGCTGGATCAGGATGGCGATGGCTTGTTTGACCCTGGTGAAGGGATCGAGGGCGTGGTGGTCAACCTGCTGAATTCCAGCGGCGAGATCATTGCCCGCACCGTCTCCAACGAAAACGGCCAATACTTCTTCGGCGGCCTGGTGGCCGGCAGCTACACGGTCGATCTCGATCTCAATTCGCTGCCCAATTACGGCACCGACCTGGAAATCTTTGTAGACCCAGATGGCAGCCGCCCAAACCGGGCAGCGTTCTCGCTTGTAGACAGCCAGGTGCGATTGGACCAAAACTTTGGTTACCGCACCATCGCTGGCGCCGATCATGCCATCGGCGGCACGCTCTGGAATGACAGCGACTCTGACGGTCTACTGGAAAGCGGAGAAGACACTCGCTTCGCCGGTGTGACCGTGGCGTTGTACACCGATTCGAATGATAATGGCGCCTGGGATGCCGATGATGAGTTGGTTGGCGTCCAGGTCACCGATAGCAATGGCAATTACAACTTCACCGGCCTGCCCGACGATCGTTACTTTGTGGATGTAACCGATGACGCCAACATGCTGGAAGGTTTCTGGAAGACAAGCGGCTCGGCCGGCGTCGATCACAACAGCCAGGTCGATCCATACACCATCATCCTGGCCGGAGCGGATAATACCACTGCCGATTTCGGCTATCACCGCACTGTGGCTGTCGTGGGCAACAGGGCCTGGCTGGACCGGAACAATAACGGCGTGCTGGATAGCAACGAGCCGGGTTTGCAAGATGTGCTCGTCACGCTGACCGCCAGCTATCCCGATAACTCCAGCGCCAGCTACTCGGTGCGCACCGATTGGGACGGTTATTACAGCTTTGGCAATTTGCTGCTGGATGAGGATCTCAACTTGGCCGATCACACAGCCGGTACGCCCACCTACACCATCGGCGTGGCCACACCTGCCGGTGTTGCTGCTTCGCCAGAAAATGCTCCCGCCAACAACAACCAGATCGACAACGACTCTGATGGCGCCAGCGAGATCGCCACGGTTGTCCGGGGCGAAACCGACACTGCTTACGACTTCGGCTTCTACACCACCTCGCTCGACCTGGGCGATCTGCCAGACAACTACCTGACCTTGTTCAGCCCTGGCCCGGCCCATGTGGTCTTTCCAGATGGCGCCGATGCGGATGCAAATCCCGATACGACCAATGGCATCCCCGCCGTTTGGTTAGGTCCGGCAGTCGACCTGGAACCAGAAGGCCAACCCAGCGTTGATGCACTTGGCGACGGCAGTGATGAGGATGGTCTGAAGTTCACTCCGGGTATTTGGATTGCCGGGGAGACTACCATCGTCACCGTCACGCTGAACAGCAGCGCCTCGGGCATTGTGGTTCATTACGCCATGTGGATCGATTGGAATGCCAACGGCAGCTTCCTGGATGCCAACGACGGCTTTTACAACGGGCACGGCACTACCCACAGCCCGGTGACAGTGCCTGTGACGGTGACGATACCCGAAGAAGGCGATTACGCCACTGAAAGCAATATCTACATCCGGCTGCGCTCCTACGACCGGCCGCTCACCACGAGCAATTACCAGGGTTCTTTGATCAACGGCGAAGTGGAAGACTATCGCCACGAGCCTCCTCAAACCACACCCGTGACGCTGGCGTACTTCAGCAGCAGCCGGGATGGGGAGGTGACCACGTTCGAATGGGCCACCGACACCGAGACGGGCAACCTGGGCTTCAACCTGTACGTGCAAGGGCCAGAAGGGCTGGAGCAGATCAATCCCGAGCTGATCCCCTCGCAAGCGGTGGACTCGCTGGTGCGGCTCAGCTACCGGGTCGAAGCCAGCGGGCTGAGCGGAGTGATGTTCTACATCGAGGATGTAAGCGTCGCTGGCGAAGCCGAAGTGCACGGGCCGTTCGAGCTGAGTCAGAGCTACGGCGAGCGCGGCACGGTGGAAGCCATCGACTGGGAGGCAGTGCGCGCCGAGAACGAGCGCCTGGAAGCGCAGCGCCAGGGCCAATGGCTGCTGGCAGCCCAGGCCGTGCCGGCCGAAGTGCTGGCCGCCTACCCAGAGGACGAGAACGCCGCCGGGCGTGGCGATGAAGGCATCTCCGCGATCGACGCCCGCATCCGGCAGGAATGGCGCACGCGCACTTATCCGCTGGTGGAGCTGCTGGTGAAAGAGAGCGGCATCTACCGGGTGAGCTACGAAG
>CAZVRZ010000163.1:0-11255 GCA_964629965.1 uncultured Anaerolineaceae bacterium
GTGATCGCGGCCAGAGCAGGTTTCTCTGCCAGCGTGGACAGCGAAAACGCCAGGCTAAACCCGGTCGCAATTAGTGCAATTCCTAGCGTGACGAAAGTCATGCGTAGATTATATTGAGCTTTTTGGGTAAATAGGTGTGGTGGGAAGTATTCTCCACGCCGACGGGGAAATGCGCCTTAAGAAAAGTTCCCCGGTAAAGGGGAACTCCAAATTTGTTCAAATCGCCTATTTTCTAAAACCGCATGTTTGCCCCATGTTGAAGCATTCGTGGTAGCAGGAAGTATCAATACCGAAAAACGATCTTTAGGGGGCAGATTCTATCTCGGCAGCTAACAGCCAGCAGTTAGGCTGATTATTTTGATAAGCGAGCATTTACTTTATGGAGTTATTATTGTGCATTAGGCGCGCAAGTGTTTTTGCGGAATCAATGCCTTTCGCTGGCCATCTGGGAATTTTAGGGTATATTTTTTCCCAGGCTCGCGGGAAGAACCTGCCGTTTGCATCCTTATCAACTGCGCGGCTGTCGTTATATAGAGTTCCACCTATCATCCCAGATATAGATGATTGAAAATTATGTGTTTTTCCTGCAAGGCCGCGATAGACATCTGCAATTTTACCTTTCCCCCATATCTCGAAAAACCGAACAGTAGCAAAGTGCATAAGTAAGCCCCAAGCCCAGCACTCATGAAGCGAGGGAGCTGTACCTTGCTTAAACTGAGACAATTCAGTTTCTTCTTCTATAACTCCCCGATACTTGCTATTTATATGCTTGACGATTTTTAGGTGGAATCGGGGCGATAATCCGTTATCCAACATCTGATGGTTGGGACTGACTGCTAGAAGAGTGGTCGTCTTTGAAAGAGACAACGCTGTAATATTGAGCTTCGGAGCGGGTGATGTCGATAGAGAGACTATAGCCGTATCTTTCAGTACACCAAGCTCGATTTGCTGCGTTGTCTGCTGACTTCCCAAGCCACCAATAAACGTCGATTCCGGTTGAGTTGTAGGCATTGGTTCTTTCCTCTAGTTTATCAGGGGATGTGGGTGAGAGTTGAATCTCGTGAGCGACTCTCCAACCCATTGGGAATGTAATCAATATGTCAGCTACTCGATTCGCTTCAGGTACTACTACTTCGAACTCGATTGTTGCATCGCTAAATTCAGCAAACTGTGCTCGAAGTGCTTGAGCGACCAACTCTTTACACCGTAAATGTTCGGGGGATTCAGGGTGAACTTCATATTTACTCTTGCAGGCCCCTTGATAATGATAAAAGTGGGCCTGAACAAGGTATCCGGAGCGCATAAATTCACTGCGAACGATCAGTGGTTCACCACACAGTTGACATATGCAATCCTGGTTTTTGAGTGTTAGCCTAGGATTCTTTACCTGGGTAATATCAATGCGTTTGTTGGTGTTTTTCTCTAACGCTATAAATGGCATAGTCTTTTAGTCCCTGTGTGTTTTGTAAAATAAAAACCGACCACCTTGGCTGAATTTTAACACTGAAAAACCGTCCACCGAAGCTCAATTTCCAGGTACGATAACGGACCTGGAGGCAAAGGAGATGAGAACGGTGGAAGACTATGAAGCAATAAGACGTGCCTATTTTGTGGATAAGATGAGCATCCGAGCAATCCATCGGATGCTGGGGTATGACCGAGAGACAGTCCGCAAGGCGATCGTGCAAGCAGCACCGGTGCCATACACGCTGGCACAACCGCGCGAAGCGCCGGTGATCGGACCTTACAAACAACGAATAAATGAGCTGCTGAAAGAGAGCAAAAAGCAGAAGCGGAAGCAACGCTATACGGCGCACCGGATTTTTGAGATCCTGCGCGGCGAAGGATACAGTGGCAGCGAAGGAGCGGTGCATAACTACGTCAGCCGGGAGCGAAAGAAAGACGAGTACAAAGAGAAGTACATTCCACTGGAGTTCGATCCTGGGCAGGATGCTCAGGTGGACTGGGGTGAAGCCGAGGTGATTTTGGCAGGAGAACGGGTGAAAGTACAGCTTTTCATCCTGCGGTTGAACTACTCGAAAGCGCGTTTTGTGATGGCGTTTCCATTCCAGAAGCAAGAAGCATTTTTTGAGGGTCACAACCAGGCGTTTCGTTTCCTGGGCGGTGTGCCGCGGCGGTTGACGTATGACAATCTAAAGACAGCGGTGTATAAGATCCTGGCAGGGCGGAACCGGCTAGAGCAGGAGAGCTTCAAGAAATATCGCAGCTATTACCTGTTTGAGAGCAACTACTGCAATCCGGCCCAGGGGCACGAAAAAGGCGGAGTAGAGAATGATGTGGGTTACGTTCAGCGCAACTTCATGACGCCGTTGCTGGAAGTGAGCAGTTATGAAGAACTGAATGCCCGGTTGTGGAAAGCCTGCCAAGAAAACCTGCACCGGCGAGTGCGCGGTCAATTGGCTAGCGTCGCAGATATCCTGAACGATGAACGCAGCAAGTTTTTGCCGTTGCCCGGCGAGTTATTCCCGGCTTATGCCAGTTTTCCAGTGAAACCGAACGGCTACAGCCAGGTAGATCTGGATACCAACCGCTACTCTGTGCCAGCCGAACATGGCAACGACCAATTGGTACTGCGGGCCTACCCATTCCGAGTTGAGATTTTGTTGGGCAAGGATGTGATTGCTGTCCATCCACGCTGTTTTGACCATGAACAGGATATCCTGAACCCCCTGCACTATCTGAGCTTGCTGGAACAGCGCCCAGGCGCTTTTGAACATGCCAAGCCGCTGCGCTATTGGCGCAAACATTGGCCAAAGGATTATGATCGCTTGCTGGAAGCGTTGCGCACTCGCCTGCCAGATGGACGCGGCGCAAAAGAATTCATTGCGGTGCTTAAACTGCACCAGGATCATCCAGCAGACCAGATTGAACACGCGGTGCATGCGGCACTGGAATTGGGCGCTGCCAGCCTGGATGGCGTGCTGCTTTGTCTTCGCCAATTGCAGCAGGCGCCAGCACAGCTTCCTGCACTGGAGGCCGAGCGCTTCGCCAGCCTGGCTGCTTTTGGCAACCAGCCAGTGAACTTGCAGCAATATGACCAGTTGGTGGTGAGGTAACGATGGAGCGCAATGATCTGCTCGAATCTTACTTGCGTCAGTTGCGTTTGCCTAGTTTTGCACGCAATTACCAGACATTTGCCACCGATGCTGCCCGCAGCAACCAGGATTACACCCGCTACTTACTCGCTTTGGCGGAGCAGGAAGTGAATAAGCGCGAGCAAAACCGCATCCAAAAACGGGTCAAAGTGGCCCGTTTCCCGGTGCTCAAAGAATTGGCCGACTTCGATTTCTCTGCCTTGCCCACCCTCAACAAGGCCCAGGTGCTCGATCTGTCCCGCGGCGAGTACATCCACAAGCGTGAGCCGATTGTGTTCATTGGCAACCCTGGACTGGGAAAAACTCACCTGGCAATTGCGCTGGCCTTATCTGCCTGCCGCCAGGGGCGCAAAGTCCGCTTCTGGACTACTGCCGGATTGGTCAATGAACTACTCCAGGCCCAGGATGAGCACCGCTTGCACCGCTTTGTCTCTTCTGCCCTCAAGCTGGATCTGATTGTGCTCGATGAGCTCGGTTTCATCCCCTTTTCCGCCAGCGGCGCCCACGCTTTGTTTACCTTTTGTTCTGAAGTCTATGAACGCTTGGCTCTCATCCTCACCACTAACCTCAAGTTCGCTGATTGGGTTCAGGTATTGGGTGACGAACGTCTCACCGCTGCCTTGCTTGACCGCATCACCCACCATGCCCATATCTTGGAGTTGGTCGGCGAGTCTTTCCGTTTCCGAGAGAGGTTTCGGGATGGCTGAGAATAAGGTTTATCGCTTTCTGACCATTGCCAGGGCAAAAAAAGAGCAGAGAGTGCCGAATCTTCGGTCACAATCTCTGCCCTGACAACGGCGCTCTCCCGGCGCTCAGGTCGCTCCTCAGCGTTGCCCTATCCTCCGCTCGAGCGGCGCGATTCTACCATGTTGGCATGTTTTTGCCACTGGACGGTTTTTCGTTATGAAAATGGCCGGTTTTTCGTTGTGAATTTTTAACATACAAACTGCTCAGATGGATGGTTTTTCGTTATTAAAGTGGTCGGTTTTTCGATTGACAAAAACATCCCTGCGAATACGGTTTTGTTTCACCCGGATTCATATGACCAGTCAACTTATTCAATGATACCCGGAGTTAGACAGAATCGCAAACAATCGTTAGCTGGTCATCACTCATAAAATCACCTGCGCCTCCCGAAATCAACTCGTGCAATCCCTTCCGAATTGTTTTCCTATCCAAACCCGTGATTTCCGCCATCCTTGTAATCCCGCCGTGCCCCATCTGCTGAGCCTGGAACGCCGCAAACAGCCTGCGCTGCCGGGCGTTCATCAGGCTCATCAGCAGGTTGATCTGTTCGTGCAGTGCCTTCTCAGGGTGGTCGCCTGAGCTGCGGCAAATTGAGCAGGTGCAGTGGTTGACTCGCAAGCAAGTTTTGGCTGCCATTTTTACGGACCGGTGATGCTTAACAGGTGCTGCGCGACCCAGCCGCTGCGCTCATCCGGCAAGATCACATGCGCCCAGGTGATGCTTTCAACTTCGGCGGTTTCGATGATCTGCACCGGCGTGCCATACGGCAGCCAGGCAACCAATGTACCGCCCGGTTCAGCCCGCAGATTGGCGCCATTCTCGCCAATAACCTGGGCGGACGGCAGATCGCTCCGAATTGTAAAAACCAGCGAAGCAGCGATCCAACCTTCCACATTTTCCTTGCCATCGAAGTACAGCACGTGCGCCCATTCCATGCCTTGCACGGTTTGTGTCTCGGAGACAAGCACAGAACTGCCATTGTCGAGCTGGCGAATAATTGTACCGCCAGGCTCCTGGCGTAGATAAACCTGGCTGTACTCCTTTGACCAGGCCAGTGTCAGCGGCGGTTTGAGTGTGGGGCTTGGCTTTAGCGTTGCAGTTGGCGCTTCGGTTGGCTTTGCAGGGACTGGGTTGGTAGGAGTCAAATCCAGATCAGCGGTTGGTGTGACTGTCGCCGATGGGGGATTTAAATTGCCCGAGGCGAAAAACTCTCGAAATAACGGCCCGTAGGCGCGGCCAACGACCACTATCAAGCCAATCACCAGGGGCAAAACAATTACAAGTGATCCAACGATCCACAACCAACGCGATTGACTGATACGGTGGATGTCAAAGACGCCGTCTGGTTTATTCTGCATAGATTTCTCCTCTCCGAAATGGATGTTCAATTGGCTCCAGCCTTGGAACCGGGCAAAGGTTCAGGGTTTGCTCAACACGCATCGGCCAGATCAGGAAACCATACATCGGGTGCGACGAAGCCGAACCGGTATGGATGAACAGGTTACTTTCTCCTTGAAAAGGGATATCCTCCATCGGCGGCGATAGACTCTCGAAGAAGCGCGCCAGGATGCAGTATTCAGAGTCGCCTGGCTCGCAGCGCTCCCAATCAATACCTTCCGCCGAAACAAATGGCCCGTCTACTTGCAAGGTAACCAGATACTGACCAGGCTGGCCGAACAATGCCAGCACTTCCTGGCGCGTATCAGCACCTTCGACGAAAGACATATAGTATGGCTGGTCACCATGCCCCTGCTGCTCGTAGTATTCCTGTGAAACCGCGTCGTGAACGGTGTAGTAGGGCGGCAGCGTAACGCCCACCGCCGCCCATAACGGATAACGCATGGTCTTATGCTGGTAGTAGACCTGCACCAGATCGAACACCGGCCCATCCCGGTAGAAATCCCACTGCCATTCCCGCAGGCTGCCGGCCACGCCGGTAAGCGACCACGCCCCACCATCCACTGTATTGGTATAAGTTGGAACACCCCACCCATTGGCTTCCACGGCCCGGATCATGGACTGCTCGCAGGGCGTTAACGTGGGTAAAGGCGGTAATGGGGTAGCTGTTGGAACCGGTTGTTCCCCAGGTGGGGCAATGAACTGCCCAGGCAGCGCTCCCACAGCGTTCAAATCCACGCCAAATGACCAGGTGTAGGTTTGTCCGTTGGCGGTCAGCGAAACGGTGTACGAAGCGCCTGGCGTCAGGGGATTGCGCGGGATGATCACCACCGCATCGCGGCTGGACAGGAAGCTACGCCCGAGGGCCTGGTGTTCTGGATTGGGGTTGGTGTAGCTAGTTTCGGTGTAGATGCAATGCTCCAAACTGGTTGTGCCCTGTTTGAAGGTATGCGCTGTCACGTTGACCGATGTAAACCCGGACCCGAACTGGACGATGATCGGCGGGCCAGAAGGCGTGGTGTACCCAGGACAGGCCGAAAGCGGGTCGGGCGTTTCGCCGCCCGAATACATACGTACCGGCAGCACTTTACCCTGCGCCGGGTAAAAGATCGGGAAGCTGCCGGTCGGGTCGCCCAGGCCGCGGAAGGTGTCCAACGCAGCCGCCATTTGCAGGCCGCCATCCAGTTCGCGGTAGGAACCAAAGCCAATGGTTTGCAGGCGTGGATCGAGCACATTCACAGCGTGGAACGGCCCGCTCATCAATTTATCTATGGCAGAAACATCCTGCATGGCGGTATCCGTTGCGGCCAGAACATTTGACGACTGCCCAGCAGCATCGCCATCCAAGGTGTACCAGGGGTTGGCCGGATCTTCGGGATGCACCAGGGCGTTATTCTTGACCACATAGCGGGCGTGGAGTTGGTCGCCCTGGCTCCAACCGTCATTCATTGAGACAGTAGGCAGGTTAGCCAGGGCGCGGTAAGCATTGACATTAGTCAGCGGGTCGCCGGCGCGCACCGAGAAGGCCACGCCATTTACCTTCCACCATACTGCGGTGGTTGTGCCGTTCTGGAATAACTGCGGCAGGTCGCGCACCATGTAATACAGGCTGTACGCCCCGACAGGGAAGTTGGTGAGCTGCACACTCCAGGTAAGCGTGACCACGTTGCCGGAAACGCTCTTTGTCCAGTTGGTCTGAGTGGTGGTGCTCCAGGCATTGACGTAAGGAGCAACCGTATTCCATACGTAACCGCCCTGGCCCTGGCCGCCCGGCGCACATGAACCGCCTGTGTTGTTAATTGCTGCCTGAGTCCACTGCCAAGGAGCGATGTTGGTCATACTGGCCCAGAAATTAGCGAAATTATGCTCGAAGTAGCTCAGGTAACCTTCGCCTGTAGGTACAACGCAATCCGAGAAACCCAGGTAAGCGCGCTCGATGGTATTGCCGCCCTGCGGATCGTAGAATTGGGCGGTAAACGTGATGGTATCGTTGGGGAAAGCCGGGTTTGGTGAGATGGTTACGCCTAACAGGCTGGGAGGATCGTTATGAACCGGCGTTGGGGTGAAGGTAGCCGTGTTCGTAGGCGTTCGTGTGGGCGTGCGCGTTTGGGTGGCCGTTGCAGTTGAGGTGCGAGTGGCTGTACGGGTGGGTGTGCGCGTGAACGTGGCTGTCGGCGTTGGCGTACGTGTCGCCGTGGCGGTTGGGGTGCGGGTAGCGGTAGATGTTGGCGTGCGCGTCGGGGTTCGAGTAGGCGTGGCAGTAGGGTTTGCGACGGTGATCGAGATCAACTTATCCCATTGTGCTGCTCCCGTGCCAGTCTGGTACAGGCCGGTGGTGTCTTTGAGCATGTAGTAGATGTTGTATGTGCCCACCGGGAAGTTGTTCAGGGCAATCGTCCAGGCGACGCTCAACTGGCTGGGCGAGATCTGCTGCTTGGTCACACTAGTCAGTGTGCTCGTGCCATAAGCATTGTTGAGTGGAGCCGTATAGCTCCAGGGCACGTTGCCATACTGGCCGCCGGTACAGGCTGCGCCGGTATTGTCAATCGCCGCCCCATAGAACAGGGAGCCGAGAAAAACGTTGCTGCCAAAGTAGTTAGACAGGTTGCGCTCAAAGTTGCTGGCGTAGGCCTCGCCAACCGCCTGGGTGCAGTTGCTGAAGCCCAGGTAGGCCCGGTCCAATGTTGATGCGCCCTGCGGATCGGAGAACACAGCCGTTATTGTCAGCGTGCCGGTGCGTGAAACCGGGTTGGGCGAGGCTGTGATTGAAATCAACGCTGGCTCATCGCCGGTGGGCGCTTGCGGCGCGCCGGCATGGGCGGGGGTTCCGGCCTGTCCAAGCACGAGTACGAAAAGCGCAATCAGGAACCAATAATGGACTTTACGGAATAATCGTTTCATGAATTTCCCCTCCTCATGGAGTCCACTCCACGTAAACCGGATCAACGCCAACCACCAGGCCGGTGGACAGATCCAACGGATTGCCCAGCATATCCCAGGCGGCGCCCGGCTGAACGGTAAAGGTAACGGCGTGAGACGGTTCAGTCATCGAGACATACCACAGCGCCCAAACCTGGCGGCCATCTTCATGAACGAACTTGAAGCCACGGATGCCAGGCGCTCCGCCCACGTCACTGGAGAGCACTTCGCCGGTATACGTTGCCGGGCCAATGCTCTCGCGTGCAATCTGGAAAGCCTGGTAAGCTGGAAGCGGGGTCAGGTTGGTTGACATCAGGCCGGAATTTTGCCAGCCGAGCAAGCTTTCCCACATATTGGTTTCAAAACCGAGCGACATGGCGGTGGCGTAAACCTGTGCCACGTAACTGGCCTTGGCCGTCTCGAACACTGGCACATCCTGGCAGCTGGCGCACAGGATCGCCGATTGGGTGTTGTAAAGCGCCTTACCGGTCACGCTGTATTCGGTCAACAGGTTATGGATGAAGTTGGCTTTGGCAATTACCACCGGGCCGCTGGTGTGCCAATAGCTGTGCCAGTTGTAGTTGCTGTACTGGTAAGCTGTGCCCCAGGGCAAATCATAGACCGCAAAGCCGTCTGAAGCGTGGAAGCTGACGCCATCGAAGAATGCGCCGCCGCCCGCTTGCAGGATGCCTTCCAGGAAATTGCTGCTGGAGCAGTCTTTCCCGCCGGGCGGGTTGTTTGGGTCGCATTCCAGGCGCAGCCCGCCCACCAATACCTGCGCTTCGGGGCTGGCTGCCTTGATCTGCGGGTAGACTGCCGCCAGCATGGCCGCATACGCCCCGCCGCCATAGTAAGAATCAGCAGGGTCGCCCCAACAGCCAGCCTCGCCTGCCACATCTGGCTCAGACCACAGTTCCCAGGTTTGCACCTGGTAAGGCTCGGCGCTGTAGCGCTGCACCAGGTCGTGCAGGAACGCTGACAGAGCGAGCAGCTTCTCAGGCAGCACCGGACCGCAGGTTACGCCAGATGCATGTGCCCAGGCGGGGATGTTGTCTACGGTTAGTACAACACGCAGCCCCAGGCTGTTCGCAGCCTGCAACTGTGCATCCAGTCCGGCTAGGACATCCCAGTTGCGCTGCCCTTCCTCTGGTTCCACATCTGCCCAGTTAACTACCTGGCTGGTATGCGTCCAACTTGAACCGGCGTTGAGGATCTCGGTCACTCCGCCAGCCGCATCCAGCGAACTGGTATTGACACCGAATGCGCTCTCCGGCACCAGCGGCGCTGGGGTTGGCGTAGGAGTGGGCGTTGGTGTGATGACTGTGCCATCGTAATTTCGCATCACGAGCGGCAGGTAAATCGAGTGGTCATAGCTTTGTTGGGCATTAGCCGGGTCAACCGGCGCGCTGGCCAGAAAAGCCAATGCCAGGATCAAGAACACACCTGCAAAAGCAGAGAACGTTTTCATGGCGTTTGCTCCTTTAGAAAGGCATTACCGGGAACAGGGCTGCGCCAGAGTAGCCTTGCCCCATACCGGCAAAGATGAAACTGACGATTGTGAACAGGCAGCCGCACAAACCCAGGGCCACGCCAATGTAGCCCATGATGCGCCCGGCCTTTGCCAGGCCCTTTCCATCCAGCGATGGGTTGGTCGCCAGTTCATTGTCGGCCATGCCCGCCAGGACGATCGCGCCAATCGAGCCGATCAGGGGCAGGAGGGTCAGACCGAGAATGCCTGCGATCAGGCTGCCGAGGGCTTTCATACTCATGTTTTTTGTGTCCATAGATACTCCTTGGGTTACCAGATGTAGGGAATCAAACGCCAGCGCACGCGCCCGGCGTAAGTGCCATAGTTGAATACAGCCTGCTCTTCCCAACATATGCGCAGCAGCAGGCTGACAAAAAGAACGATGACCAGAGCAATGTTCCAGGTCGTTGGGTCGCCGATTACTGCCCCAGACAGAGAGATCAGCTCACCCAGGTACATCGGATGACGAATGAAGCGATACGGGCCATCTTTGACCAGGCCGCGGTCTGCTGGAGCTATGCCAAACGAGCGCCCCAACGTACCCAGCGCCCACAGCACGAGCAGAAGACCCAGGCCAGTAATGGCTTGCCCTATCAGCGCTTCTTGATAAATGCGCAGTGCCAGGGGAAGTAGAGCGGAAGCCCAGGCTACGAGCTTCTGCGGCCAGCGTACTTCGACGGCTTGCCGGCCGCGGGTGATCAGTAGCCAGGCGATCAGCCCGGATTGGGCGGCCAGTAAAGCTGGAATAATCTGGGCGTTCTGCCAGGCGTCGAGCAGGCGCAGCCCGCCCAGGGCGATCCAAAAAGCCAACCCGGCGAATTCTAGGAGGAAGATTAGGCGCGGCTTCAAGAAAGTACCTCCTCGCCGAAAATCCGCTCCGCTTCCAGAACCAGCTGGCGTATCTGGGTGTACTTCCTGACCATCGCCGGCGTTTTTATCCGGGCAAACCAGGTGGCCAGATCATCCTTTAAATTCGCCAGTTCTGAGTGAGATTGCACCTTGAGCAAGGCCACCAGGCGGTTGCGATAAGGCTCAGCCACGCTGCTGATCCCACGCGCCAGCTCATTGGCTAAGCACTCGGAGAGTTCAGGGAGCATCTGCATGACGATTACCCGAAGATCACCATCACCGGCGCCATGAAACTGCCCAGGATAACCAGCACGAAGGGGATAAAGAAGAACACTGCCGTCGCCAGCATGAGCTTCCCGTTGAGCTTCTCTACTTCGCTATCCAGGCGCGAGCGGTACTCCCGGCCCAACGTGCGGGCAACCTCGTTCATCAGCATCGCCCCGGCCACGCCTTTTTCGGCCACCAGATCTAGTTGAGCGGCAAAGGATAATAATTCTGGCAGGTCAGCTTGAGAAAAAACTTCGACCAGCGCACCACGTACCGGCTTGCGCCCGAACAGCGGGCGTCCAGCGCTGCGCGAATAAGCGAGCACGTCTGATAGCAAGCTGGTCAACGGTCCGGGCAGCACCGCTGCGCGCTGCAGCGCCTGGTCTGGCGAGACACCGGCAGACATTTCAGCAGCCACCAGCGCTGCCACT
>CAZVRZ010000164.1:0-11183 GCA_964629965.1 uncultured Anaerolineaceae bacterium
GTATCCATCGCTTTTTGGAGCATTATTTTGGCCAGGATGGCGCAGGCTTTTTCACGCGTTTCTGCCAGAATGTTGATGCGCTCGAAGTAATCACAATCTCCTGGGTAGGTCTGGATCTTCGATTGAGCCGATGAGCCGGATAGCGCCAGGGCAGTCTCTACCAATCCCGGTTGATCATCGAACTCGACCAATTTCCCGATTCGCCTAAAATGCGCTAAATCTTCCGAGTTGAAATCCAGCATGACGATTTTGTGGCCGAAGACACCACTGCGACTGTCAACGGTAATCTCGCTGGTCTCGGACTGGGCGGCTGCCATGGCAGTGATCCATTGCAGGGCTTCGGTTTCATCCAACTCCACGCCGAGACGTTGGGCTGAGGCAATAATATTCTGTAGATCGGCGCCCGGTTGAGATATAGTTCCTTGAGACATAATACCTCCTGCGCTGCGTTCTTATTTTGTTGTTAACAATTTCTCAAAAATAACGGCTTGGTCGATGGCATCATGCAAAGCATGGTGGCTGAGTTGGTGTTCTCCCATCAAGCGCTTGCTGATATAGCGCATCGACGTCTCGCGCCACTGGACACGAAACAGGCCCATATAGAGGGCCTTGATATCTAGAGCAGTGTGCCCAAAGGGGTTGAAGCCCAGGAAATGATGAAAATAAGCGTTGACGAACATCCAATCGAACCCGGCATTGAATGCCACGAAAACCGGTCGCTGTCCAACCGGTGTTTGTTCAGCCAGCCAGCGCGCAAACTGGCGCATGGCTTCGGCGGGCTGCAAACCCTCTTGCGCTAATCGTTCTAGGGAAAGGTGGCTGACTTCCAGAGCCTCTGGAGTAGCTTTGTCATTGAGCGGTTGCAGCTCAACATAAAATGTTTGCCGCGTCTCTCCCGTAGTACATGCTCCGATTGAAAGCATGGAATACTCAAACGGGTATGGCCCGGCGGTTTCGATATCCACAGAAATATAGATTTCGCCCGCTTGTTTTGAAGTATAAGTGTCGTCTTCCACGTTGTTCTTTCTTATTGAGACCAACAGCGTTTTTCGTACCGGGTCTGTCATGATGTGTTGATCTAAAGGCAGAGCCTTAGGATCTATGCGGTATTATACTCTTTTCCGCTTAAACGATTGGACCCGAGCTGGTGGTTGCTGAAGACGCGAAGATAGGGCAATTAATATTCTGAAAATTGCCCTACTTGAACGAAACGATATGCAGTTGTGATAATCAGGTGGAAGCCTTACAGAGGAATAACGTTGATAGCCTGCAGTCCTTTTGGTCCTTCTTCGATAGAAAACTCCACTTTCTGGCCTTCCTGGAGCTTTCTATATCCATCAAACATGATGGATGAGTAATGCACGAAAACATCATCGCCTGCTGCGTGGCCGATAAAACCATACCCCTTGGTAGTATTGAACCATTTAACGGTTCCCGAAATACGTTCAGTCATCTTCTCACTCCAATGATTGGTTTTTTGAACATTTTTGGCGTATTATTGTTCAATGTAAACGTTCACATAACAACGGGCACAAGGTTATCACTCCTCATTTGATCTGTCAATAGCACACGAAGTGATTTTGAGGTTTTTTTACTTGAGAGGAAATGGGGCCTGTGGGCTGCAGTCTCACCCATAACCCCTAAACCCTATCATGCCGGTTGGAAGCGCGCCGTGAAATGGCGCAGCAAATCTGGTGCATATGTGAAGCGATAACCGCCGACCTGTTCGCGACGGGCTGCTATTTTGACCAGGGTGTCGACGATATAGTCAAGGTGGCTTTGGGTATACACCCGCCGGGGAAGCGCCAGGCGCACCAGCTCGAGTTCAGGGTGAATTAGTTGGCCGGTTTCTGGATCGGGGTGCGCGAACATGACAGAGCCAATTTCAACGGTGCGGATCGCTCCCTGACGATATAGCTCCACCGCCAATGCCTGGCCTGGAAATTCGCTTGGGGGAACATGAGGAAGGAAGTGCCCGGCATCGATATACACCGCATGACCTCCCGGTGGTTCGATGATGGGGATGCCGGCCCGGAGGATTGATTCGGCCAGGTAGGCAGTTTGGCCCAGGCGGTAAGCCAGGTAATCTTCATCCAACCCTTCCCACAAACCGGTTGCCATGGCATCAAGATCGCGCCCCGCCAGCCCGCCGTAGGTTGGAAAGCCTTCTCTCAGGATCAATTCGTTACAGGCGCGTTGGTAAAGCTCGAGGCTGTTCATTGCCAAAAAGCCGCCGATATTGACGATGGCGTCTTTTTTGGCGCTCATCGTGGCCCCATCTGACAGCGAAAAAATCTCGCGGGTAATCTCTCGCGTGGATTTGTTCGCATAACCTGGTTCGCGCAGCTTGATGAAATAAGCATTCTCGGCAAAGCGACAAGCATCGATGAAGAAAGGCAAGCCAAACTCATGGTAAGTTGCTGAAACCTGGCGGATGTTTTCGAGTGACACCGGCTGTCCGCCGCCGGCATTGTTCGTGATCGTGATCATGCCAAAAGGAATATTTTGTGGGCCGGTTTCCACGATAAATGTGCGCAGCCGATCGATATCCATGTTTCCTTTGAAAGGATGACGATTGGCCGGCTGGCCGGCTTGGGCAATAACCAGGTTGGCCGGCCGGCCGCCGCGCGCCCGGATATTGGCATCTGTGGTATCAAAGTGCATGTTGGAGGGAATAACGCTGCCGGGCTTGACGAACAAGGCACTGAGGATATTTTCGGCGGCGCGACCCTGGTGCGTAGGCACAAAAAAACGGAAGCCAAAGATTTGCTGCATAGTTTCTGATAAGCGATAATACGATCGAGCGCCGGCATAAGACTCATCGCCTTGCAGGAGCGCCGACCACTGGTAATGACTCATCGCGCCGGTGCCCGAGTCGGTGAGCAGATCGATGAATACATCTTCGGCACGTAAACTAAAAAGATTGTAGCCTGCCTGTTGCAGGGCATGCTCGCGGGCTTCTGGATCGATCAGGCGAATTGGTTCCACCATCTTGATGCGAAAGGGTTCTGGTGGGTGACGCAGCATTCAAACCTCCTGTATTTGGGAGTATATGCTTTAGTCTAGCATGCATTTGTGTGCAAGCCAAGTTATATCCCGGCGCTCGGGGTAAATCAGCGGATAATGTCTTATTTTTCGGTATAATGAAGGTATGAGAACAATCAAGCGTTTATTCATCTTGTTATTATTGTTGGCCTCGATTGGGTTGTTGATTTGGGGATTCTGGCCGTATGACCCGGCAGTGCAAACGCTGCCCATCGACCCGGGCGACTTGCAACTACCGACCCCTGAAAGCTGGCTGCCGGCTATGAGGGCCTGGTTTTGATGGAAAAAAGGAGGACACCTGTGCTGCTTAAAAAAGGTGTTTGCGGCAGCATTTTGTACCGGTTTTGCCGCAATCTGATAGCCTTACTGGCACCCAGTCTACTTGTCCTGGCTGTTGTGCCTGTTTTGTTTGGCTGTACTGCTGCCACGACTTTGCCCACCGAACCAACCTCTCCTGCGGAAGCCGAGACGGTGGCGGCGACTATCACGCCTGCGGTCGCTCCAGAAGGGGTTTTGCCAGAGAGCCAAAATATTCAACCGGATGTTCCGGATATCAGAGTTTTTCCTCCTGCTATCCATGAGAAGCGATTTTTAACCCTGGAATGGCCTCCTGTTATGCGTGCAGGTGATTCTGATGTGGTTCGCCTAACCCTGGAGGTGGATGATCAGGGTAACCTGACGCCCACTGCCGAGATCGAAGGGCATGAAACGAGGGGGCAAACGGTCTTGATTCCCAACCTGTATGATACACACAGTGTGTTTGCGGAAGCTCAATTGGAGATCAGCGGTCTGGAAATATCCCCGGCAGGTCCGGTGGACCAATCGCTGCGACCTGGAGAGGCCGTTACATTCTATTGGAGTGTGCGCGCCGCCGAAGTGGGCAGCTATCGCGGCACGGTTTGGCTAAAGCTGCGTTTCTTTCCCCTGGTAGAGGGGCAGGTTAGCGAGCGGACAATCTCGGCGCAGGTGATCGATGTAGAAGTGCAGAACTTGTTCGGTATTGGCGGATCTGCAGCGCGCTTGATGGGCGGTGTTGGTGCGGTGATCGGTTCGATGTTTGGCTTGCAGGACATTGTCAAGACTGTCTTGGGAGCGATGAAGAAGCCCCAGTCCAAACGCTCCCGCTCGCGACGTAGATAGCCCATGCTGGAAGTTGTTTCGTTTATCCTGGGCCCAGTGCAAACCAATGTTTATCTACTGGCCGACACAACCAGGGGTACCGCCGCAGTAGTTGATCCTGCCTGGGATGGCGAGGTTATTTTGGCGGAGGCCAGGCAGCGAGGCTGGCAGATCGTTTCTATCTGGCTGACGCATGCTCATTTCGATCACATTGGCGGTATACAAACGATTGTCAAAGGGCTCCGTCCAGAACCGGAGGTTGCCATGCATGCAGCCGATCTTTCTCTATGGCGCTCGCAAGGCTGTGCGCCGTTATTTGGCATGCACCTCGACCTGGGTCCCGAACCAACCGCCAGTCTGGAACATGGCCAGCACCTGCTCCTGGACGCGGTGCAGTTTGAGGTGCGGCATGTTCCTGGGCATACGCCGGGACACGTGGTCTATTACTGTGCCGCGCAAAGCCTGGCTTTTTGCGGCGATGTGATCTTCCAGGATAGCATCGGGCGCACCGATCTGCCGGGAGGCGACTACGACTTACTGGTCGATGGTATTCGTGACCAGATCCTGACAATGCCAGACCAGACCCGCCTGTTATGCGGGCATGGGCCTGAGACAACGGTTGGGTTGGAACGCCGCTATAATACTTACTTGGCGTAATCTACGGCGCGTGTTTCTCGGATCACAGTTACCTTGATTTGACCGGGATACTGCATGCTGTCTTCGATCTGCTTGGCAATATCGCGTGCCAGGCGGATCGATTCTAGATCGTCAATATCCTCCGGCTTCACAAAAATGCGCACTTCGCGGCCGGCCTGGAGTGCAAAGCTTTGGCTGACTCCCTTGTAAGAATTCGCAATATCTTCTAAAGCGCGCACGCGCTTGATATATTGTTCCAGGCTTTCTCGGCGGGCGCCGGGGCGGGCGCCTGAGATTGCATCAGCAGCTTCGGCGATGACGGCTTCAATGCTTTCTTGTTCGTTCTCATGGTGGTGTGATGCAATGGCATTGACAACCTTGGCAGATACTCCATATCTCTTGGCAAACTCTGCCCCAAGTTGAGCATGCGTGCCTTCCATGTTATGATCCATTGCTTTGCCCAGGTCGTGCAGTAGCCCGGCCATTTTAGCAGTTTCAATATCTGCGCCCAACTCAGCGGCGATCACAGTGGATAGCTTGGCTACTTCCACCGCGTGTGATAGTTGGTTTTGGCCGTAAGAGGTGCGGAATTTGAGCCGCCCAAGCATTTTCATCACCTCAGGATGCAGACCGCCAACGCCGGCATCGTATACTGCCTGTTCACCGGCCTCAACGATGGCGCGCTCTACTTCTTTTTGCTCAGTCTTGAGAACTTTTTCAACGTGCGCCGGGTGGATACGGCCATCGTTAACCAGTTTCTGCAGTGCTCGCCGGGCTACCTCACGCCGCACCGGATCGAAACAAGATATGGTGACCGCTTCGGGCGTGTCATCCACGATCACGTCTACACCGGCGGCCTGTTCGAAGGCATTGATATTGCGCCCATTGCGGCCGATGATGCGTCCTTTCATTTCGTCAGAAGGAATATTCACAACCGAGGTGGTGACTTCAGAAACATGTTCGGATGCCACGCGCTGGATAGCGGTTGAGACGATCTCACGGGCGCGCGTTTCGCCTTCTTCGCGTGCTTCCTGCTCAATCTGGCGGATGATACGCGCCATATCATTACGAGAATCTTTCTCGACTTCTGCTAGCAGCATGGTGCGCGCCTCTTCCACGCTCATTTGAGAGATGCGTTGAAGCTCTTCCAATTCATCAGTATATAATTTTTCGACCTCGTTGGCGCGGCGATCCAGCGCGCTTTGGCGCTTGTTAATGGTTTGCTCGCGCTTTTCAAGGCGATCCAGGCGAACATCCAGCTCTTCTCGGCGGCGGTTTAAACGGTCTTCTTCTTTGGTGATTTCGGCTCTGCGCCGGGCAGCTTCGGCTTCGGCTGCCTGGCGGCCCTGCAAGACTTTTTCCTTGGCCTGTAATTCTATGGCTGCGGCCTCTTCTTTGGCATTATTGATGATCTTGTCTGCCGCCTCATAATTTCGCTGCTTGGAGCGCGTCTGTAAAAAGTGCTCAACCAAATAACCGAGCACGGCACCCAAAATCAAACAAATGCCTCCCACAATTATCCATACGATCACATTATCTAAACCCATAGTCGTTACCTTTCAGTGTCTCATTAAATTGAGCGATTGGAATCCTTTTCGCTTTCTGTTTGGGCTTGCCAGATACGTTCTAGAACCGGTTGGATCACATCATAATTGAATCCATGCCGGGCCAGGTAGCTGCCCAGTTTGCGCTTGAACTCGATCCATTCCAGCTCTTTATCCCCCTGCTTGCGTGAATATTTTAATGCTACCTGGTAAGCCATTTCTTCCTCATCCTCGGGCGCCCAATCGCTTAACGCCTCTTGGATTGTGTCGGTGGATAAACCTCTTTGGCGCATCTCGGCCGCCAGGGCTCTTCGGCTGCGAGGACGGAACTCCACCCGGTTCTCGACCCATGCTTTGGCAAATTGTTCATCGTTCACCAGCCCGCTGCGGCGTAGACGTTCTAGAACGGCATCCATGGCCTCTTCGGGAAATTCATCTCCTGCAAGCTTGCGCCGGATTTCAGCCTCGCTGCGAGGGCGATGCTCGAGCAAACGCAAGGCGCGGTTGTAAGCCACCTCGAGATTATCTGCAGAGAGCAGTTCGGCGACTTTTTCGGCGCTTAATTCCTGGCCCAAATGCAGCCAGGCGGCGGTGATACGCGCTAACCCGAAAGCATATTCGCCATCCAGGTAAACGTTCACCCGTTGGGCATTACGCTTTTGAATTTTTAGCGCGGTGATCTTTCCACTCAACATCTCGCTTCGCTGCTTTCTTAAAACAAACAGCCTCCAACCTGCCAGGCAGGCCGCGGCTGTGCTATGCGAGGGCGCTTCTCAATTGAGCGCGTTCAGTGTGATCGAATTAATAGGATTCGTAAACGATGCAGATCGTTACGTTTCCATAATCAGGTATTCAAATGCCTGTCGTTTTTTCTCGGTCAATCGCTAAAATCCGGCTTTCTACCATTTTAAACCAGCAAATCCAATAACAGGTCAATTTCACGAACACTCTTATGCACTGAGTTATATGTATCGCAAAGCCATTGCCGCGCCGATAATCAGAATAACAAAAAATGAACTGCGCAGCAGTACGCTATTTGTTCCTAATCTATTTGTAAATTTACTAGTTCACATTATACATGAAATTGGTTGAATGTGGAAAATATTTTAGCGGGAAAAGGCTTGCTCTCGATCGACTGCCCCTGCCGCTACCGCTTTTTCCAGGATGTGCACCATGCTTTTTCGCTTGAAGAACAATGCCGCATAGTTGCGCTGGATCAACTCACCATGAAATAGATAATGGTGGATGCGCTCCACACCCGCCCTGGTCCGCACCAGGCTGAGCGCATAATCCACCAGGCGGGTGGCGGCGAAATCTTCCAGAAGGGCCAGATTTTCCATCAAAAAATCCACATCTTCCGGCTGGCCGCGCTTACCCCGCTGGGTGAAAGTTTTTTCTCTGGTATGAGCCTCTCCAGGTAACTCCTCGCTCTGGGCCAGTTCGCCATATTCCGCTGAGGTAACCAGGATCGTCTCGATCTTTTGAACCAGGCGTTTGAAGTCCAGTTTGAAGTAAGGCTCTGAGCGTAACTTGATCTCCTGGTAATCATACAGCCCATTTAGCGTTGCGGGCAGGTTCTCTGGCAGCGGCAGGTCGCCAGGCTCGATCAGAATCGGGATGACCGGCAGGAGATCCTGGATGGCTTTTTCAAGCAGCAGGCGCATCGGGTCGCCTGGATCAAGGAGATACTTTTGCTGGTGGGAGTTTTCTGCCAGCGCCCAACTGCGCCCAAAGACGACCAGCAGCACCTGGCAGCCCTGCAGGCATAGAGCCGGATTGTCGGCTGCCTGGGAGCCGGCAGGTACCTCGATGATGTCTTGCGCGTTGAAGTGCTGGGCCAACAGGTGGCGAATTTTTTCGATTTCCTGGTTCCCATCTCGGGGATGGTATAAAAGGGTGATACCGGTCATAATCTCGCTCGAATCCCACCATCCAGGAATATTTACCGGGGATGATGTCAGTTTTTGGGGCGCCGAATGGGACAATCTTACTTGCGCTTTGGGAAAAGGGCAAGTGCCAAGTGGTATATAATATCTTTTAGGATCCTGAAATTAGCTTTGATGTGATCGCCAGATCGGTTGATCTTACGAAAAGGGAGAAGAATATGATAAAACTACCGGCCGCAATTGTTATCTATCCTCAGGAAAAGAAAAGACCCGGTTATCTTCTTTGTTGGATTCCAGCAAAGGATTATAAACAAGTCGCTAAAAATAAGCTTTCTAGAGAGAATCTTTCGAAGTATTATCCGGAGGGAATTGAGGTCGAGCTCAGTACAGACGGGTTTAACGAGTTTGGCATCAAGTTGAGCTGCTTGCCGGAAAAGCTTCGCAAGGCTTATTTGGATTTGGCAGGTAAGAATCTGCTTCCCGAATCCGGCATGATCGAAGAAACCAGCCTGGCAGCCTATCTCAGTGGAAAAAAAGGTGATCAAACGGGTGCGGCGGTTGCGAAACCGGTGGAGGGTACATTGGGGCGTGATGTCCTTACCGAGTCTGCCGCGACGCCGAAAATTTTTGGCGCACCCCCTATGACGGATGGCGAAGATGCCATACAGGTTTTTCGCCGCCTGAGCAACCGGCAAGATACAGAGCGTTGATCCAGAGGAGAAGAATATTATGCCTGTAAATACGAATGGGAAATCATGGATATACTGCTTGAACGTGGGGCAAGGCGATACAACGATTGTCGCCACGCCGGGAAACAAGATATTGGTGATCGATGCGGCTAACGGTAAGAAAATCATCCAGCTATTGAAGAGCCTGAGTTTTGGGGAAGGCGATCTGATCGATCAGATTGTGATCTCGCATCCACACCACGATCATTACAGCGGTATCATTCCGTTGCTGAACACTTACAAGGTGAAGGTGCTCACGCTCACCTCGGTACGCCACGTAGAAAATAGCACGCCGAGCTATAACAATATTATCAATACTGCGGTATCGAAAGGCATCCCGATTAACTTTTTGTCCGGGTATACGCAAATCTATCCCGATCACAGCCCGGTGGTCAATCCGAACACCTTCGTGGTGGAGCTTCTGGGACCTTCTAACCAGTTCATCGAAGATCTTTATCAAGCAGGCAACTTAAATACGAACCATTATTCGATCATCAGCCAACTGAACTGGATGGGATTTCGCATGGTGATCGCCGGCGATGCACAGATGGAAACCTGGGCGCATTTCGATAACGAGCAAATGCTGGCTGGTAATTGCTCGGTACTGCGTTCTGCTCATCATGGCAGCGCGAATGGAACGCAGTTCGAGCGGCTCGAAAAGCTCAAACCCAGGCTGATCGTGGTATCTTCAGATCCAGGAGGCAAAGACAAGATCCCTGATCTGATCGGCTCGGTGATCTTCATGCGCTTTTCAGGCCAGTCAAGCACACCGATCGTGGCGCTTACCGATAATCCGGATGCGGCCAAAACCGGAACCATCAAAATCGAGGTACATCCTTCGGGAAGATTCAATACGTATTGTTACGGGGATAAAAAAGATGAGAATGTGAATCTGGGAAACGAGAAAGCGCTTACTTCTGCCGGCACTACTCCGACCTGGCGAGAACTCACGAACAAGCTGGTCGCGGTCTGAAAATGGGCGTATAAGCCCTGCGCATAGACTGGATTGTTGATCCACAGGAGTAAAGACAGGCGCTTACCGTTTCTACTTATCAAATGGCTTGCTTCTCGTCCGTTGCCAGGAAGGAAGATGGTCTATGAAATACGATATGGTTTTTGAGGGTGGTGGAGCCAAGGGGATGGCATTTGTAGGCGCTCTTCAGGAAGTTGAAAGCCGGGGGTTCAGACCGGCACGGGTGATGGGGGCTTCGGCGGGCGCAATTATGGCAACCTTCATGGCCGCCGGTTACACCGCCCAGGAAATGGCTGCTGCGCTCTGCGAAGAGCAAAATGGGGAGCCGGTTTTCAAAGGGTTTCTAGAACTGCCACCTCCCTTGAACGCGGAGCAGCTGAAAGAGAGTGCTTTTCGGAAACTGCTGCGCGAGACAAATTCCATTTTTATCCCGGATTTTATCGAGGAAGGCCTCGATGATGCACTGGTAAAGGTGTTGGGAAATTCTCCCCTATTCAACCAGATGCTTTTTTTCTTCGAGTACGGCGGTCTCTATGCGGGGCAGTATTTTTTGGACTGGATGAAGAGAAAGCTAAGTGAAGGTGTTTGCAGCGTCGATTGGGGAAAATACGAGCAGGGTGCGCCGCGCTGCTTTGGCGAGATGAACCTGGAAGAGTATTATCAAGCGACGGGAATTGAGCTGACCTTGATCGCTTCGGACACAACCGATGCCCGGCTGCTGGCGCTCAATCACTATACTGCGCCGGACTGCCCATTGATCTATGCTGTGCGCATGTCGATGAGTTTTCCGCTGCTCTGGCATGAGATCGCATGGGATGAGAAATGGGGGCAATACAGGGGTAAAAATATTACAGGTCATACCATCGTCGATGGGGGCCTGTTATCCAACTTTCCGATCGAGCTCTTCCTATCGAACGAGGCGCACGTTACGGATGTGATGGGCCAAAAGAATGCTGGTCCTGCCCAGATCCTGGGCTTTCTGATCGATGAAAATATGGAAGTGCCAGGCGCGCCATCCTCGGTAAATATTCCACCATCGAGGACTGCTAAGATGGGAGGATTGGAGCAGCTAAAAACCATCCAGCGGATTGGGAAACTGATCAATACGGTGACACAGGCTCATGACAAGATGGTGATCGATCAATACGAACAGTTCGTTATTCGCCTGCCTGCCAGGGGATATGGTACTACGGAGTTCGATATGGATGAGGCGCGGCGCAATGCGTTGGTAGAAGCCGGCCGGAAAGCAGCT